>JBBSJE010000379.1:0-5449 GCA_038257535.1 Polyangia bacterium
ACGGAGCAGGGTCGCAAAGCTACTACGAGCTTGGGCACCCCTATGCCACACCAACTGCCACTGGAGCCGATGATCCCGATCGGGGGGGGCTCGGGGTGGATCGGGGGGGGGCTTCACAACGCACCGCAGCTGGATCGAGGGGGGCTCGAGACAGATCGGGGGGGGCTCGACCACGCATCGCAGCCGGATCGGGGGGGGCTCGAAGCCGATCGGGGGGGGTTCGAGAACACTTCAGCGGCTTCCAACGTTGCCGATTTGCCCACGCCCCTAAAGATGCTGCTGAGTCAGCTTGGGGCTCGCCCGCGACAGGACCAGCTGCGAAAAGCGATTATACGTTTAACGCAGTACACAGAACTGACGCCCGTCGAGCTGGCAACGTTGCTGGGGCACCGGGACGTTAAAAAGCTCGTGGAGCGGCACCTAAGCCCTATGGTCGAGGAGGGCAAGTTGCAGCGTGTTTATCCCGATACCCCATCACATCCCGGGCAGCGCTACCGGGCGTGTCAGTTCGGGCTGCCGATCGAAGGGCAGACGGAAGATGATGAACAAGACCACTAACGCTTCTCCAGCACCAACCACTGAAACCGAAGCCGAGGCGGCATGACAGCCAATGCCCGCGAAACCGCCTTTCAACAAGACATAATCACCCAGATGATTGCGGGCGGGTAGAATCTCGGCGACCCAACCAACTACAACCGCGAGCTGGCGCTGTACGAGGTTGATTGTCTCGACTTCGTCAAACGCACCCAACCTAAACGTGCAAATCGGAGTTGAGCTGCCTCCGCTACGAATCGTTGACCGCGCCGGCGATCCACGAAAATTCTAAGCGGTCATCCACGCCATCGCGTGCGCACAAACGCCAACTTCGCGTGGGCAGCTCTTTGCCTGAGGGCGATACGCAGTCCATGCTGCCAACGGTTTTCCAAGCGTTGCCAAACTCTGGTTTGTGGTCTTCAAGATGCTGATGCACCAGTTGCTCTAACCACTGCCGGGCGCGGGCTTGCGTGTCGTGATCATCCAACCCCACCACGAAATCGCGCGCGCGCGGTGGCCGGCGACCTGCAATGACTGCCACCTCGTAGCTAACGAGGTCGTCGGGAGAGAGCCTGGGTGCAAGGGCTGGTTTCAATGCAAATGCCTGGGCTAAAGGTCTACTTGGTCATCAGCCGTGGGTCCGATGATTTCCTTGCCACTGGAAAGCACAACGGCGGTCACAACGCCGGCCACCACCACAGCGCCAATCGCGCCCCAAAACCAGGTGCGTTTGTAAACGGGGGTTTCGCTGGCTTCGGCCGGCAAAGCCGACTCTGACAAATCCGAGTCGGTCTCTTGTCGCGGCATGGGCGCAAGCGCAACGGGCCGCTCGGGTTTCAAGCGGAACTCAAGCTGACGGAAACTGCCGCCTTGAACTTGCAGGTTCGATCGCTCAGACACATGCCCTGTCGACGTAACTTCCAAGGTGGCGGGACCCGCGTTAATGCGCACCGTGCCGGGCAACGGGAGGCTGCCCATACGGCGGCCATCAACAAAAACTTCGGCGCCTTCTGGTGATCCCGAAATCTCGAAACGGCCAATCTTGGTTTTCACTTCTTCGAGCGAGTCTTTGATGACGTTGCGGTTGCGCGCGACCCAAGGGTCGTCGCCGCCTTCAAGCGCACTGGCCAACAGGTCTTCGGCATCGGTCCAGCGCCCCAAAGCTTGCAAGCACAGTCCTTTTTGTGCGGCGGCTCTAGGTGTGGGCGCCAGGCCGTACGCGCGATCAAATTTCTCAAGCGCAGCGTCGTCACGCCCCACCTTACGCAGTCGCACACCTTCTTGAATCAGCGCTTCCGCATCAGCCGCGTTTTTCTTGTTGCTGGTCGCCGCAACGGCAGGCAATGCGGTTGCGAGAATGATCGCGGCGATTAGCGCAAAACGGGTCATAGGGCGGGCTCCTCGGTGCGGCACTATAAACCCCTCACCGTCTCTTGTCTCATGAGAAATGGCATGCGGCATCGTTTCATAGAAGCATCGTGAACGGACACAAGGGCGGCAGTCAACGCATGACGCGTCGCGCCTCTGGCCCTAGGTCGGAGGATTCTTGTGGTTGGATATCCCCGGATGCGCGCCGCCCGTAAACCGCCTAAAGTGGGTTCATGTGGTTTCCCGTCGATGAGCCGTGGCAATATCGGGTCCTCGATCAGCTCCCGTCCGGAGTCGATGACGACCAGTTGGCGCAGGCGCGTGCAGCGACCCCCACGGAACGGGTAGAAGCCATGTGTCGGTTGGTAGAGTTGGCAGAGCAGCTCCGCAGATCGATGGCGCGTAAACGCACCGGCGAGCAACGATGACCGACTTTGCTGAGCTTTTCCGGCGTCTTGCGGAGGAACAGGTGGAGTTCGTTGTGGTCGGAGGCCTGGCCGTGATCTCCCACGGGCACGTGCGGGCAACTCTGGACCTCGATATTTGTTATGCACGGACGCCTCAGAACCTTGATCGCGTGGTTCGTGCGCTCGCAACCCTGCACCCAAAGCTGCGTGGTGCACCGCCCGAGCTTCCGTTTTTCTGGGATGCGAAGACGCTGAGAAACGGCCTGAACTTCACGCTGACAACGACCGCTGGAGACATCGACCTTCTGGGTGAAGTAACCGGACTCGGTGGATACGGCGAGATGGCCCTGCGCGCCGAGGTGGTCGATCTCTACGGAGCGCAGGTCCGAATCCTGTCGCTGGGAGATCTTATACGTTCGAAGGCCGCAGCGGGACGAGCCAAAGATCTCGTTGACCTCGAAGCGCTGCGCCGGCTGGAATCGATGTCTAAGTCCTAGAGGGTAAAGTCACCCATCTTCTTCTGCTTGTAGGGAAGAACCCAACGCAACAAGGACGCGGTCGCCTTCGACGTGAAATCACTTGCAGGCCGGGAACTGCCCCGCGTCGTCAGGTCGGCACATGGCGTCCCCCTGCCAGCCTTCAGGAACACAAGTGGTGCCAAATTGCCAACAGCTCCCTTCCGGATCTGCAGCGAAAGAAATGGCGTGACCGCAGGGGCGACCGCTGGGCATGCAGCCAACCGGCACGGGCGTCTGCGCACACATTCCGGCGCCATCGATAGGCGTTGCCGAAATGACGCTGCAAAGAGCGTCATTCGCGCAGGCTGCAACAGACAGGGCGTCACAATGCGTGCACACGTCTTGCGTGCGACATCCCACCTCGACGGTGTTGACGAGCTCCAGCCCAAGCAGGTCTTGGACCTGCGACCACGTGGCGGTGGCAAATACATCGAACGACTCACCCTGCGGTTCAACCTCGGCCCCCCGTGCACGCAATAGGTTTGCCAAACATGTCCAATTGGCGAGCCGCTCAGCCTCTGGGAAGGCGGGCGTTGTTCCGTCTGGTCCCGCAGTGTTTCCATGCGCCAACAAATCGATAACGAAGCTGGCTTCTTGCTGCGGTTGCTTGGCGAGCTGGGCACAAACGGGGACCGGACGACATTGTGCCAAACCCATGGGTCGGCGTTTCCACGAGTCGATGCAGGTGCCTCCTACGCTATCCCTCCCGCACGACATGGCCGCCAGCACGGTGGCAAGCGTCAAGGCAGCAACCAGGCGGCTATCGGGGCGGATAACAATGCGGGCGGATGGGTACACAGAAAGATGTCGCACAACGGGCTGCGCTGCACGTCAGCTACGTTCGTACCGCCGTTGAATCGCATTCGTCGCCTGTTTCTCCTCAGGCCACGCACCTTGACGAGAACTCCACCGCTGGTGGAATCTGCCGCTCGGGGGCGTTCGCAAGACGTACATGCGGATCGTGGGACTGGGACTGTAACGGAGTTGCCAACAAGCTTAACACCTGCACGGTATGCAAGAACTGCGATACGCTGTCTTGCACCTCCGAAGAAGAGTTCTGATGGCGAAGTGGCTCATCCTACCGGACCTTTGTCGTCCCTGAATGTGGAGAGTCGGCGCAGATTGTTGGAGTTGTACGGTGGATGGTCTCCGCGACTGCAACAACAACGAAACGCAAAAGTGTCGGTAAAAAGGGTGGCTGTCCCGCCTATTTTCCTTTAGGGCACAAGTGGGAACAGCCAGCCTTGTTCAAAGACTTTACTGGCACATCATTGGCTTAAACATCCACCGAACTTGGTTGAGGAACGACGGCTGAGTGGGTGTTTGGTGTTGGCCCCGTGTCATGATCTGAAGTTGATAGTTGTACCCTTTGGCTTGCAGAGCCGCCGCGACATTCTCGTTGACCTTCTGCCAATTGGCACGGCATTGCGATGCATCCACACAAGCGCCAGTTGAACAGTTGCTACATTCTGCCGTTATGCGCTCGGCTAGATCGGAAAAAATATCGCAGGTTCCAACAGACAAACTCACTCGAATATTCTTCTTCGCCGCCGCGCTGATCCGTTGAACGTAGACGTCATTGTTTCGCGAGTTCTGATCAGCCTGACTGCCCATGAAGCAAACGAAGCTTCCGCTGCCAACAACCGCGACGCCTGCCTTCATAGGGTTATTCCACACTACATCAAAGGCCTCGGCACCAGCCGTACTCTGGCCTCCCACGCCGATCCAAGCAGGGTCTTTTGAGATTTTGGGAAGGGCCGCTTGCAGAGCAGCGATCATTGCCACGACGCTGTTCTTGTCTCCTGTTTTCGCCACAACGACCGGCGGGATATGCCCAGCATGGATGGCTTGATCCAGGCCTCTGCGCTCTGTGACGCTTAAAGAGTAGCTCGGTAGAAGAACAAGGAGCCCAACCTTTCCTTCAGCGGCACTGTCGTACTGCTTCGGAACGTAAGCCGTAGACCCGGCCACCATCCTCTCTTCGCCGGTGGGAGCATTTGCCGCAAATGGCTCACCTGCGGTTGAAGCGCCCATAATCACGCCGTCATTCACCGCGGGTTTTGCTGTGGTGGAATTGCACCATGGCAGCGCCGCGGCACTCATCATGCTGCCCCCCATTCCGCCCATCATGGCCGTGCCACCCGATCCCCCCGCGGCCATGCCGCCCTTGCCGCCCTCGTCCGATCCGCCGCTGCCGCCCTCGTCAGAGCCACCGTTGCCGCCCTCATCAGAGCCGTCAGAGCCGCCCTCATCGGAGCCACCGCTGCCGCCTTCATCAGAGCCGCCAGTGCCGCCTTTGTCGTTGCCGTGAGAGTTATCACTTGTCTGACAAGCCATAACCAAGCTTCCGGCGACGAGCGCCGACAGGGCGAAACAACCAAATTTCTTGTTGAAGCCATCGGGTTTCATGTGGATCTCCTTATAACAGCAGGGCTTAAGCCAACGACCGCAGGGGGAAGTGGCAACAGCTCAGCTAACAACCGTCTCAAGATCCTACACAAGTTGACACACACGGGGCCGGGATGATCTAAGTGTCGTGTGGCCGAGCAAAATCAAGCAGTGACGAAGGAAACCGGGGCTTTGGCGATGGAGATGGAGGGCGCGGATTTTGGGGACAAGCGA
>JBBSJE010000380.1:0-5449 GCA_038257535.1 Polyangia bacterium
ATCGGAGAACATGGCCAAGGCGATGCTCAAGCTGTTGACCAAAGCCATCAAGCCGAAGGCTTCTGGAAACAGGAGCCTCCACAGCACGAGGTTGCTGCCAAAGCGCAACAATTGAGCCGCGCCTGTTCCCCCTAAAGACCAAAGCGATGCTTTGGCAAACCTTGATCCTCCCACAACATTCCTCCCCAAGTAAAAAGGCAAAAACAGGCGAAAACAGGCGAACAGGCAAAACAAGTAAACAGGTAAAACGAGTAGCCCCGCCGCGATGACATTCGCGACGGGACCTTATTATACACACTTCACTGCGGTTTGAGCTACGGGCTTAGTAGGCGTTCAGGCTCTTCTTGCGACCCAACATCGTCATGATGATGATCTGTAGATCCCACCAGAGGTTCCAGTTGTTGATGTAAGCCAAGTCGTGCTCCACGCGCTTTTCCATTTTGTCCACGGTGTCAGTCTCACCGCGCCAGCCATTAACTTGGGCCCATCCCGTGATGCCAGGCTTTACCTTGTGACGAAGCATGTATCCGTAAATCAGCGGCCGGTAGTATTCGTTGTGGGCAACAGCATGAGGACGAGGACCCACGATGGACATCTCCCCCAGCAAAACATTGAGGAACTGAGGCAACTCATCCAAGGACGTGCGGCGCAAGAAGGCACCAAAGCGGGTAACTCGTGGATCGTTGCGTTTGGCCTGCGCCACGTTGGGGCCATCCTCACAGCAGCTCATGCTGCGAAACTTCAGCACGCCAATCTCTTTTCCGTTTAGGCCATAACGCTTTTGACGAAAGAATACAGGGCCTGGCGATGACAGTTTCACGACGATGCCAATGAACAACATGGGGATGCTAATCAGAGCCAAGATGATGCTACCCAAAACGATGTCTTCGATGCGCTTGAGCACAGCGGCGGGGCCACGGAAGGGGCTGTCCAGCATGCTGACCACGGGGAAGTCGCCCAGTTGCGTCCAACGAGAGTGCAGCACGTCGAAGGTGAAAAAGTCGGGGGCGTAATGCACGTTCACGGTGGTGTCGGCGAGCCGCTTGATGAGGTCGGAGATGCGCCGTTCCGCCCGCAAGGGAAGCGCAATGTAGATGTCATCCAGAGCGCCACGCTTGGCCATCGTGACCAGTTCATCCAAATGCCCCTGCCGCAGCTTGAAGGACGCCTTCACTGGCTCCAACCGGTCCGGTGAGCGTTCATCAAAAATGAATTCCAGCTTCAGGCCCAGTGACGAGTCCTTCTCGATGCGGTCGGCGAGGCGCATGCCAATTTGCGTTGCGCCTAAAATGGCGACCTTGCGGCAGTTGCGGCCGTGGCTTCGCAAAACGCTAAGCGTTCGACGTTCCACCCATCGCAGACCTACAAGGCTCACGGGCGTTATGAGGAACCACAACGTGGTGATAATGCGCGAATACGCTTCAGATTGCTGAGTTGCGAAGGCGAAGAACAAAAACACTGGCACAACGAAAGCCCATGCCGTGAGTACCGAGTTGGCTTGCGAGCGAAGTGGCGCGCCTCGCCAGCTTTGGTACACGCCCGTGCTCTCAGCCACCAAGTGAAACGCGATGATCGCCACAGCTGTTGCGATCGTGTTCTTCTCGCTCCACGACTGCGGATAAAGAGCGCATGCGACGTAGTGAGCGAAGAAAATCAAGCTAGCGTCAGCGATTCGTTGAAGCAACCAAAACGCTGGCTGATAAGCCCTTACCAACCCCTTGTCCGACATGTTATCCTCCCGTGCCTGCCCGTAAATATCTGTAAGTGAAGTGCCAACTCGCTGGCAGACAGGGTTAATTCAATAGGCGTGCCAGGGAAAAAATGCGGGTTGGCGCCACCGCTCGCACGTCTGGAAAGTCGGGTATTTACGCAGGCTCTTGATACGGTTTCGTAGCGGGATTCAGCAAAGACCCATTGCAAATGGCCAGGGGAGGAAAGTGGGATGAGACGCATGAAAGTGTTGGGTGTTGACGTTGACGCGGTCTCTATGCAGGAGGCACTCGCGGTGCTCTGGGAACTGATTCGCAGTCCCAACTACGGTTGTGCATATGTGGTAACACCCAACCTAGACCACGCGCGGATGCTCCAGGAAAACCACGACTTGCAAGCGGCCTACGCTGCCGCGCGGTTGCGACTGGTGGATGGAATGCCTCTGGTCTGGGCCGCGCGAATCTTAGGTCGACCAGTTCCCGAACGTGTTGCGGGAAGTGATTTGGTTCCCGCGCTCATGGCCAGCGCCACGGCGGAGCGACCGTTGTCGTTCTTTCTTTTAGGTGCCGCGCCTGGCGTGGCAGACCGCGCCGCTAGCGCAATGACAGCGCAGAACCCTCACCTTCGCTGCGTGGGTTGCCATTCACCTCCGCTGGGGTTTGAGAACGTGGCAGACGAAAACCAGCGCATCGTAGACCTGGTGGCCTCTGCGTCGCCCGACGTCCTTGTGGTGGGGCTGGGCGCACCGAAACAAGAACTGTGGGTCCATCGACATCAAACGCGGTTGCGAACGAAGGTGGCGCTGTGTGCGGGTGCCACCATCGACTTTATGGCCGGTGCGATCAGCCGCGCTCCCAAATGGATGCAGGCCACTGGGCTTGAATGGGTTCATCGCATGGCCAGCCAACCAAGCCGGTTACTGCCCCGCTACGCCAAAGACGCCATCGCTTTTCCCAAGCTGCTTTACGGAGACTTTCGCAACCCTCATTGAGCACCTGCAAACTTGGCAGCCTTTCTGCATAAAGCAGGGCATTCCATTTCACCGACACAGGGTACGGGAGCGGAGGCGATATGAACGAGGCAACAAGTGCAGCAGGGCGTAGGCAGGCGAAGAAGCAACGGGTGGTGGCCATCGGGCTCGATTCTGCGGAGCCCACATTGCTTGAAGCCTATATGGACAAGGGATATATGCCGGCCTTGGCCCGCTTGCGCCGCAAGGGCGTTTACGGGCGGCTACAAAACTTCGATCTTTTCAGCGCCGAAACACCTTGGACCACGTTTTTAACCGGACGGTCGCCCAAGTCGCTTGGTTACTGGTCGCCGCTTCGGTTTGCGGCTGATCGCTACCGAATGGAAACTCGGGGCGCCTATGAATTTTCCGAGGTGCCGCCTTTCTTCGCCCTGGGCGACGATTACCGCGTGGCTGTTTTTGACGTCCCTCAGGTGCGGATCAGCCCCAATGTGTCAGGCATTCAGGTGGGCGCGTGGGGGGCGCATTCCCCGCAGGTTCCAAGCGCCTCGTCACCGCCCGAATTGCTCAACGAGTTGGTAACCAAGTTCGGAAACCATCCGGGCCTGCACGACGATTACGCCGAGTGTCTGGACATGGACGCGGTGCAACGGCTGCGGAAAATCTTGCCCGTGGGCATTCGCCGTCGTGCCGACATCTGTGTGGATCTGCTGCGGCGTGAACCCTGGGACTTGTTCCTCACTGTGTTCGGCGAGCCGCATACGATCGGGCACAACTTGCTGCAAGTCTCCAGCCCGGAACATCCACTTTACGAATCGCTGTCACCGAAAGTAGAGGGCGATCCGCTTCGCGAACTGTACGAAGCCATCGATTTTTCGGTGGGGCGAATCATTGAAGCGGCCGGCGACGATGCGCGCGTGGTGGTGTTCTCGGGGCACGGCATGGGCCCCAACACCATGGATCTGCCGAGCATCGCGTTTTTGCCTGAGTTCATGTACCGATTCTGCTTCCCCGGACGCCGCGCCATTGGCGCGCAGTGCTCGAATGGCCCCCTGCCACCACCCACCTTGCAGTGCCTTCGCAACTCTTGGATTTGGGAAGTGTGGAGCCACATTGAGGAACACAATCCCATTCGCCGATTGCTGCGCCAAAACGCGCCGTGGGGGTTGCTGAAACACTTGGAGCCGCATTTGGCCCATGACGATCCGGGCGATCACGAATTGGCCAGCCCCTTTGGTCTCAAAGACCAGGGGGTCAAGGAGGTGCCTTTCCAGCCTGCGTCATGGTTCATGCCGCTGTGGCCCCAGATGAAGGCGTTCGCTTTGCCCAGCTTCTCTGAGGGCTACATTCGCCTCAATGTGAAAGGCCGCGAACCGCAGGGCTTGGTTGAACCCGAAGACTACGAACGAACCGTTGATGAAATCATTGCGGCGCTTTCACAGCTCAAGGACTCGCGCACGGGCATTCCCATGGTGCGGAAGGTTGAACGAACGCGAACCGATCCGCTGCGGCAGGACGATTCTGCGCCGGATGCCGACATCGTCATCGGCTGGCAAGAGACGTACGCCACTGACACCGTGGAAAGCCCTTTGGTGGGACGCATTGGGCCGCTGCCGCATTTTCGTGCAGGCAGCCATCGCAGCCAAGGCTTCATCGCCGCGGCCGGCCCCGGCATCGCGGCAGGTGTCACGCTGCCCGAAGGCCACGCGCTTGACATGGCGCCCACACTTCTGAAGCTGATGAACGCGCCCATCGCGCAGCAACTCGAAGGACATCCCTTGGCATTGGAAGAGTCTTCATCGGCAACGCTGGTGAATCAGATGAAAGCCGTTTCGTGATGCTGACAGTGGGGTTCTTGTCGTCGCAAAACTACTATTCAAAAACCACCTTTTCGGGAACGTTGTACTCGATGCATCAAGCCCTGCGTCGACAACCCGTGAAGGTGGTGGACCTGGGGTGGCCCATAACGCCGGGACGCTTCGAGCGCTTGCTGCGCCGGTTCAATACGATTTCGCATCTTCAACCGGGCCTTCCGGACTTTGCGGACCGATCAAAGGTTTTTCACCAACATGTGGCCGCGCAGCTGCGCAAGCAGCCGTGCGACGTGGTCATAGCGCCCGTGGGTTCGTCTGATCTGCGCAACATGCGTGTCGACGTTCCAGTGGTGTATGCCTCCGACGCGACATTCCGTCTTTATGCCGACAATTATGACCTGAAGATCACAGAGGAAGAGGCCAAGCTGCGCGCCGAGCTTGAGCTTGAGGCCATTCGGCGATCTGCGTCCCTGCTTTACCCATCGCGTTGGGCTGCCAATTCGGCCGTCACTGATTACGGAGCCCGCCCCGAACAAATTCACCTGGCTGCGTACGGTGCAAACCTTGAGCGCCCGCCCTCCGCCGGAGCGATCTTACGACGAGGAACAAGCGGGCCCTGCCGGCTCTTGTTCGTCGCGCGTGACTTTGTCCGCAAAGGAGGGCCGGTAGCCCTAGGAACGCTTGCCGCGCTGAAAAAGATGGGCGTGGATGCGTCTTTGACCGTTGTTGGCACCGACCTTCCGCCCACCGCCGATCGCACGTCAGTTGAGGTCATCACCTACCTGAACAAGAACGACCCCACCGACGCTCTACGGCTTTCGGAGCTGTACCTCTCCGCACACTTCCTGGTGTTTCCCACCCGGGCGGACTGTTCACCCATTGCGCTGTGTGAGGCCGCCGCGCACGGGCTTCCTGTTGTCAGCTCCGAGGTGGGGGGTATAGCGGACATCGTTTC
>JBBSJE010000381.1:0-5415 GCA_038257535.1 Polyangia bacterium
CAAACTGATTCGATCCAACTAATAACGTACGCCTGACGTTGAGTGAGCATGGGGAAAACCCAGCCTGCGCTGTGTGCAAGGCTTAGTTCGACCCTTATGGCTTGTCTCTAGAACACTTCGATGCCATTGGAAAGTACCGAACAAACTACGCCGATGGCACCCCGGTAGACGCGTCCGCTGACCTAGAAGACGTTTCGTTTTCGGGCCTTGAAGGTCTCGCGGACACTGTCACGAATGACCCCCAATTTTCGCGATGCCTACCAGAGTTTCTCCTGAACTATGGACTAGGCCGCCCGATTACCGAATCGGATAAGCCTTATCTTGCCGCCGTTCACGATGAGTGGATGCGGGAGACGCCGTCGATCAGGCGGTTACTCCATACGTTGGTGTTGTCCGAACCTTTCAGGTATCGCCGCGGTCCGGCGTCCAGCAACACAGGGAGCCTATGATGAAGCCTCTAATATCCAAAAGAACGTTTCTTCGCGGCGCTGGCGTTGCCTTGGTCTTGCCTTGGTTTGAGTCACTTGCTCCCAAAGGCGCAATCGCTCAGCCAGGTGTGCGCAAGCGCTTCATGCCGATTTATCTGCCCCACGGCGCAGCGGAAGTTTGGCGCCCGCAAACAAAAGGCCAGGGGGCGGCATGGCAACTGTCGTCGATTTTGGCGCCGCTTGCGCCGTTGAAGTCAAAGTTGATCGTGCTATCCGGTCTGGAAAACGGCACGGCTTTCAATGCCGACGGAAATCCTTCCGTGGAGCCGAGTCATGGCCGGCAACCAGGCGCCTGGTTAACCTGCATTGACCCTGGTGTCGTTCGAGCGCAATTGAAGCTTCCAGAAGCCAACCGCATCTCCATGGATCAAACCATGGCCAAAGATGCAAAGGTCACAGGCAACACCCTTTACAGGTCCCTGCAGGTGGGGTTGTCAAGCTATCACAGTATGTGCGACAGCAACCCCTGCTCAAACAGCCGCACGGTGTCTTGGAATGACGCCGGTAAGCCCATGTATAAGTCGGTGGATCCGTTAGAAGTTTTCAACAAATTGGTGGGTGCACCGCAAACCCCGGGAAACGATGCTGAGCTACAAAAACGCATAGCGCTCGACAAAAGCGTTCTTGATGCTGTGTTGGAGAACTCCGCCCGCACGCAAAAGCGACTTGGTGCTGAGGACAAGGCGAAATTGGATCAGTTTCTCACCCACGTTCGCACCGTTGAGAAGCAATCCGTGGCTGTATCCACGGGTATGGGCGGCCTGGCCTGCATGCCCGTGGCGAAACCAACCGGAGCACCTGTGCTGCCGAACCAGGGCAAAGAAAACACTGACAAATACAACAAGGGCACGCATGCCGATGTCATGAATGACCTCATCGTCATGGCTTTACGATGCGATGCCACGCGCATTATCACCTACATGCTTGAAGACGAGGCTTCAGAGTTTATCTACAGCCACGTGCAAAAGCGGACCTTCACCAACACAACATCAACTCTCGCCAGCGGCACCTGCGGCGAATATCATAACCATGGCCAGCATGGAAAACAGGACGACTACGCCGCGATAAACTGGTGGAACGTGGGAAAAGTGGCGGAGTTGTGCCAAAAGCTTGACGCCATCAAAGAGGGCGACCGAAGCATTCTCGACAACACGGTCATTTTGTTTGGCAGCTGTATGCACGGTAGCAACCATCGCTGCAACGACCTGCCCATGACATTGTTGGGCGGCACCGGAATTCTGAAAACCGATCAGCATGTGGTTATCGAGAATCGTTGGCTCAGAGACCTTCACTACACCATCATGAAGGACATGTTTGGCCTGTCGGGGCCCGGGGTGGATGATTTCGGGATCTCACGCCCCAACAAGCCACCGAGGTCGATTGGCGAGATTCTTGCGGGTTAGTT
This sequence comes from Polyangia bacterium, assembly GCA_038257535.1. Taxonomy (GTDB): domain Bacteria; phylum Myxococcota_A; class Polyangia; order Fen-1088; family Fen-1088; genus JAGTJU01. The sequence continues at coordinate 1,894 of JBBSJE010000381.1, forward strand.
TGCTCTAGACCGTAAGGCCCACAGGCGTTAGCGCGGCATGATCATGCCGCGCTTGATGGCAATCGCAACCGCCTCACCGCGGGTTTGCGCGCCCAGCTTGAACATGAGGCTGCTTACGAACATTGTGACCGTTCGCTTGCCGATCGAGAGATCCTGGGCGATTTGATCATTGCTTTGACCCTTGAACAAACCATCTAGAACCTGCTGCTCGCGCGGACTGAGAGCAGGTTGAAGCATACGCTCAGCCAGACGCTCAGAAATGGCTGGGGGAATGTAGCGACGCCCCGCAGCCACGGTCTTTAACGCCGCAACTAGATCGGTCCCCGAAGCGCCTTTCGTGAGGAAACCCGCGGCTCCCGCCCTTAGCGCCTGGAACACGGTTTCTTCGCCATCATGATCGCTTAGCACCATCACGTAGCACTGTGGGTAGCGTTGCCGTAGGCGGCGTGTGAGCTCCACGCCGTCGATGTCGGGCATGCGGATGTCGGTTAGCACCACATCGGGACGGCAGGTCTCGAAAATCTCCAGCGCCTCCTGGCTTCCATTGGCTTCACCCACCACCTCAATGTCCTGCGCGGTTCGCAACATCGTGGCGATTCCCAAGCGGGTGAAGGGACTATCCTCCACCACAAGGACGCGCAAACGGGAAGAGGATTCGGGAGGCATTTCAGTGGCCACGTTCGCCAACCGCCTTCAATGGTATCACGACCAGGAGACGGCAACCGCCCTGCGCTTCGCTTTGCACTTGGAGATAGCCGCATGCACGACGGGCTCGTTCGTGCATGCCAATTAATCCAAAGTGTCCTGCGGTGGCCAGTGCCTCAGCGTCCCAGGGGTGGGGCATGCCGATGCCATCATCCACGACCGAGGCCATAAGTTCAAAGTCCGAGGCTTCAACACGAATGTCGACTGTTTGGGCTTTGGCGTGCTTGATCGCGTTGATCACCCCTTCCTGAATGATGTATGGCAGCTCATGCGCCGCAATTCCTGTTAGCGCCCGTTTGCCGCTTTTCACCTTGACCGTGATTCTGGGCCGCGACGTTTGCGTTGCAGTCATCGCTAGCGCCCGTTTCACGGCCTGCGCCAGAGCAACGTCCAAATCGGGTGTAGTGTGGGCCTCTACTCGGAGGTTCCATATCATTTGACGTACTTCTCCGTGCCAATCTGCGAGCAACGAACGCGTTTGTTGGGCAATGCTTTTGGCCGTGAGGGCGTCTTCGGGGATCTCGCGCGCAAGCGCATCAATCTGAAGTCCCAAGGAGGTTACGCCCTGGGCAAGGCCATCATGAAGCTCGCGCGCGATGCGTTCGCGTTCATGCTGCTGTTGCTTGTAGCCATACCGAAGCCGCCTGAGCCGTAGATTGTGAAGGCCCAAGGCCAGGAGGGCGAGCGCGGCGGCCAGTGCGATGAAAAAGCTCTGGCTACGAAAGAAGGGTGGGTTCAATTCAAAGCGCAGTTTCTGCGGCTCGCTCCACCGACCAAATCCGTTCGACGCAGCGACAGAGAGTTCGTGGTGCCCTGTGGCCACGTTTTGAAATTGCAGCAAGGTGCCTTGCTCGTGATACCACCAGCCTTTGGAATGCGCGCTGAGATAGATCCGAAAGCGCGTGTGACGGGGGAAAGAAAGGCGAACGACATCAAGTCTGACGTAGACGCTGCCATCACCCACTTGCGCTTGCAACAGCTCAGCCCCTGATAGCGGTATGTCTACCTTTCCAATCCGGAGCTCCGCAATGCTCGGGGGTAGCGCCGCCATCCTCTCATAATTGGAGAGATCGCTAATGCGGGACACGGCACCTTTCGCCAAAAACCACAAGCGGCCGTGGGCATCTGCAAGCAGGCTTTGACTTCCTGGCGAGAGCGGCTGTCCAAAGAAAATTCCATCGGATGCACCAAGGCCGATGCCGACGACATGGCCCCCCTCGTCGGCGGCACGCTCAAGCTCTTGCAGATCCACTCGGGAGATCCTCTCGGGACACGAGAACCACAAGTGGCCAGAATTATCCGCAGTCAAGGCCTTAACGGTGTCACAAGGCAAACCGTTGGACGCCGTCAAACGTGAGAATTTGCCGTCGCGCAGCCGAGTCAAACCCGAGTCGTTTGCCTGGGTGCCAATCCACAAGGTGTTATTAGGTGCCTCCCACAGGGCATTGATATGCATATCGGGAAGGCCTTCGGACAGGCAGGACCCAATGCCATCCTCGTCCACACGTGCAAGACCGTTGGGCCCTCCCATCCACACCCCACCTTCACGCCGGCGTACCACAACTTCAAATGGTCCGGCGCAAAGCCCGGGCGCATCTTTGTAGGTCTCTACATCAATCATCGAACCGGTTTGTGGCCAGCCTGCTTCCGTGGGCGCAACCGGCACAAATCCAGTGGCGTCATCGTCAAACCGGACCACGCCTGCGTTGCCCGCGATGAAGACGCCGCCATCTGCGTCGCTGGCAATCCCTGAAAGCTCTCGTTGCCCAAGTTCTTGCGCTGTGAATCGGCGCACCACAGGCTGTCGAATTCGTAACAGCCCTCGCTCGTGGCTGCCTACCCATACGTTGCCTTCGTGGTCAGCGACAAGATCGTTGATGCGGCCAAAGGGCTCATCGGCCAACAGCTCAAGTTTGTCATTTTCAAGTACTGCCAGTTGAGCCGTGTCCGCCAACCACAGCCTTCCGCTTCTGTCTTCAGCAAGGCTATGGGGAACAAGCCCGGGAGGCGCCGATCTCCAATGCATGTTCTCAACTTGCCAAAGCGCGAATTGTTCTCCACTTGCAACCCAGGTGCCCCGCTGCCCACGCGCCAAGGCTTGAACCTCTTTGGTCTCCGTACCGAGGGAAAGTGGGGTGAGCTTGTCATCACGTTCCAAGCGCGCCAATCCCGCCTTGTGCGCCACCAAGATCGCGCCTGAGTCGTCGGCGAGCAAAGCATTTACCTCCATATGTTGCGTGCCCTGCAGTGATAGAGGCCGCAACGATTCTCGCTCGATGCGAAACAGTCCTAGGCTTGTACCCAACACCATTTCGCCGGAGGGACGTTGGGCCAAGGCTCGGATGCGAAGGGCCTCGTTGCCCAATGGGCCTACCGACTGCACCTGACCATGGGCGAACGCTTTTAAATCTGGGCGCGAAGAGGGCCACGCCCATAGCGTTCCATCTTGGCTGGCAAAAATTTTCTCGCTCGGCAGGAAAACCGGCTGCCCCACCTCATCTACCACGCGAAGATCGGTGAACCCGTCGTATCGGTAGGCCCCGCTGTTGGCCGCGAGCCAAAGCGCCCCGTCGGGGGCCTGAGTCAGGCCATTGACACCCGAGAGGGGCAAGATCTGCGTGATCTCCCAGGCGGAAGACACAGGTGTGCCAGCAACACTCAGGCCTTCTAAACAAATGGCTCCTCACCAGAATCTGTGGGCGTAGTAAGGAGAGGGGCTGAGGGGCTGAGGGGGAAAAAGAAGGGAGGGGTTTTGAACGGCGGTCGACGGAGGTTGTCCGAAACGGGTATCGTCTCGGTGATCATCAACCCTGACGA
>JBBSJE010000382.1:0-5384 GCA_038257535.1 Polyangia bacterium
GGTGGCTGTGAGCTGTGGCTTGGTCCACCCGAGGACATCGGCGCCAGCAGGGCCGGGGTTGCTCAAATAGCGTCGCCTACCATACAAGTGGCCTGCTGAAGAGCCGCGCGCTGGCGGGCTTGGTCCACCCGAGGACATCGGCGCCAGCACGGCCGGGGTTGCTCAAATAGCGTCGGCGGGGCTGGTTTCTATCCAAGGCCGGGCCGTTCTGAGCAAAGTTGCTGGGCAACGTTCTTCACAAGCTAGGTGTGCGCCGACGCGCCGAAGCGGTGGCGGTGGCGCTCAAGCGCGGCTTGCTCCGCAACGACGCTTAGCGGCGGCGGCGCCAAAACTATGAGTCTCCTCATAGTTCTGGCCACCTCATGATCATAGGCGGCGCGGGGCTACTCCGTTCGGCGCCCATGGCTCATGCTTAGAGCCAGTTTTCAGGAGGATCGATGAAGTTTTTTCGACTCGGATTTGTCGGTTTGAGTGTTGGCGCCTTGGCCGCGTGTTCCGGGAGCATCTCGAGCTCAAGCCCGGATGACCCTGGGGCAAGTGGAGATTCCAGCGGTGATGACGACACGAGCCTTGACGATTCTGAGGTCATTGCTCAGCCAGGCGAATGCGCGCGTCTTGGCAATCCCGCCGACTGGCAACGCCCGGTCGCGCGGTTGCGCCGGCTAACGCGGATCGAGCTGCGCCATGCAATTGAGGACCTGACTGGCACGGCGTGGAGCGGACCGGATCTCCCTGATGACATTGATCCCAGAGGGCTCGATCGCGACGTGCAGTTCCTGAGCATTGGTACAGACTTTCTGTCGGCGTTCTTACCCGCGGCCGAATCAGCGGCCCAGAAGATCCTGAGCGTCGGTCCCAACAAACCCAGCTGCGCTGGTGGCGACAAAGCTTGCGCGCGTGGATTCGCAACCGCGCTGGCCGACCGTGCGTTTCGACGGACACCGACGGACGCCGAAGTCGATGATCTGATGGAGAGCTTCGCTGTCGGCAACGACGTGGATAACGCCACCGGGCTCGCGTTCATCGCACAACGGGTCTTGCTGTCGCCGCATTTTCTTTACCTTGCCGAAGATGGGGTTCGTATGGGCGACGTTTCGGAGAGGCCGCTGCGGCTTTCTCCCGACCACATTGCGGAGCAGTTGTCGTTCTTGCTTTGGTCGGCACCGCCAGATGAGCAACTGCGGAAGGCTGCACGAGATGGCTTCCTCGATGATGCTGATGGCGTGCGGGCGCAGGCAGAGAGGCTGTTGGCCGCACCTCGCGGGCAAGAGGCTGCGGGACAACTGTTTGAGCGCTGGCTCGGCTTGGGTGAGGTCATGTTTTCGGTCAAAGACAAAGACGCGTTTCCGGGTTTCGACGCCGATATCAAGGCCGACATGGTGCAGGATGCGACGCGCACGCTAACCGCTTTGTTGCTCGAAGGTGGCACGGCTGCAGACATCTTGACCACACCCGATGGGTTCATGACGTCGCGTCTGCGCAACTTCCTGCAGATTCCGGCGTCCGCCGACAAATCGAATGACGCCACCCGCACCCAACCCCCGGGCCGGCATGGCCTGCTCACCATGCCGGCGTTCCTTGCGCCGGCGGCGGGCGAGAAAGAAAACAGCACAGTGCTCAGAGGCAAGCACGCTGTTGAACGCGTATTGTGCGCCAGCGTACCCGCCCCGCCCGCTGACGCTGATCTAGCGGGAGCCGATCCAGGGTTCGCTCCGGGCTTGACCCTTCGGGAGCGCATGGAACGACACGCCAAGGATCCGGCGTGTGCCGGTTGCCACAATGTGTTCGAGCCGGTGGGGTACGCGCTGGAGGGATACGACGCCGTGGGGCGCCTGCGAGATATGGACGGCGGCAAACCGATCAACGACACCGTAGAGCTAGATGATTTTCAAGGCATCACCGGCACCTTTGACGGCATAGCAGAGCTGGCACCCGCCCTGGCGCAACTGCCAGCGGTGGAAACATGCTTCGTCGCCACCTTGGCCAAACATGCCGTGGGGACAGCGCCTTCGCAATCGGGCGCGTGTTTGGCATTCGACGGCGCGGGCGTTGGAAATGAATCCAGTTTGATGGATCTCATACTCGGGTACGTCTCGGGCCCGGCGTTCCTCGAACGGCAGACTTCTACAATGGGAGGACAATAGTCATGCATACACTCGGAATGTCTCGTCGTCGCCTGTTGCGTGGCAGTGCCGCAGGAGCGCTTTCGTTTTTGCCCGTCACGCGTCTGCTGGAAGGCGCCGCGCACACGCAAGGAAACGCCCGCGTCCTCATTTTGCTTTATCACCCGTTTGGCGTTGAGGAGCCGGAATTTCTTCCCACGGGCGGCGAAACCGATTTCGCGCTGAAGTCCGGCTCACAACCGCTGCAAGCCGTGCGAAACGACGTAGTGATCTTTCGGAACTTGGACAATCTCGCCGGTGAGGATTCCCACTGCGCACGCGGTGAAGACCAACACGTTGGGGGCGTCAGAACCCTATGGACCGGGGCTTCGAGGGGAAACGGGACCAAGGCGGTGCTGTGGGGCCCATCGATCGACCAGGTGGCCGGCGCACATTTACAGCAGAAGTTCTCAACTCGGTTTGCTGCCTACAACTTCGGCGTGCGCGCGTCACCCGATGGCCATCCTGCCTCTCCTGGCATTGCCCAAATGTTCATGGATGCCCGCGGTCAGTTGAAAAAGCCTGAGGACAATCCCATCAAGGCCTACGACCAGCTTTTCGGTTCGGGCGTTCCCAAGCCGCCCGACAATGGCGCAGAAGCGGCGAAGCGGCTGGCGGCACGTCGCAGCTTGATGGACCACGTAGTGGGTGAAGCCAAGCGCTTCGAGGCGGCGCTTGTGGGCGGCGAGCGTGAACGTTTCCAGTCACATGTGGAGGCCCTGCGTAGCTTTGAGACAAAGCTGACAGATCGCATGAACGAGGTGGCGCAGAAGAACCTCTCGGAATGTGGCGCACCCGCGCGTGGCGGGTTTACAGTGGATCACGAGTCTACCGACATCTGGAAAACCATACTCTTGCAACGGCAGCTGCTGCTGCTGTCGCTTTCGTGTGGGTTGACCAATGTGGCGACGCTAAGCCTCACACGTGGGTTCAGCGTCAGCTACAAGGTTCCTCCCCTCCTCCATACCGTTTCTGAAGGCCCCTACGACGCGCACTCTCTGTCGCATGACGGACCAAGAGATTCGGCCAAGCTTCAAACCAACCTTACCCATGCCTGGTCGAAGGAATTCGCTGCCCTCGTGCAAGGGCTGAAGAACACAGTCAGCCCTCGGGGGGGATCGCTGTTCGACGAATCCATCATCTTGTGGAGCAGTTGCATTTCGGGACGCGGAGGTGGTGGGCACACGCGGGTGAAGATTCCCTTCGTGCTTGGCGCAGGCAAACAGGCCGGTTTCAAGACGGGACGTTTCGTCGACGCCGCTGGGCGCGCGCAAAACCCGATTTTCTTGTCCACCTGTCAAGCCCTGGGCATGAACCTCAATACGTTTGGCGATGCCCAGTACTGCCCGGGACCGATGACGGCGCTCACCAATGGCGGCCAGCCCGGGGGATATGGGCGGCCGGCGGGCGGCTACGGCTGTCAGGGCACGTAGCCGGTACACGCCCAAGACATTGGCACGCACGCGCCACCGTGATCAGAGCGGATGATCGAGCGCGGCAATTCGATCGGATGCTCCCTCGAATGCGTAGGAGTTCAAGATCGCTCTGTTCGCGAGCTGCTCGCGACCCGAAGCGGGCGTGGTTCCTTCTCGTATTCCGCACTCAAGCCGCAGGGCTCCCTCGGGAGTCCCGATTTTACGCCCCACCCAACTTATTCAGCCTCCCAATCAATCGGTGGTGGACGTGCCTCCGCGATCCGCGGGGCCTGTGGATCTATCGAAAGGTGCTCAAGAATCGCCGCTACTGACGTTTCGTTCATCACCACGGCCAGCACCTTCATACGGCCCCCGCAGCGCGAAAAGGCCAACACGTCGATCTTGAACACGCGCTTCAACAAATCTGCCCACGGTATGCGGATCGATTCAGGTAAGCACCCACTCCCGCACTGGCACCTGCGGAAGAATCGCGTCCACCAAGTGTGCCGCTGTTTCATTCATGCGCCTACCGATGCACGAAGGGCAAAACGCCAAGGCGTTTGCAACCGAACGCAACGGTGTAACTGTCCGCACATGAAGTGCAACGAACACGAACAAAACCCTGGCCAAGGATGCCACAACGCAAGAAGGCTTCAAATTCCGCGCGAACAAACGCGGGCAGGTTGGTGTCTGGATCCGCCAACGCCTACCATCCTGAGGGGCAGTGGCAACAGCGTGGGCACATTGGGCAGACACCCAGGGTCATCGGCAATGAACCCGGAAAGTTGCCTGCGTGGCCCATGGTCGCGCAAAGTGCACTCACCCCCAGTCCCATGCCCCCCAGCGACTTTGCGATTGCCCAGCTCCGTTTCCCACTTGAGCTGGGCAGTCCGTTAAAAGGCCAGTAGTCTTGTGGCGCCCAAAAGGGGGTTGTTTTTGCGGGCAGGAATTACCGGAACCATCGTTTGGCTGCTGGCAGTGTCGGCCTGCACTGGCTTGGTCATCGACCCAGCCGGACAAGATAGCAACGGCGCCGATGTCACCTTGGCGAACCAGGGTTCCCCCGGCAGCCAGCCCCCAGAGGAAATCTCCGGTTTCGTGCCAACGCAAATTCGGGACGACATCAAGGCTAGCGATGAGAATGTGGCCGCTCCGCCCGCCTGTGATTTGGCGATTTCACAGGTGGCTGCTTATCAGTCCATCAAAACCGTCCTTTGGCAGGAAGGGAAAATCGTTGAGGGGGGAGCCCTGCTTGTCGCGGGCAAAGCCACTCTTTTTCGTGCCTTCGCCTCGCGGGGGCCGCGCTGGGCAGATCGACTTGCCAAGGCCCGCTTGACGCTGACTGAGCCCACGGGTTCAGTTCGCGTATTCGAAGCCGAAAAGCTCATGGTTGATTCCTCAATCGACGGCAATGGTGCCAGCACGTTCAACTTTTCAATCCAGGGAAGCTCAATCACAACCGAGACCCGCTACCAAGTTGAATTGGATATGGGCGAGGCGTGCCGTCGTTTTGAATCGTCGAGAAGCGCGCCCCGCCAAGGTCCCCCACAGCACCTGAAGCCCATCGTGCGCACTTCGCTTTGGCCGAAATCCATACGAGCACTCTTTGAAGTCTTGCTCGTAAATGGATTGCAGCACCATCGTCACCGCGCGCTGTAAGATCTTATCTTCCAACGTTGGTATGCCGATGGGTCGCGTGCGCCCGTCGCCCTTCGGAATATGCACCCGACGCACCGGTGGAGCATAGTACGTACCAGCTTTGAATCGATTGAGCAGCGACTGCAGATTGTCCTGCAAATGCACTGCA
>JBBSJE010000383.1:0-5376 GCA_038257535.1 Polyangia bacterium
GGCTTTCACGAGTTTGGCAAACTGACGGACGTATTCGTCGTCCGCCAAGTGCGGCATGTTAAACCACGCGTCGGCTTTCACCTGATTGGCCAATTGAATCATCGCTTCTGCGGGAACCCCATGTGTGGTTTTCTCCTTATGAAAGTTCTCCGCCCAACTGACATCGTCAAGCTTGGGCCGCTGCGCCCAGCTTGTGATGGTGGAGTTGTTGGTCTCCATCCAGTCCATAAAGCGCAGGGTGCGGAAGACACGTATGCGATCCAACCACGACGGATTGAAAATGCCACCTTTGAGAAATGCGGCTTCGTGCTCCGCAGGAACGATGCGAATGTTGCGAATAGGGTTTCGTGGATCGGATGCTTCAAGGAACAGCACCGCGTAGCGCTTGCTGGTGTCAAGGTTGATGATGTCGCGCCCCGGTTTGGAACTCTTTAGGTCTTGTTGTGCCGCCGACTTGTAAGAGATTTTCCCTTGCCCCTCGTAGCTGACCACAAGTTTTCGCCACGGCGTCTCAATCCCGTCTGGAATGGTGAGGAAATAAAGCTCCGCGGTCTGCCCAGGTGATAGCCCCTTGGGCCAACCGCTTTCGTCGAGGTCGAGCGGCGTCTTGCTGCGCCAGCGCCGCGCCGATTTCACGAGATCCAAAAACGGATACTCTGTTGACCAATCTTTGACGCCAGCTAGCCCCATTCCCAAAGACCGATTAGGAATGCGTGCAGCCGCAACGGATGGTTGGCTGGCTGCGCGCGGCTGAGCCTGGGGCGTTGAGGCTTGCCCGGCTTGTGACACCGCTTGCCATCGCCAGATCGCCACAAGCAGCAACGCAAACGCGAGGCCTGTTCCCAACGCCCACCGAACCACAACGTGTCGCCTCATGCCTATGAGCATAGGAAATCCACCGCGCGAAGCAACGCGAGAGCGGGTTGCGGCGCTGGCATTCTTCGCGGGCCGCATTGCCGTTGCGCGGATCGCCCCGTAAAGTATTGATTCGCGAATTGTTTTTGGAGGAAAAACGCTTGGTGGGGCTGACAAGGGGTGCGATTCGGCTGGGTGTCATCTCAAGCGGCAGCTGGTTCGCTGTAGCGGTTTTGCTTTCGTGGGTATTGCCTTCGCGGGCCAACGCCCAGCCAGGTTGGCACGCCACCGCGGCCGCGCGGGCCGGTGTCACAGACAACTCAGCCGGCGTTGCCACCGGACAAGCGGGCTCGATCACCGACACGTTTTTTGGAGCGCGCGTCGAGGGCGGCTATGAGATGGCCGCAGACACCACAAAACTTCGTGGTAGCTACAACGCCGCTCTAAACTTCTTTTCACGCGATCAGCGGACCTCCGTGATTCAGACCCTGGCGCTTCAAAGCGACACCCGCTTGGGCCCCACAGCGGATCTCGGCTTTGAGGTCAGCGGACAGTACGGTCTTATAGGCGACTTCGACACGCTTATGAGCCCCGCTGGACAAGGGCCGCCTGTTGACTTGGGCACGGAAACCGCTCGTCCCTCAGGATCTGTGAAGGTGGTACGTGGCGCCGTGGGTAACCAACTGGTGTGGCGGTTCTCCCCCCGATGGACTTTGGACCAACGCCTGCAGGCGGCGTGGTTTTCTCCAAGCGGCCGCGATTTTCCGCTGCAAACAAGCGCTTCGGGAAGCTCAGATAACGTTGTTTTTAGAAGTTGGACGCGGCAAACCTTGGGATTGCGCGGGCGTGCGGATGCCCTACGCGCGTACCCGCGCACACTCAGCAGCCAAGTCAGGCTGGACGGGCGTGATCTAGCCACGCTGCTCACAGCGGCCGTGTTGACGCACAGGTTTACGCCCTTGTGGGAAGGCCACGCCGAAGCCGGCCCGCTATTTTTGTTTCCGGATGAGGGGCCCTCCAGCGCCACATACGCGGGTCGTTTAGGATTGCATCGCATGGGTTGGACTGGCTCGAATCTTGGCATTGAGTTGCTGCGTGGGGCCCGCCCCAACCCACTCATCGGTGAGATCTTCATTACGGACCGGCTTTTGGCGCGTTACGGGCAACCGTTACACAAGCTCAATGGGTTTGAGATGCGCTTCGAGGGCGGCGTGCAGCGCGAGCAGACGCTTCCGTCATTGGGGCAAGAGCCAGTGCGCTTGCGCGTGGCTTACGCCACCGCTTCGGTGGGTTACGGCATCAGCCGCCACCTCAGCGTGTCGCTCAATTACCAACTGCGCGTGCAGCGAACCAACTTAGCCTCTGACGTCTCGGTTCGGTTTCCCAGCTACACGCGCAATCTCTTTTTCATAAGCCTGGAAGGTCGTGTGCCCCACGCGGCGGCCGGTGCACCGCTAGAGCGCTGAGCACGGGTGCCTTTATCGCCTAAGGCACCATGATCACATCACCGCGCATGATGGCCACGTTCTGGCGCAACTGCTTGGCGCTGATGAGTGCATCGTAATTTACGGGGATTTTCCGCACTTTGCCGCCATCTTCGCTACGCAGGATGGTGATATTTTGGGGAGACGCATAGGGGGTGGGCTCACCCGCAAGCGCTAGAGCTTCAATCACGGTGACGTAAGTGCCCGGGGCGTATCGGCCTGGAGTTGCCACATGCCCACTGACAGTGAAATAGTAACTGTGCGATTCGGCCACCCCCACGGTTACAACGGCCTTATTGCCATCAACAAATTGCGACAAACGCTTAACCACTTCTTGTCGCAACTCGTCGCTGGTTTTTCCCTCGGCCACGAGCTCCCCCACCAACGGCAAGGTGATCCTTCCATCAGGCCGAACCTGCACGTCCCCCGAAAGATCGGGGTCTTTCCACACGTTCACGCGCAAAATATCGAGCACGCCAATGCGATAGCCCCCTCGGCGCGGATCGGGCTCCTTTTCGTAGGCATATTCCAAATTGGAAGGCCCCCCGCAGGCGCTGGCGAACCACAGCAGCAACGCTGGCAACGCAAATCGCGCATGGCCTGTGGGGATAAATGAATTGTTCCGGGTCTGCGATTGTCGTTTGAACCACATGGCGGCTCGCTCCTTATGCAATCTTCGGGCTCAATGTAGCTTCTGACGTTACAATTCGCAGCTTTACAACTCGGGCCGGAACGCCCACCACGGTGGCCCCTGGGGGGACGTCTTCCAGCACAACGGCGTTGGCGCCGATGATGGCATGCGCGCCAATCCGCACCCCGCCAAGAATCTTGGCGCCTGCTCCCACGTCCACATGCCCTTCCAAAATCGGGAAGCCCGGCTTTGGGCCCTTGCCCAGTGTGACCTGTTGGAACAACAGGCAGTTGGGACCAATAACCGCCTCGGGGTGCAGAACAATCCCGTTGGGGTGTGGCAGCAGCAAACCACCGCCCAGTTGGCTGTTCAAAGGGATGTCGGCGCCGGCCACCGCCGACCAGAAACGGTAGCTGGCCACCGCTTCAGCGCGGGCGAGTTTCGTGATGCGCCCATCCGTTTCGCTGTTGTAACCTTGGTATCGTCGAATCGCGTTCAGCAGCTGGCGCCCGGGGTCCCACGACCAGGGCTTTGGTAGCGCTTCACGCCCCCAATTGGCAACCGTGGCCGAAACCTCACCCCCCACGCCCATCGACACTTCTTGCTTCATCCTCATCCCGCCCCGCATGCAAGTAGCATACATCACGCGTTTAAACGCACCAGTTGGTTTCCCTCACGCCGCCCCAGGGTGGGAGCGCTTCTTGCAAGCTTGCCGTCCGTTTGCCGGAGGGCACTGGAATGGGGTCACAATCCAAAGTCAACCCAACATCCGACGCCGTGTCGGATGTTTTGAATCAACATCGTGAACAAGGTTCGACAGGCACGCTTGAACTCGAAACGGTTTACGGCGTTTGCGTGTTTGAGCTGCAGGCAGGGCGCGTCGTCCGGGTGAACGCGGACCAATCAAGCGAGAGCACGGATGTAGAGAAACTGTTCGCAGCGCCTTGTCTGTCGACGCGTTTTCAACCCACCAGCGCCGCCCAGCCGTCCAAGCGCACACTGCTCTTCTCCACGGCCGCCGCCAGCACGCACCCGGAAGAGGGTCCTTCGGCACGAACGGTGCGCATTGCGCCGAGCGACCTTGACGACGTTCGCAAGCGCGTGGCCGAAGCCAAATTGCAAGGGCCGCCACGCAAGCCGGAGATTCCCAAGACTCATGCGCCCGCAAGCACCGCCAAGGCGGTTTTGGGAAGGTACGAGGTGGTGAGTCGCATTGGCACGGGAGGTTTGGGCTCTGTGTTCCTGTGTACAGCGCGTGGCGCGCATGAATTTGAACGCCACGTGGCGGTGAAAGTTCTTCGTACGGACCTGAGCCACGACAAGCGTGCGTTTAAGGCCCTATCGCACGAGGCGCAGTTGGCCAGTTTGGCCGCACACCCGAACCTGATTCGCGCCCTCGATTTCGGCGAACACAACCAGCAACCCTACCTCGTGATGGATTACGTGGAGGGCATCACGCTGGCCCAGATCGCGCGCCATGGCGCCATTCCGTCTGCCGTGGCGGCAAAGATCTTGGTGGACGCGTTGGCTGGGCTGGCAGCGTTCCATCGGCTGTGCACCCCGGACGGCCAACCGCTGCAGGCGATTCATTGCGACATCTCGCCACAAAACTTGCTGGTGGGAACCGACGGGGTGACACGCCTCATTGACTACAGCAGCGCGCGCTCACGCGTGATGCAGTCAGAAATTCAGCGCACCGAAGGCAGAGCCGCTTACTTGGCGCCCGAGCGCCTGTTGGGGAAAGACTTTGATCAGCGCTCGGATTTGTTCTCGTTGGGAACCGTGTTTTATGAGTGTCTTACCGGACACCGGCTGTTCGCGGCCGAAACGGCTGAGGCCACACTCAACAACGTGCTGTCCAAGTCACCGGTTCCGCCCAGCCATTTTGGCCCCAACTGTCCTGCCAGTTTTGACGCCTTATGCTTACGGGCGTTAAGCCGAGATCCCAACCTTCGCTTTCACAGCGCTGACGAGATGCTGGATTTCGCCCATCAAATGGCGATGCGGGAGGGGCGCCTGGCTTCCAATCAGGAGGTCGCGCGGTTCTTGGAAGCCCATTTTTCCGTCGAGGTTGCCTTGTTGCGAGCGGGCGTGCCCCATGCAAGCTTCGCCGCGAACGGTGCGGCCGCGAACGGTGCGGCGCCAGCGGCTCCGGAATCGGTGGGGCGAACGGGAGAATTCTCCGCACTTCGCGATGCCGACGACGTCGCGCTGCCCGAGGACGATGGAACCGAGCGGGTGCAGCGCCAAACGTCTGCGATCCTGGGCAAACAACGCGCGCTGTGGATTGCAGGCGCTGTTTTTGTTCTCGTCGTCGCGGGTTTGACATTGTTCCGCCCGGCCGCATTGTCGTTTCTGTTCCAAGTGGAAGGTCTTGACGATCCGGAGACCGCGCAGGTCGAGGGA
>JBBSJE010000384.1:0-5350 GCA_038257535.1 Polyangia bacterium
GTGCGTGGCCGCGACGAGCAGCGGCTTTCGATTGGCGTAGAAGACGGCTTGGGGCGTGTGCTGATCGACCCAACCCGTCCCGAGTTCTCACCCAACCGCGCGCTCACAGGTTGGGGGCTGGTCATGGCCCAGCTGCCCACCGCCAGCACGGCGTTGCCCTTGGCGCCGCCCTACAAGCTCCGCGTGCGTCGGCATGGCGATTTGCCCCTTGAAACTCTGACTTTGCGGATTTGGACCAAACACCCCGTCGTGGCGGGCTCAGTGCCAAGCGCGCAGGAGTTGCTGGTTCAGGTGGTCAACGCCGGGGGGATTGTTGAAGCGTCACAGCTGGCCCGCGCGCTGGAACGCGCCCGACAGATCTGGCGTCAGGCCGGCGTGGAGTTAACCGAAGATGTGCGAACGGCGCTCGATTCACATGTGCAACCCGAAGTGGCGCACGTGGTGATCGATCCGGCGCGGGGCAGCGATTCGTCTTCGCTCAAGGCGCTTTTGCAGCTCTCGTCGCTGGCCTTGGGTGAAGGCCTGCCGCTGTTTTTGGTGGAAGACATCACGCTGGCCGGCAGCTCAGGCGCGCAAGGTCAGCTGTGGGCCATCTCGGGCGGTGTGCCCGTGCCACCCGTGGAAGCGACCGCCCGCTCGGGGTTGGCCCTCAGTACGGCGCTTTTGAAACAAGATCCGCACTATGCGGGCCAGATCATTGCGCACGAGATCGGGCACGCCTTGGGCTTGTTTCATTCCACCGAAGCCACGCTTTTGCCTGCGAGCGCCAGCGCACCGGCTACGGCGATACAC
This sequence comes from Polyangia bacterium, assembly GCA_038257535.1. Classification (GTDB taxonomy): domain Bacteria; phylum Myxococcota_A; class Polyangia; order Fen-1088; family Fen-1088; genus JAGTJU01. The sequence goes on from JBBSJE010000384.1 coordinate 793, forward strand.
GACGGGTTTGCCGATACACCCGCGTGTCCCGCGCAAGCCGATGCCGACGGAGACAAAACTTTGTCGGCTTCTGAATGTGGTGAATTCGACGCCAACAACTTGATGTTTTGGGGCACGCCCCGCGGGTCGATATCGATCTCGCCTGCACAGGCCGACGTGGCCCGCCGAAGCATGCTGACCCGCTAATGGGGCGCAAGGGCCTTTTTTTTGGCCCATAAAGCTTGGGCATAGCTCTATCCCTGCTTACAATGATTGCAAGCATGCGTGCGTTGCGCGTTTTGATCCTATTCGATACAGACTACCCGCCTCCGGAAGATCAGAACTTCGCCAGCTTGGCGCGCACGCACGACAAGGAGGTGGAATTTCAAATTGCGGCCGCCCTGAAACGCCGGGGACATCACGTTCGTCTGTTGGGGTTTCGCGACGACGTAAAGGGTTTGCTGGCCGGGCTTGTGGCTGAACCCTCTGACGTGGTTTTCAATCTGGTTGAGCGCTTCAACGACAACTGCTCACTTGATGCCTCGGTCACGGGGTTGCTTGAGATGCTGGGCGTTCCTTACACCGGCTCGCCCCCTGCGGCTTTGGCTTTGGCGCGCGACAAGGCGAAAACAAAGCACGTGCTTGCGGGCTGTGGCGTGCCCGTACCGCGGTTCTTTCAGGTGGCCGCGGGCGACACCGTGACCCGTTGCCCGCTGCGGTTTCCTGTGATCGTAAAACCGTTGGATGAAGACGCGTCGGTGGGAATTTCGCAGAACGCGATCGTCAACAACGTCGAAGCCGTGGCTGACCGCGTGGCCTGGGTGCATCAGCGCTATGGCGATGCCATCGTGGAAGAATTCGTGGAAGGCCGCGAGCTTTACGTAGGCGTGATGGGCGACCCTCCCAAAGCCTTGGTGCCCAGAGAGATGCTGTTTCGTCCTGACACCCCAGCCAAGGCCCGCATCGCCACGTTTCGAGCGAAATGGGACTGGGACTATCGCCGGCAGCACGGCATTCGCAACCGCCGTGCCTTAAAAATGCCGGCCGACGTGCTGCGCCGCTTGTCGGCTGCGGCCGTTCGTAGTTTCTTGGCGCTGGGCTTACGTGATTACGGCCGCGTTGACGTGCGGCTGACCACTGACGGTGTCCCTTACGTGATCGAAGTGAATCCCAACCCCTACCTTGCGTGGGGTGAGGATATGTCGGAGAGCGCCGTTCCTTTGGGCTTGGATTACCCTGAGTTCCTTGAAGCGCTCGTGAGCATGGCGTTCAAGCGGAAACACCGACGCGCGCGACGGTGATAAATACGTCACCTTATGGCCACATACCCGGGCAAGTTGTGGCAAGATCGAAACGCTCCGAATGTTGTGACGCAGGCGTGACCCGTTTGGTAGGCTTCGCCTGGGTTTTGCAAAGGGGGAGGACATGGTAGCTGCCACCACGGTGTTGCTCATCGACGACAACGATTTGGTGCGCCAAGCGTTCTCGAGGGTTTTACAGTACGCAGGCTTCAATGTTTTGGAGGCCGAGGGAGGCGAAAGTGGACTAGAAATCTTTCGCGACAAATCCCCCGATGCGGTTTTGGTGGATTTGCGCATGCCGGGCATCGATGGCCTGGAAGTTCTTTCGTGTTTGTCGCAAGAGTCACCGGAGGTGCCGGTGATCGTGGTTTCCGGAGAAGGCACCATGACCGACGCTCTGCAGGCGCTGCGCTTGGGCGCTTGGGATTATGTGACGAAGCCCCTGATCCAATCGGAAATTCTTGCGCAAACGGTGACGCGGGCCTTGGACAAAGCGCGTTTGATGCGAGAGAACCGCGAACATAGGGCGCACTTAGAAATTTTGAACCAGCAGCTCACGGCGGCGCTGCAGGAGCTGAAGCAGGATCAAGAGGCGGGGCGGCGGCTGCAGTTCCAGTTGCTGCCGCCGGAATCTCTCACTTTAGGCAAATGGACCTTTCGGCGCCGAATTTTTCCTTCGCGCGAACTTAGTGGCGATTTCGTCGATTATTTCAAGCTGGGCGAAGGCCACGCAGGCCTTTACTTGGCGGACGTTTCGGGACACGGCTCGGCTTCGGCGTTCGTCACGGCCATGCTGGTTGCGCTGATGGCGAAGTATCGCGAAGCGTACGCCCAAGGCCTGAGCGATCTGATCTTGGAACCTGATCGCATGCTTGAGCAACTGAACCGCGACCTGCTTGCCCGCCACATGGACAAACACGCCACCATGTTCTACGGCGTGGTTGATTTGGAGCGGGACAGTATGGTGTGGAGCAACGCGGGCCAGTATCCCTTCCCTGCGGTGTTTGGTCGCCTGCATCCACGCTATCTTGAGGTGCCGGGTCGACCGCTGGGCATCTTTCCCGATGCACGCTACACAAGATCTGAACTGGAGTTGGGACCCGTCGATCGGTTTGTTGTGGCCTCGGATGGCGTGTTGGAAGACGGAACGCCGCCTGCGCAGAGGCTGAACCTGGTTTTGAAATTGGGTGCGAGCGCTGACGATGTAGACGCTTTGGCACTGGGGCTGGGCGTTGCGGAAGGCCGTCCTCGCGAAGACGACGTGACCTTATTGGTGATGGAGAGACAAAGGAGCCGAAATGATGCCTGACGGTCGTGTTCTTTACGCCCATCAAGGGCCTGTACACGTGTTGCGCTACGTGGGTGAAATCAAATATCCGCTGACGCCCTCCATCGACAGGTTCGTGAACATGCTCTTTGACAAAGAAGACATTGACGACCTGGTGGTGGATCTTTCGGAAACCGATTCCATCGACAGCACAAACCTGGGTGAGTTGGCACGCATCGCCCAGCGTTTGCGCGAAAAAGGCAGCCACCGGCCCGTGATCATCTCTACACAAGAATCGATCAGCCAATTGCTGCGCAGCATGGCGTTGGACGAAGTGTTTCAGTTAACCCGAGAGGCGCTGTGCGAGAAGGCCGCGAACGAAATCCCCGCCCGCGGCCACGTGGGCCGCAACGAACTAGGCCATGTGATGCTTGAAGCGCACAAGAGTTTGGCGCAAGTTGACGAGGCCAATCGTCAGCGCTTTCGGGATGTGATTGCGCTCATGGAATTGGAGCTGAGCGAAGACGGAAAGTCATAGCTCGCAACTAAGCACTCACCGCTGTGCGTTCATCGTCTTCCGTGGTCAGGAAGTCTCTGCCCTGGGCCACAGCGCGAACGATATCCATGGCGGCCACAATGCCCGCGAGTTCACCGTTGGGCCCGTAAACCAACGCTTGGTGCACGTTGGCTTCGTTCATTCCGTGCGCCGCCGCCACAGCCGCGTCGTCTTCGTAAAGGCCCAACACCTGGGGTGTCATGAGATCCTCCACCAGGGCTTCCCCTTTGATCCAATCATGGGGTTCGGGATTAACCAGATCGGACCTCGACAGCATACCCACCAAGCGGCCTTCCTCGTCTCGCACCGGCGCGCCATTGATCTTCCGCCGCGTGAGGGCCCACGCCGCTTCGACCATTGACGCTTTCGCCTCCAGCGTAAACACACTCTTTGTCATGATGTCTTTCACGCGCAGCATGTGACACCTCCTTACCGTGAGGCACTTCAAGCCTGATGCCAGAAAAACCTGAATGATTTCGTCGACCCAGCCGCAGTTTTTGCAAAAAAGGCGCTCGCGCCTGCAAAAAGTGCAGACAAATCCCCATCAAACTGGAAGCCCCAACTCAACCCGCTACCATGCCGGGCAATGCTTTTGCGATGGCCACTTTTCTTCTTGTGGGTGCTTGTGACGGGGGCTCCCGCATCTGCGTTCGCGCAACCGTCGTCGGATGCGACGGCGGACCCGGTTTTGCTGAACCTTGTGTATCACGCAGACGTCATGGGCCGGCTGGCCATTCCAAGTTGTGGTGGCGAAGGAGAGGAGCCGCCTAGTTTTGCGGCTTTGGTGTCGGTGATTGACACGCTTCGGAAGCGAAGCGACCCGCAGCCTCGGCCGTTGGCGCTTTTGGGCGGCAACAGTTTGGCGCCGGGCTTGTTCGCGCGGGGGATTTTGGCGCGCAAAGGATACGAAGGCGCGCAGGCCTTGGTGGCCATGCTCAAACAAGCCGGCTACAGCGCCTTGGCTTTGGGGCATCACGATTTGGGGCTTGAGCGCGTGCGCTTGGAGCGATTCGCGCAGGCCGCACAAACGCAGGAGCTGCCCATGGTGGCCACGAACTTGCGTTGCGAGGGCCAACCACAGCCGCTTTGCCAATATCTCAAGCCCGAAGTGATTGTGGAGCACGGGGGGCGCAAAGTGGCGATCTTGTCGGTGCTGTCGCCGTTGGCGAAAGCGGCCGTGGCGCGCGCGTTGCTGAAAGGGCTGGTGATCGATCCGCCCCTCCTGGCCGTACAAGCGGCGCTACAGCGGCTTGAGGCTCGTGGCGACATTTCGGCCGTTGTGCTGATGACGCAGATGCCGGGGACGAAGGCGGCGCGCCAGGAGCTCGAAGGCCTGCAGCGAGCCCTAGGTCAGCAAGCAAATGAACTCAAGATCAATGTGATCCTCGCGGGCGGGCTCAGCACAAACGCAGACAAGGGTGTGTTGCGGGTGTTGCGGCAAGATGGCGGCCCCAC
>JBBSJE010000385.1:0-5319 GCA_038257535.1 Polyangia bacterium
CTTACTCGATTGCACGCACATGGCACCTGCAACTGGGGATCTTTTGGATCGCAACCGCTTGGTTGGCGGCAGGGCTTTATATAGGGCCTTCCGTGGGCGCAGAGCCGCGATTTCAACGGTTGGGCGTTAACGTGTTGTTCGTCGCGCTGCTCATCGTCGTCGTGGGCTCCATGGTGGGACAATGGCTAAGCGTGATGCAAAAGCTTTCGGGCGACGCTTGGTTCTACTTCGGGCACAGCGGCTACGAGTACATCGACCTTGGGCGCTTCTGGCAGATTGCTTTGCTGGTGGGCCTCTTGCTTTGGCTCGTGCTGATGGTGCGTGCGATTCTTCCGGCGCTCAGGCGCAATGACGACCAGAAGCCGATCTTGGTTCTGTTCCTCATTTCTTCGGCCGCAATTGCCGGTTTCTACGGAGCGGCGCTGGGTTATGGCCGCACCACGAACCTGGCGGTTGCCGAATACTGGCGCTGGTGGGTTGTTCATCTCTGGGTCGAAGGCTTTTTCGAGGTCTTTGCCACGGTGGTCATTGCGTTTCTTTTCGCGCGGCTTCGGCTGATTAGCGTGAAGACGGTTGGCGCCGCCACCGTTCTGTCTGCGACGATCTTCTTGTCGGGAGGCATCATCGGAACGTTGCACCATCTGTACTACTCGGGCACCCCTACCGTTGTGCTGGCACTAGGAGCGGTTTTTAGCGCCTTCGAGGTGGTGCCGCTGTTGTTCGTGGGCTTCGAGGCTTGGCATAACCTTAGGCTCGCCAAGGCGCGGCCCTGGGTCCTGAAGTACCGTTGGCCCATCTATTTCTTTGTCGCCGTGGCATTTTGGAATCTCGTGGGCGCCGGCCTTTTCGGCTTCATGATCAATCCACCGATCGCGCTTTACTACATGCAGGGCCTGAACACGACGCCTGTCCACGGACATGCCGCACTCTTCGGTGTGTATGGAATGCTTGGCATCGGCTTGATGCTGTTCTGCTTCCGCGCGTTGCGACCCAACGAAATCTGGCGGGAAGGGACGTTGAAGTTTGCCTTCTGGGCGATCAACGGAGGCCTGATGGCGATGATCATGCTCAGCCTGTTGCCCGTGGGCTTGCTGCAAACATGGGCGTCGGTGGAACATGGCTATTGGTTCGCACGCAGCGCCGAGTTTCTGCAAACCGGGCTCATGGACAAGCTGCGGTGGATGCGCGTTTTCGGCGACACAGCCTTCGCCGCGGGGGTGGGATCTTTAGTGCTTTTCGTCATCGGGCTAAGCACCGGCCACTCATTGCGACGGGGGAAGGCGTGGTCTACCGATACAGGGGGAACGGCCGCAGGTCAGCCACCGCTGGGCGATCCAGCCCCCCGCCCTGTTGGGTAGGGCCGACGCGAAAGCCCGCTGCGAAGCGGGCGTAGGCTACAAACAGACCTTCCCAGGCGGGCACTTAAGGCATATCTTGTCTTGACGTTAAGGCATACCAGTGGCAAGTGCTTCCCGTGCTGGGTAAGACCCTAGGGAACTTCGTGATCACCGCACCGCTTGGCGAGGGCGGGATGGGCGAGGTGTTCCTGGCGACGCACCGCCGGATGGGGCGCCAGGTGGCCATTAAGCTGCTCCGCCCGCAGTATTCGGTGGATCCCGCGGCCGTCGAAAGGCTTTTCAACGAGGCGCGCGCCACCTCAATGGTCTCCCATCCCGGAATCGTGCAGATCTTCGACTGCGACGTGTTCGAGGGCCGCGCTTACTTGGTCATGGAGTTCCTCGAAGGGCAGAGCCTGCGCGAGCACATGTTGGGGTGGGCCGCGCAGCCGGCCGGTGTGCCGCAAGTCGTGAGCTTAAGTTCGCAGATCGCCAGCGTGCTTTCGGCCGCACATCAAAAAGGCATCGTCCATCGCGACCTGAAGCCAGACAACGTGTTTATGACCCAGGGTCATCAGCCAAACATGCCGGTTGTCGTGAAGGTGTTGGACTTCGGCATCGCCAAGCTGAAGGCATCGCCGGCAGAAGCCTCCCGTCTCACCGGAACAGGAATGCTGTTGGGAACGCCGCTTTATATGTCACCCGAGCAGTGTCGGGGCAGCGGCGAGATCGACGAACGCTCCGACATCTATTCTTTGGGCTGCATGATGTTCGAGATGCTCGCGGGATCGCCGCCCTTCAATTTCAACGGCTTTGGCGAACTCATCGCGGCTCATCTTTACGAGCCGGCGCCAAGCTTGTCTGAACGGGCACCGGTCACTCCCGACTGGCTGAGCAAACTCGTGGCAAACATGCTGCTCAAGTCGCCCAACGAACGCCCGCAAAGCATGATTGAAGTTGAGCAGACCCTAAAAAGCGGGGCGGTCCACATGCCTCAGCCGCAAGCCCCAGTCGGAAAAACGCTGATTTTACCCTCCTCACAGCTGCCGCCAGCGCAAACGACCCCGCGCGTGCAGACGACCCCGCGCGCGCAAACGACCACACTTCGTGCCGCGGCCACGGAGCAAGTGAGCACGCCAATTTCCCCTAACCGCGGCGTAAGACTTGCCGGCGGCTTGCTGCTGCTTGGCATCTTGGCAGGGGGAGCGTGGGCTTTGCTTGGCGCACCCGATCCCACGTCAAAACAATCACCATCTGCCACGCAACTAACGGACGATCCTGGCCTGGAGGGCGTGCGCGCACAGGCAGCAAGCCCGACGAGGGATCCTGAACTCTCAGCCACAACGCCTGATGCGGGTCAGGCGTCAATCAAAGAGTGGGATGTGGCCATGCCGAACCGTGCGGAACAACCGAATCAACCTCAGCTGGCCCCCAAGCCGCGAAACAACTCCCGTCCCAAACGAAACCCTTCCAAGCCCTTCCGGGGATTTGACGAATTATGAAGAGACTTGCTGCCTTAACTCTGATTCTTGTCTCGCTTTCATTTACGACCGATCGAGCGCACGCACAAGAAGCGGCGGATGTCGCCAGAGCCAAACAACTCCAGGTCGAAGGTCTCAAGCTGCTTGATAAAAGTGACCCAGGCGGTGCATTGGAAAAGTTCGATGCGGCTTATGCGCTCGTGCCAAGTCCCAAAGTCATTTTCAACAAAGGCCGCGCGCACGAGGCCTTGGGCAACGACTTAGAAGCATTGTCCGCCTTCGAGACGTTCCTCGCGGCCCCCAATATGCCCCAGCCGGCACGCCAGGACGCACAACATCGCGTTGAGAAGCTACGCGGCCGCGTGTCTTTCCTTGCTGTGTCGGGTCCTTCGGGTGCGGAGGTCTTTTTGGACGACCAGGCGAAAGGGCAGCTTCCCATTGAAGCCGCGTTCGCCATGGCCCCGGGTCAACACGAAGTGCGGTTGCAGCGCAATGGTCAAGAGCTTCATAGGCAAACTGTTCAGGCGCGGCCGGGTGCCACCATCAACGTCAACGTGGTGGTGGAATCACAAACCATCATCCGAGAGCCGTCGCCGGCACTCGTTTCGCCACAGCCTCAGCCTGCGTGGCAGCCGCAACAGCTTGAGGTCGCCATTTCCCAGCCCAAAGGTGATCAAGCGTCAGGTTGGGTGCGTCCCGCGGCCTGGATTACGGCTGGCTTGGCTGTGGCTGCAATTTCTTTCGGCAGCATTGAACAGCTGCGCGCCAGCAGCAAAGCGAATGAATTTGACGACTTTAGGCAAGCGCCGCTCACCGGTGATGGCAAGTGCGGCGAAGCGGCTCCACAAGCGGGCGGCGGCGCCTGCACGAGCCTGCTTGGCGACTACGAGAAGGCGCAAGACTTGGCCCTGGCAGGCTTCATCGCAGGCGGCGTTCTGGCTGCGGGCGCCGCCACATTGTTCTGGCTCTCCATGGATCGGTCGCCCGCTCAGGAAGCCGGTCCCTCGTTGTCCTGCGCTCCCAACTTTCTCAACCCTGGGGCTCTGTGCAGCGCCCGCTTCTAACCCCTGGTCCTCGTCATGAAGAAAACCATCAGCGTCATCTGGGCTCTTTCCCTCGCCATCGCAGGCGCCCACTGCACTTCGCCCCGCAAGGGGTCCGTACCGGTCACAGATGCGATTGAGGACGCTTCCACCTCAGACGTAGGCATGGGGGGAATGGGGGCTATGGGGGGAATGGGAGGCTCGGGAGGCTCAGCGCCGCCAACCGACACGGCTATGATGCCTCCGCTCGCTTGCAGCAATGGCAGCGAGTGTGCCTCTGGCTTCTGCGTGGCCTCCGTGTGCTGCAACACCGCTTGTGAGGGAAGCTGCCAGTCATGCAAGGTCACCGGCCGTGAAGGCACCTGCGAATTTGTCGCGGCGGGATCTGCCTGTGGTGAAGCCTCGTGCGCCATGGGCGTTGCGTTGCCGCCTTCGACCTGCGATGGCAAGGGATCTTGCGTAATGGGCGTTGCGCAGGCCTGTGCGCCGTTCATGTGCGGCGCAAACGCCTGCACTTCAGCATGCACAGTTGATGGCGAGTGTGCTGAAGAAGCGCGCTGCGTGTCGGGGCAATGTATGGCGGAAAGGCCTTCCATTGTCAGCGTGGCGCCGTCGCAAGGGTTTGTAGCGTCGGCTACGGTCTTCGTTGTGACTTTCACGCAAAAAATGGATCAGGCCAGCACCGCGGCCGCTGTCTCCCTTATGCCGGGAATCGCCGTGAATGCCACCTGGAACGCCGAGGGAACCGTGCTGACTTTGCAGCCCACGAGCCCTCTGTTGCCTTTGCCCTCCAATCAGGATCCGAAGCTAATTTTAACAGTTGGTACAAGCGCCAAGAACAGCAAGGGAAGCCTGCTCGATTCTGATGCGCCCGTCGTTTTTAATTACAAGCGTCTGCGCAAGTATGAAAACCACCCGTGCTCATTTATGGATGCGGCCTCGGTGACCTCAGGCTATATGGGTGGCCGTTTGGCTCCAGACGTCATTGAAGCGGGCACAGCTGGAACGAATGTCCCGGGGCGGACCATTCAAAGCCGGGGCCTCGTTCGCTTCGCCTGCGGTGGTGTTGAATTGCAGCAGGCGCAAGAGATAGTGAGGGCGCGTCTGGTGTTCAAAGTTGAAACCCGGGGCGCACCCAGTTCGCCAGACGTGATCATCAAGCCGGTTCCCGTGCAGATCGAATACACGGCCGACAGCTACTCCGTTGAAGCAATAGGCGAAGGATTCAATTTGAACGCGAACGCCCCAAGCACTTGGACGTTGGATGTGACCTCGCTTATCAAGCTTCCCGAGGTCCGATCTGGCTACTACTACACATTCCGGGCGGAAACCGCCAGCAGCCCAACCCTGAGTGGCTTCGACGGCTACAACCTCTCCAAGCTCGCGGAGCCTCAGATGGTGCTCGACTTCATCGCCCCCTAGGGCGGCTTGTGCGACCACCTGCCTGAAAACCCCTAA
>JBBSJE010000386.1:0-5309 GCA_038257535.1 Polyangia bacterium
AGCAAAAAAGTAGCGACCGTAAAGCGCGGGAATGGCCTTGCCTCGGTACACCATGCCACCCATCACGGCGCGCGAGCATTTGCCATTAGTGCCCGCCATGCAAGCCCCACCTTTGCCCTCCCACGAAGCAGGTGAGGTTTCCCACCCCTGACCGCTGTGTTCGTACTCGTACACCGGCAGGTCGCCGAACGGCTCCCATTTTACGGCCGTATACCAAGGGAAGGGATGCAACCCCTCCATGCCTGATTGCGCCTGGTGCCCCCCCTCGGTGACGCTGGGATCGAAGCCCCATCCGAAGTTCAAACCGGTTTTGCCCGGCGGGACAAAATTCACTTCCTCATAGCTGCCTTCGCCCACATCGCCGAAATAGAGGTCGCCGGTGGCGGAGTCAAAGCTGCCTCGAACCGGATTGCGAACGCCGTAGGCCCAACTTAAAGGATCGGCGCCGGCAATGTTGAGGTTGCCGTTTGGCTTGCTTGTTGGGTTATCAACATTGATGCGCAAGATCTTCGACAACCGCCGCTTGGGGTCCTGGCCGGCCTTGCTGGCATCCCATCCGCCGCCACCATCGCCGATGCCCGCGTAAAGCAGCCCATCGGGGCCGAACGCCAAGAAGCCCCCGAGGTGATGATCCTCTCTTACATCAATTGAGGTCAACACCTTCAACGTAGTTTCCGCCCGGTTGGTGCCGCTTTGCTGTTTGCCCTCCGCGATCACCACGGCGCCCTCCATTCCCTGGGAATGCGGATCGTTGTTTTTGCGCGTGTAAAACACGTAGAAGCGGCCGTTCTCATTGAACTTCGGGTGCAAGGCCAGGTTCAAAAGCCCACGCTCATGAACACCCGTTTTTGGTTCGTTCAGCACACTGGAACGCATGTCCAAAAACGGTGCCTCGAAAGCGCCGTTGCGAAAGATGCGAATCAGACCCGCGCGCTCGGCCACGAACATACGGTCGTCCCCTGCGGCCTGCACCATGGCCATGGGACTGGCGGCGGTGGTTAAGCGGGTGAGTTTGAGTTTTGGGGGAACGCAGGTGGCCGTGTTCACCACCGGGGCGCCGCCGCCGGTGCCGCCTGTGGGAGCGGGGGCGCCGCCATTTTTCATGCCGCCTGTGCCGCCGGGGCCTCCGCCCTGTCCTCCCTCAGAGCCACCTGCCTCGCCGCCCTCGCCGCCGCCCCCCCCAGCGCCACCTTCATCATCCGGCCCCGCATCGACCTGATCATTTTTGTTCGATGACGACGAGCAGCTGGGGGATATGGCCACCGCCAAGGCGGGCGCAAGGCAGCAAGTTAAGAGAGCGAGCTTGGTGTTCATGGGTTACTCCGGTTGGAACTCACGGGGTCGCCACACCGCAGGCACGGGCCCATGGGGGTCGGACGTTAAAGTATGCACAATACGACATGACTTGCATACCCCGCCCAGTGCTGATTTTACTTGGCTTCCGTCGAATGCAAGCGCAGATCAGATATGTCGTCCCTCGACCAGCGCGGGCAAAGACCGTGTAAATACTGGCCGGCCAAGGCTTCAGGGCGCATCGCGTTATTAGCCCGTCGGATACGGCCTCGGGCACCAACCGGTGCCGACGGTGTTAGTGTGGCGCCCGAAAAGATCAGCCGTGGCCAAGCGCAAGCAAACTCAAGCCAACGAACCCGCGATTTCGGAACTGAGCCTCGACAACGCCATGGCGTTCGCCATTGAGATGCTCAAAGACGGCAACGTGAAACCCGCGCTGACGATCTGTGAGCGTATTTTGCAGGTGGAGCCCCGCCACGCCGATGCCTTGCACTTTCAGGGCATGGGGCTGTTTCAACAAGGCCGGCATGATGAAGCCGTCGCGTCTGTGAAAAGCGCGGTTGAGGCTTTGCCCACGTACACAGACGCTTGGAACAACCTGGGCAACATGCACGCGCAAAGCGATCACTACGTGGAGGCCGAACAGGCCTACCGTCGCGTGCTGGCGCTCAATCCGCAACACGCGGACGCGTGGAACAATTTGGCCACGGCGCTCAAAGAACAAGATCGGCTTGAAGACGCCGAGGCGGCGGTTCGCGAGGCTTTGTTGATCGACAACAAGCATCCCGATGCGTATCAGACGCTGGGCAACATCTTGCGGCTGCGCAAACGTCCGGCCGAAGCGCTGGAAGCCTTTAAAACCGCGATGACCTTGCGGCCGCAGCACCCCGATTCTTATCGCGGCTTGGGTGCCGCGCTGTACGCGGTGGGGCAAGTTGCCGAAGCCGCTGAGGTGTATCGCAGATGGTTGCAGATCGAGCCGGAAACGCCCTACGCCAAACATATGTTGGCCGCGTGCACGCAAGAGGCGGTGCCGGCAAGGGCCGCCGACGACTTTGTGGCCAACACCTTCGACCGCTTTGCCAACAGCTTCGACAAGGTGCTTGAGGGCTTGCAATATCGAGCGCCCCAGCTGATAGAGCAAGCCCTAACGGAATACCTTGGTGAAGGCAAACGCGATGGCGACGTGGCCGATGCGGGCTGCGGCACGGGGCTGTGCGGGCGATTTTTGCGTACCTACGCGAAACATCTATGCGGGGTGGATCTGTCCGCTGCCATGGTCGAACGCGCCAAGCATCGCAAAACCGACGGAGACCTCCCCACGTACGATGTCTTGTACGTAGAGGAACTCACGGCGTTCTTTCGCGCACGCCCCGCCGCTTTCGACCTCATTGTGTCTGCCGATACGTTGTGCTACTTCGGAGACTTGGCCGCGCCCGTGCAGGCCATGAGCCAGGCGTTGCGGCCCGGAGGGCTGCTTAGCTTTACGGTAGAATACGCTGAGGAGGCTGAAGCCCCGCATGGCTTTAGGATTCATCCGCATGGCCGCTACAGCCAAACCGAACCCTATGTGCGGCAAGAGTTGAAGCAAGCGAAACTGTCCGCAAAATTGGTGCATCCCGTTCATCTGCGGATGGAAAAAGGCCAACCCGTGGCGGGGTTGTTGGTGCTAGCCAAAGCGCAACGTTAACGTTTGATCAAGGAAACCAATTCCGCAACGGAAAGCGCACCGGCGGCGTCGCTGCCTTCCAGCACGCCGGCCACCAAATTGCGCTTTTGCTCGTGCAGCGACAGCACGGCTTCTTCCACCGTGCCTTCACTCACCAGCCGCACAATCGTGACGGGCTTTTGCTGTCCTATGCGGTGGGCACGGTCGCTGGCCTGATCTTCAACCGCTGGATTCCACCAGGGATCGAGGTGAATGACAACGTCAGCGGCGGTAAGGTTTAGGCCCACGCCACCGGCTTTGAGCGAAATCAAAAACAGATCCGTCGTGCCTGCTTGAAAGGTCTCTACCAATCCCCCGCGCGCGGCCGCTGGTGTGGTGCCGTCAAGGCGCAAGGTGCTCAGCCCCGCGGCTTCAAGGTGCGGCTGCACCAGATCCAAGAACGATCGAAACTGGCTGAACACCAAAGCGCGGCTGCCATTGGCGCGCAAATCCAAAGCCACGCGCAGAAGCGTTTCCAGTTTGCTCGACGAAGGTCCTGCATCGGCGTGCACCAAGCGCGGGTGGCACGCCAACTGGCGCAAGCGGGTAAGCGCCGCCAACAACAACATGCGCACATCCGGCGCCTCTGGTTGGCTGTCGTCACGCTTTTTGGATAAGGCGTCCAAAGTGGACTGGCGAAGGGTTTCATAGTGGCGCTGTTCCACGGGACTTAGAACCACCTTGCGCACAATTTCGGTGCGAGGAGGCAGCTCTTGCGCCACTTGATCTTTGCGGCGACGCAGCACATAGGGGCGAATGATCTGTGCCAAACGCCGACGCCGGTTGTGATCTTGGTAACGCTCGATGGGCACCGCGAACACCGCACGAAACCTTTGCCAGCTGCCTAACAAGCCCGGCGCCACGATGTGAAACAAACTCCACAATTCACTTAAGTGGTTTTCAACAGGTGTGCCGGTGAGCGCCAGCTTCCATTCGGCGTTCAAGCCAGCGATCGCACGGGCGCGCTCGGTGCCCGCGTTCTTGATGGCCTGCGCCTCGTCGATCACCAAGGTGGCAAACGTCACTTGCGACAAGGCTTCGGCGTCGCGCACCACCAACGCATAGCTGGTGACCAGCACATCACCCGGGCCCAGATCTTCCAGCAACACGGCTCGTGCGGCGTCGCGATAGGGGCGCACCCGCAACCCCGGGGCAAACCGTTCAGCTTCTTGCAGCCAATTGGTGCCCACCGACGTCGGCGCCACAACCAAGGCGGGTCCCAACAAACTGCGGTGCTCCAGCATCGCCAACGCGGCAAGGGTTTTGCCCAGCCCCATTTCATCGGCAAGCACGGCCCCCGCCCCCCAATGGGCCAGACGGGCCAAAAACTGCACGCCTTGCTTTTGATAGGGACGCAAGGCGGCCTGCAAAACGTTTCCGATCTGAGGCGTGACGTCCTGACTTTCACCCAAGCGCTTGTGAAACTTGGAAAATGCAGCGTCAGCTTTCACTTGTTCGGGATCGTCAAGCAAACCGAAGAAGCTGGCGGCTTGCGCCCGGCCCAAACGCAAGCCGTCCGCGTTGGCGCCCAAATCGCCGCCCGCCTGTTGCAACAAGGCGCGCAGATCGTCTTGCAATTTGAAGAAGCGCTGCTGGCCTATCACCACATACTGGCTGCCTTGCCGGGCGGCGGTGAGCAGGGCGGCCAACGGTATTTTGGTGCCGTCGGAAGCCTCGGCGGCGCCTTCTACGGCAAACCACTCGCGTTGCGTGTTCACGCGCAAACGCAAGTCCGCCCGGCTGATGGCGGGTCCCGGCGAAAGCGCCCCCTGGCGCGGCCATTCCACCTGCACCTGACCGCGCGCTTCAGCCGCCTTGCACCCTTCGAGCCAGGCAAACACCGGATCGCCGGCGACAATTTCGTAGTGATGTGACTGCGCGTCGGCGGTCTCGTGAAGGTTGAGCTTCAGCGCCACATCCGCCAGCATCGCTTCTTCGTGGCCAAAATCACGTCGCACAGAGTGCCGCTGCTGATAAACGCCCCCCAACACCACCGATGGCCCCTGCCCCGCCCGCCACGTGGGCCCGCCGGGCAACGGGCGCACCAGCAAAGCCACGTGCAAGCTTCCATTTTGCTGCGGTGAAAGCCGCACCACCGCTTGGCACACCGCAGGCTTGATGTCCCCCACCCAGCTGGCAGGCAACTCCATATCAACAAAGGGTTGCACCGGCGCCAGGCGTGCAAGCAGCTCTTCCTTTGCCTGCACCGCCACTTTGACGGGCGCGCTGGCGAACGCACGCAACAAAGCCGCTGTGGCTGGATGCAACGTGGCCAGCCACAGGCTTGAGGGGTTGTCGGAAGCCTGTG
>JBBSJE010000387.1:0-5290 GCA_038257535.1 Polyangia bacterium
CCATGAATGCCAACGCCAAACTGGCCATCAGAAAAGCTCGTGGTTTTCGAACCTTTGAAGCGATGGAAACAGCCTTATTTCATCAGCTCGGACACCTTCCAGAACCCACTTTTTCAACCCACAGATTCTGGTGAGGAGGCTTATTCATAAGCCCACTCCTTCTGTTGGTTAATCTTCTGTGCCAACAGGGGGCTTAATGCACCCCCTGCCGCACCCGGGGATGACCATACAACCAAAAGTAACGTTTTTGGAGCATTTGAGTCGCACGTTTTTCACAGAGCATGCTTTTTGCATCCCGCCGAAGTGGCTTGCGGTCGGTGGGGAGTAGCTGCTAAGCGCCGCCGCGTGCGATAGCGGACGCCAGTTAATCCCGTGTCGCGCATGTCAAAGCCCCCGTCGTCTTCGGCGACGGCACGATCCCTGGATGAGAGCCGCCACGGCGATGAACAGGATGCAATACGATCCGTTGCCGGCACGGCTTCGCGCATGCGAGCATCCTAAACTGCTGCTGGTGTCATCGCATGGGGGGGCCATGAGGTTTTTTCGAGCCCACATCCAACAGGGTTCCTCACCTTCAAGCGCCGACACAAGTTGCTCTACCGCTATGCGCCCGGTGGCCGCCCCACAGACGATGTGGCCAGCGCCATCGAGTGGAAGTGCGGTCTGCCAGCGGCCAACATGAAGTCCGACCAGCCATCGCGTCCGTGGCGACGGTAGCGGAGAGACCGGTATGTCGATCGCGAACTCATCACCGACGACATACTCTGGTACTGGCGATGGCGTTGCATCGATCGACAGGGACTGCGTTGCCTGGGCCGTACCGCCATCTGAGGTCATCGGCGCGACCAATCTACGCACCACCCTGTCAACACGAAACATCTTGTTTTCGACAACGGTTGCTTCAACGATCAAAGTTGCCTCATCAAACGGGCAGATGCAGGACTCCGGTCCAGCGCAATCGCCGCGGGCGTCGGGAGTGAAGCTGAGTAGCCAGGAAGCCCCGAAAACCAGGAGCATAGCGATGCGCAAGGTGGTGCTTCTCAAATCATTTCGCCAGATTGGCCGCTTGAACAACTGAAGAGCAAGGGGAGGGCGGGAAATCACGGTTGGGCTGCAGGCTCTTTTCACGGTGCGTATTCCTTATATTGAGGGCGACAAAACTAGGACTGGAATGTCGTGTCGCTGCGGTCTGTGAAGACTCCTGCCCCAAATCGAAGCGGATTTTCCCCCATGTTACTGGCGGTGCAGCAATCGTTATGCCATCTCCCGGAATCGGTTAGCTTCGAGCGGCACCGGCGCGCCAGCCTTGAGATGCCACTTTCGATTTTTCACGCAACCCGGGACCGCTTCGGGTCGATAAGTTGGGGTGGGAATAAGAAAAACGAGGAAGCGCAAAGGCCGAGCCAATCGCGATCAGCCCCAGGGTGATCTGTGGCAGGCTGGCATGCCTTTGTTGCATGTCGACAACCTGGCAGGAAATGACTGTGCCTACTGTAGGATGTTTCAAGCACAGCAAGCCGAGTTCGAGCTGCCGGATGGCACGATGGCCTACAGACTCCACGGCAGCCTCCTGCCTGCATTGGCGCCCAGCCCAGCTCGCGCTTGATCCGCCGTGCGCTTTCGTTTACCGTAGGATTTCGATGTTGCAGAGCTTTCGCATGTCCGCCAAGTGCTACCGCGTCGTCCTTAAGGGCGACATGGGCCGGGCCGTCGTGCGTAAGTAATCGCATCGCAAGCGACCCCGGCCACTGGCCGGAGGCGCTGTTCATGATGGCTTTCGGCTCGTGGTCTTCCGCCGTTTTCGGAGACCATCATGAGTGCACCATCCATTGGCTTGATTCTCGCCGCGCCTCGCAACGGGCCGCTGGGGCTTCCTCGCGCTTTTTGGCTGCTTTGGCTGGGCTCGTTGGTCAACAGCCTCGGCGGCGGCGTGTTCCCTTTCCTCGCGCTTTACCTCACCGAACGACGTGGGCTAACTCCCGCTTTGGCCGGTGCGGCCATCAGCCTTTACGCTGCGGGCGGCATAGCATCCGCACCCGTGGGAGGCGCCTTGTCGGACCGATGGGGGCGCCGCCCGATGATGACATCCAGCGCGTTTCTTGCCGCTTTCTTCATGATCGTTTTGGGGTTCGCACGTGCCCCTTGGCACATTCTTGCCTGTGCAGCCGCCGTCGGTTTCTGCACGCATGCCTGCCGACCTGCGCTCAACGCAGCCATCGCCGACGTTGTGCCTCCCGCAGATCGCAGGCGCGCTTACGGACTGCGCTACTGGGCCGTGAATTTGGGCTTCGCAGGCGCTGCGAGCTTGGCGGGCGCCGTGGCCGAAGCCAACTTTCTGCTGCTGTTCATCGTGGACGCCGCGACCACGGCGATCTTCGGCGTCATCGTGCATTTTGGCGTGCCCGAGCAACGCCCTCAACCAGACCAGGCCCGCCAAGAGCCGCAATCAATTGCAGCGCCGCTTCGTGATCGCACGTTCGTGTTGTTCATGCTGCTACAAGCCCCCGTTCTGCTCGTCTTTCAGCAGGTGGCGGTGGCGTTGCCACTTGATATGCAAGCGCATGGCCTGCCCCTGTCGCTCGTGGGCAAATTGCTCGCCATCAACGGCGTGGCGATTGTGTTTCTGCAACCCTTGGCGCTGCGATACACCGCTGCCACGGCACGGACGCCCCTGCTGGTGACAGCGTCTGCACTCATCGGCATTGGGTTTGGCCTCTCCGCGTTTATGACAACGGCACCAGGCTATGCGATTTCGATCCTAGTATGGACTTTGGGGGAGATCGCATTCGCCATCGTCACGCCAGCGCTTGTGGCGGATCTGGCCCCGGAGCACCAGCGCGGTGCGTACCACGGGCTGTTTCAGTTGGTAGGCGCCACCACGGGCGTCTTGGCGCCGCTTGTGGGTTCAAGCGTTTTGCAGGAAGCCGGCTCACACGTGCTGTGGGGCGGCTGCGCGCTGTTGGGCTTGGCGGCCGCGGCCTTGCACGCAACGGTGATGGCGAAACGATTGCGATCGTCGACGCGCCATGCAGAAGCGCTTGACGCGACGGTTGTTGCCCGGGCATGACGGTTGTGGGAAAACCATGTCCCATGCGCTTGCACCTCGTGGACGGCACTTACGAGCTTTTCCGCGCCCATTACGCGCCTCGCCCCGATCACAAGGCTCCGGACGGACGCTCGTTCAAGGCCACAGTGGGGCTCGCGGCGTCGATGCTTGCCCTGCTTGCCGACCGCGAAGAAGCCGTCACCCACATCGCCATCGCGTTCGACAATCCCATTCGGTCGTTTCGAAACGATCTGTTTGACGCATACAAAAGTGACGAAGGTGTCGAGCCGGTTCTACGGGAACAGTTCGACGCGGCAGAAGGGGCCATGCATGCGCTGGGGGTTGCGGTTTGGTCTATGGACGCGTTTGAGGCTGACGACGGGTTGGCCAGCGGCGCTGCACGTTTCAAGGCCGACGTCGAGCAGGTGCGCATTCTCACGCCAGACAAAGACCTGGGGCAGTGCCTCGAGGGCCAGCGCGTGGTTCAGGTGGATCGACGTCAGAAGAAGCAAATTACCGAGGCAAGCTTCCGCGAGACGCGCGGCTTCGCGCCCCAAAGCATGCCCGATTTCTTGGCGTTGGTGGGTGACACCGCCGATGGCATTCCCGGTTTGCCCGGCTTCGGCGAAAAATCAACATCGCAGCTGCTCGCCGTTTATCCACATTTGGAAGACATTCCCAAGCATCCACACCAGTGGCGTGTGAAACCTAGAGGGGCGCTTGGCCTCGCGCACGCGCTGGTTCAGCAATACGAAAACGCGCTCCTCTACCGCAAGCTCGCCACGCTCGTGGCGGACGCGCCGCTGCCGCACACGCTGGAGCAGCTCGCGTTTGCGGGTGTGCCGCGCGCGCGTTTCGCGGCGTGGTGCGACACCCTTGGCGTCAACTCTCTTCGCAGCGTGCCCAAACGCTGGAGCGACAGCGACTAAGGAGAAGTGCGGCCACCTATCGCGTTTCCAGCTTCCGTAGCCGCTCCTCAGCCGCCTTCAGCTTGTCCGATAGCAGCTTCATTCGCCGATATAGAAGGAGCAGAAATATGACGAAAGCGCTCCATATCACGCCATAGCCGATCGCCGTGAACAATGGCGCGGAGACGTTCTCTTTGTCTAGGTCGCCGTGCGCAGGCACATAACCATCGTCGACTCCTGCATGCGCGATCGCCGATAGCATTACGAAAAACAAAAGAACCTTGATGCTTGTTTTAAAGAGTTTCATTCCACGTCCTCCGCGTCTTCGATGTCGAGTGACAGGTTGTCCAGACGCTTGCTTGCTTCGATCATCGCAACGGCAATGGCTGTTAAGATCGCACAAATGATCAACAGTGGAATGAGTGACGAGTATAGAGCGAGCCGCATTGGTGTGTTAAGGGAAGGAACAACCTGATTCGTCGGGTGCAGTGTCCTCCACCAAGTGGAACTGACGTACACGAGCGGGACGTTCGCTCCAGCGAACAATCCGAGAGCAGCCGAAAGTTTTTCGCTGGCAGGACCACCATAAGCGCGGGCCAACAGGTACGACAGCAATATGACCCACAGAAGTAAAGAGGTGGTCAGCCGCGCGTCCCAAACCCACCAAGTGCCCCAAGCCTTCTTGGCCCAAAGGCAGCCCGTGATGAGAACGCAAGCGCCAGTGAGAACACCGATTTCGACTGATGCTTTCGCGAGAGCGTCAGCGCGGATGGAAGGCGCAAACAGGTTCTTCAAGCTTGCCCCTGCACACACCAATGTCGCGAGCATCAGGAGCCACGCCAGCGGCACCTTGTAATACATCATCTTCTGAATCAGGCCCTGCACCCGCTCTAGTGGCGCATTCACGATGAAGATGGCCGACGTGATGAACAGTGCCGAGATTGCGAGACCAAAGAACACAACCGCCGCTGTTCGTCGCATCCGAGGATAGTACACTCGTGGCGCCGAAAGTGGGCTCGCTTTTTCTGTCGCAGCGCGGGGCGACCCAAGGCGCCCGCCTGACGACGGCCCCCGGATTCAGGCCTCGGCGAGGGAGGCTAAACCGCCCGTTCTTTCAATGCGGAGATTGTGGCCAAGTTGGCGTAATCGCGGTCCCGGTGCAGAACCGTAATGCCGTGGCGAAGCGCGGTTGCTGCAATCAAGCAATCAATGGATGAACGGACGGTGATACCCGATCTCCGGGCGGCCCGAAACAACCCAACAGCTTCCTCGAAAACCGGGAGCGACAAGGGTGATTCCAAACAAGGAAACGCCACCATCGCATCCCGTGCGCGAC
>JBBSJE010000388.1:0-5282 GCA_038257535.1 Polyangia bacterium
GTACACCTTTGTGCTAATGCCCACCAAGACGGCCGGAGTCGTTAGCCCCCCAAGCGCCGGTGCGTTTGCAATCGACAACTTGCGCATCGAGCGCCTTCCTTTGTGCAACGAAGCGCTGGATGTCACTCGCGAAGGGCTGGCAACCTGCGCTTTGCCGGCGGGTGCTGCCGTAGGTTCACGCGTGAAGTTGACCTTTGATGCTCAAAGCCTCGCCGGCTCAACCACGTTGAAGGTAACTCGTCCCTGGGGCTTAGATCTGGGCGCAAAGGACGTCACTTTGACATCGTCGTTGACCCAGCATGAAGTCAACATAACAGTGGAGACTCCCGGTGAGCCCATCACCTTCCGGTTGGCCGATGCCCTCGGAGGCCAGCCCCGCCAAGATCCCGCGCAAGGTCGCTTCAGGATCAGCAACCTTCGCTTCGGTCAGCCCACCGACTGCAACAACAACGCTGGTCTTGCTTCCACCCTTGCAAGAAACGGTGGCTTTGAATGCGACGATGGCTGGTGGAGCCTGGCACGCTACGACTCCAACACGCAGTCCTATGTTACGGAGGGCTTGTCGAAGCAGCTTCTGCCGCCTGCTGAAGGACGATCGCAGGCGCTGCGTGTGGTGGCCGCGCCGCCGCCGGCTGGCATTGAAAGCCGCAACGGAACGCCAGCGGGTGCGCGTTTTGCGGTGAAGGGCTTTCCCATTTCACGCTGGGTGCTGGTGGATTTCGATGCCCGCCGCGCCGACCCGGCAGGGTCTTCCTTGCTGCGCGTTTACCCCACGTCTGCAGGAGAAAATTGGGTGACGTTGACCGACGAGTGGAAGCACCACCGCGTGTCAATCGTAAGTCGCTACTCGAGCAGTGAGGAGCTGTACTTCTTCCTGAGCCAAGGGCCGTCTCCCGGCGCAAACGCGGCGCCCGGTGCCTTCGACATTGACAACGTGGTGATGCGCGAGTTGGAAGAGTGTGGCGCGGCGGCTCTGGGACCGCACGTGGAACAATACGATTGCGCCGTTCCCGCAGCTTACCTCTCGAAGATGGACTACAAGGTGGTGTACGAAGCGCGCGCGATCGAAAACCCGCGCCCCTTTTCCGTCACCCGCCCTGAAGGGTACTGGCTTGGCAGCGATCTGTTTGACCTTGGCACTGAGTGGGAAACGCATACTGTGCACGTCCGATTCCGCAACGTGATCGAGCCAACCGAAGGCTTGTTGAGCTTTCGTGTGGTTGACCGCGCGCGCAGCTACTTTCAAACCTACCGCGGACAGGGACAGTTCGAGCTGCGCAACGTGCACTTCGAGGAATCCACATGCCCGCAACGTTTGGGCAGCCTTGTGATGAACGAAGACTTCGAGTGCAGCTCCGGCTACTGGCAGACCATGGTTCTGCAACACGGAACCCCCGTGACAACATTCCGCTCCGACCTCATCGATCTTCGCCGCGTGCCGGACGGCGCGCAAGGCAGTGCAGGCGCTTTGCTTGTAACCCAGAAGCCGGGCCTGCAGGACATTGAAAACCACACCCACACCGCAGGCGCCTTGTTCGTGCTGCGCGAAACCATTGCCCTCGGCGAAACCCTGCGGATGTCGTTCGACGCAAAACTGGCCCCTGGCCACACAGGCGCGCCGTACCTGCGTTTTAATCGAACGTGGGGCGGTACCCAAGAGCCCACCACCGTGGCGCTGTCTTCAAACTGGCAGCATTTCGAGCATACCGTTAAGGAAAACTACGGCGCGCACAATTACCACTTCGTTTTGCAGACGACAGATAGCCAGTCAGGCATCGCCACGCCAGCCGTAGGCGCGTTCATGCTGGACAATGTCGTGTTTGAACGCCTCGTTAGTAGTTGCGCAACGGAAGGGAACGAGGGGAAAGCGTGCAACGACGGCAATGGGTGCACGGTGAATGATCGCTGTGCGGCTGGCGCGTGCGTGGGGGTGGCGAAGGTGTGTGACGATGGAGATGCGTGCACGGTTGATTCGTGTGAGGCGGGAAGTTGCGTTTACAAGTCGGATCTCACCAGCGCGTTGTGCTGCAGTGGCGTCGTTGCTGGCGAACGCCTGCCGGCCACTTCCACGGTAGGAGTGTTCCAGCAAAATTCAGAGGCGTGTAGCGACGCTCTGGAGACCGTCGGCACAGGGGGGGAGCCAGCGTATGGCCAAGATGAAGCCTGGAGCGCCTGCGCCCCGCGGGCCGGGCCTAAAGTAATAACCTTAGGCAACCTTCCAGTTCGCTCTTCATGGTTCAACCCCATCAAAGTCGTGGGCGGCGAAGTCTATTGCCTCTCCGCTGCCCTTCGCTGGGGATCAAGCGGCAAGCCCTATGTGGCCGTCATCATGGCAGATGGGAGCGGGTCAGAAGGGGCCCCTCATCGGTTGATCGGCGCAGAAGGACCCGCCGGATTGGGCGGCGTGCAAACGCCGGTGATGCCGGGGCCTCCAGCGTGGCGCTACTACCGACATGACCTCAAAGTGCCGCTGGATGCGGCGTCGCTACGGATCGAGTTTGGGGTGGATCCGGCGCTAGTCGGGGGGACGGATAAAAGCGCGGTGGACGACGTGCAACTGGGAATGGGTCAGTGCCTATGACCGTGACCTCGCTCGCCACTTCCCAAACTTTTCCTGTGTAGTTACCAGATGTTAATGCGATGCCTCCAAGTTGCTCTGCTCCTCTACTCACAGGGCGAGGGGCGGCAATGCGATGACTCTATGAGAAACGACTCTATTGCGGTGACGTGAAATCTACGGGCGGCCGCTGAATTGCGTTGCTCTCAAGAGCCGCGCCGTGATATCCCACCACCGCTTCTGAACCAGGATCGGCAATGAAAAAATTCTCACTTATTCCTATTGCAACGGCCGCGTTGGTACTCCTGTCCTCGGGATGTGGCGCGCTCGATAGCCTCTTTGGCGACCAGAAGAAGATCGTAGTCGGTCCAGAGGGGCTTGAGGTATGTACCCCCCCGCGAACGCCAGGGGTGTACGAGTCTTTGTCGGCTGAAAGTCGCCCCTGCACGTCCGGATGCCCGTGGGGAAGTTATTGCGCGGAGGACGGAAATTGTCGTGCCGACTGCGATGCCACCCATCTCAATTGCGACAGCGTAAATTACTGTTCATGCGACGGGCGCTGTCTCGCGCTCGACCCTGAGCCCCCGCAGTCCACTCCTCCACCGATCGCATGCCCTGTTGATCAAACAAAAGTGCTGGCGATAATTTCTGCCCCGGGTTGTGAGGCTGATGCTAACTGTCCCTTAGGGAACGGCTGCGACCTCACTTCTAAAGAATGCCGTCCTCGACCATGTGAATGGGACGATCAGTGCCCTCTGGGGTCCCACTGCAGTTTCGAGAAGGGCATCTGCGCGGCAGACTGCCTGGAAGGCAGTGCCGAACATGGCTGCGAAGCCGGGCAGGCTTGCGATTGCCGTGGTGTTTGCGGCGGCCCGTCGCGTCCGCGCCGGCTCTCGTTCGAGCTTGATGTTTACCCTAGTTCGTTGTTTGTCGCGAACCCTGAGGCAACAACGTTCGAGCGTGGTGTGGCCGTGCAGGTCTTTGCAGGCGATGAGTCGCTTCTGACAGGTGACGGAGACCTACGGAAAACGAAGGCATCTGTCTCCTTCGTCGCGGCAGCAAATTTGCTTGTTTCATGCGATGGGGGTGCGAACTTTGCCTCGTCGTGCAACCTAAGCGGTCGGGATGGCACCTTGACTCTTCGTCGCAGTGGGCTTCGTTGGTCAACCTCGATATCTGTCACTGTGAAAAAAGCTGGACCAGGCCCGGCATCAGCCATGCCACCTGAAGCCTGGTGGGTGCGAGTCACGTCTCCGGAGGCCAATGGAGAGCCGAAAATCGTGGGTGTCACCTTTACAAATCCAAGGAGCAGTGACGGGGCCACGACGGTCCCGGTGACCACGGTTGAATCAGCGGAGCGATACACTGGCGTTGTAACTCTCACCACGCCCGCACAGGCAACAAGCTTGCCCAACGGAAGCCGAGAAGCCCCGCTGCGGATCCCTGTGGAGGGTGCGCTTCTGCCTTCGTGCGAATTCATGGATGGCCCATGTCTCGTGCTTCGCGACGAAACCTCTACGCTTTCCCGATCGGGATATCTTTACCTGCCTGTCGATGGACGCTTCTTTAGGCAGGATTGGCTATCGTCCACACCAGGGGGCAGTAAGTACGGTAACACGCTCGCCATGAACGCTCGCATAGTGAGTGACAATGGGCAAACTACGCTACGCAAATTCAAGTTGACTGGCGACCTTTTCGGACGAGTTCTGCTCCAGGTTGATGATGATTTTGTGCCCTGGGGGACCGACAACATTAGGTCCGACGACTTCATGTCCTGGGTTCGGGTCATTCGACAAACAGCAAGTTTATCTGTGTCTAAGCGCCCAGACTGCCAGGACAGTGCTGAATGCGGGGGGGGGCTAGCCTGCGAAGGGGGGCAATGTGTTCAATGCGGTAGTACGCGCTCCTGCCCAGCTGCCAATAGCTGTCACGCTGGCTTCTGTACTGAAGACGCACTCTATGTCGAATCATTGAAGATTGACGGCATCAGCCAAGTGTCAACAAATGCCGGGGCCTGGATCCGTTATGCAAGGATCTTCCAGCCCAAAGTTGATAAGGTTGATTTAGCTCTATGCCGAGATGCTTCTAACCCTGATGTAAGCCGAGGTTTAGACGCGGTGGCGCTCCTAGACGGCCGCACCCTCCGCCACTCGGGCGACACGCCCTGTGCACCCAGCGGGTCCCTTCCTACCGAAGCTTGGCATGGGGTAGACCTGGCTCACCACGCCGACCAGGCAAAGAAGCCAGAGGACGTACAGACCACCGCCCAACTTCTGACGACCTGCCTAGCGGACTTAAAGCGTGTCGACGAGATCACCAAGGGCCCCAATGGTTTAACACCAAAAGACTTTGACGTGCTCCGCATCGGCAGGTGCTTCAGTCCGTGGCATTTCTTCGTCGCTGTGGGCTCCTCCTCTTGTGCATCCCTGGATTCGGACCAATGCGACTCCCTCCAAGTCAGGCTCTTTCAACAATGGGTTCAACTCCATGGATTTCTCGCTTCCGAGACGTTCGAGCAACATCGTCTTGCCTCCGTTGACGACGGCGCAAGTTCGTTGCCTGCTAGCTCCCCAAAGACACCTGGAATAGGTGTTGCAGCAGTTCTAGACCAACTAGACCTCATTCACGCGCATAGGGGGCAATCAGCGGCGAGTTGAGTTGGCGTAAGAGGCATGGCGTGCGAGGGCCGCCGGATTTACCGGCGGGAGCACTTTAAGTTCTTTCA
>JBBSJE010000389.1:0-5255 GCA_038257535.1 Polyangia bacterium
CGTCGTCGTCCTCGGGATCCTCAACCAGCTCGCCCTTGCCCTGATCCACCCGTTCCCGCAATTCTTTGCCCACCCTGAAAAACGCCATTCGTTTGGGTTTCACATGCACGGTTTCGCCGGTGCGTGGGTTGCGCCCATCGTAGGCCTTGTAATCGCGAATCGTGAAACTGCCAAAGCCCCGAATCTCAATGCCCTCGCCCCGCTTCAAGGCCGCCACCATGCCGTCAAAAATCTGGTCCACGATGAGCTCAGCCCGCCCGGCGGGCAGTTTCAACTGGTCAGCGATCGCCACGATAAGGTCGGCTTTGGTCATGACGAGTGTCGTGGGGGCAACTCTAACCAAAACCGCGTCCAAGCGCAAAGCGGCAAAAACGCTGGGGAAATCGCAAGCGTCAGGATCCGGGACGCGCCGGCAAGGGCGCCTGAGCGTCAGTTCGGTAGCGATAGGCGCGGAAAAACGCGTATTCGTCGCACTTGTGGCGCGCGTAAAAATCGATGACGTCCTTCCAATCGAACTCGTTTGCCGCCACGCCATCGCGGATTTCCCGCCAGGAGAAGGTCTGGGGGCAAAGCTCCCCGGCCATGGGCACGTGGCCCGACGAGGTGCGGACGTCGTAAAGCACCAGGGTGGGGGGAAGTCGAGAGACGTAATGGGCAGCCAGAGCGCCGAGTTCCATCACTTCCACGCTCAGCAGATCCAGTTTGGTGGCGTCGCGGTGCAAACATTCTGAGCGCTCGATTGTTTGTTTGGGGGCCAAGACAATCGCGTTGTGGGGAATGTCGCCCTTGTTTTGGCAGCGCTGATTGCGCGGGGCCTGGGTAACAATGCGATAGGCCAAGTAGCCGTTGCTGCGGTTTTCAATCGACAGCACCAAATGGTCGGCGCGGAACGTTTGCCCATCGATCAAGGCCTGCCGCTTCTCCACCTTCAACACGATCTTGAGGTGTCGTGTTTCCACCGGTTTTCCAGGTACCAACGCCCGCCGGCCCCGTATTTCGTCGTAGTAAGGGTTTGGCTGCGCCAGCTCAGCAGCTGAAGGCGCTGACAAGGCGAACTTTTTCGCGTCCTGCTCAACCAGCGCCTGATAGATGGGCTGCGAATATTTCAATTCCGGCATCATTTCCGACACCGAAGGCGGAGGCTTCGGTAGCGGCGGGGCGGGGGGCGGCGCTGTCCCATAGAGCGCCAACACGCCGCCAAACACGATCACCGCGGCCGCGCCCAGGCACGCCAGGGCCAGCGGCTTACCTTCCAACGCTGCCTCCGCGCCTCATCCCACAACCTCGGCGCCGCCCATGTAGGGGCGCAGCGCTTCGGGCACATCGATGCGACCATCGGCGCGCTGGTAGGTTTCCATGACCGCGATCATAACCCGAGGCAGCGCCAAACCCGAACCGTTGAGTGTGTGCACAAACTGTGGTTTGTCCTTGCCGTCGCGGAAGCGAATCCGCGCCCGACGCGCCTGGAACTCTCCAAAATTCGAGCACGAGCTGACCTCGAGCCACTCCTGACAACCAGGGGCCCACACCTCCAAGTCGAACTTCACCATGGCCGAAAACGAAAGGTCCCCCGTGCACATCTCAATCACGCGGTAAGGCAGCTGCAGCGCACGCAGAACATCTTCGGCATCCCCCAGCAAAGACTGGAGTTCAGCCATCGAGGTCTCAGGGCGCACAAACTTCACCAGCTCGACTTTGTCGAATTGGTGGCCGCGTTTGATGCCGCGGGTGTCGCGCCCGGCGGCCATTTGCTCGCGCCGAAAACACGGCGAGTACGCCACGTGTTTGATAGGCAACGCGGCGCCGTCGAGGATCTCGTCACGATAAAGGTTCGTCACGGGCACCTCAGCGGTGGGCACCCACCAAAAATCCTCCTCCACATCTCGGTAAAGATTGTCGCCGAACTTGGGCAAATTGCCTGTGCCCACAAGGCACTCTTTGCGCACCATCGCGGGCGGCAAAATCTCGGTGTAGCCGTGTTTTTCGGTGTGCAGATCCAACATGAAGGTAATGAGCGCCCGCTGCAGCCGCGCGCCCTGGCCCTTCAAAACATAAAACCGCGATCCCGAAATCTTTACCCCGCGGTCGAAGTCCAAAATGTTCAGCTTGGGGCCCAGATCCCAATGCACTTGCGGGGAGAAATCGAAGCTGCGTTTGCTGCCTTCCTCCCGCAGCACCCGGTTTTGCGAATCGTCTTTGCCGTCAGGAACGGAAGCATGTGGCAAATTGGGCACTTCGAGCAGCTTGGCCTCAAGCTGGGCCTCAACCCCAACGAGCTCATTCGACAAAGCCTCGAACTTTGCTTTGAGACCCGCGCCCGCAGCCATGGCGGCCTGGCGCGCTTCGGGGTTGGGGGCCTTGCCAATCTCTTTGGACAAGCGGTTTTGTTCGGCCTTCACCGTTTCCGATTCAGTCTTGAGCCGGCGCACCGTTTCGTCGAGCGCCAGCAGCGCCTCGAAGTCGATGTCGGCGCCCACTCGTTTTAGGCCGGCCCGAACCTCGTCGGGCTGTTCTCGCATAAGCCGGATATCAATCATGTTTGGCCGCAGTGTACGACACGCGCCCGGGGGGAAGAAAAACATTGCGTGCGCCAGGGGCTGCGGCCTGGCCACTGCGGTCACTTCGTCACTTCTTCTTGCCTGCGGCGGGCGGCAGAGCGTCCAGCTTGGCGTCTAGGGTGTTCTGGGGGTCTTTCAGGTAGACGTTGGTGTGCCACGAGCGGTGGCCCGGCAAACGGATGTCCACCTTCACGCTTTCAAATCTTGAGACGGCAAGGGCGCGCGGGGTTTTTCCCACCGGACGCCCATTGAGCATAACCGTCGCCCCGGCAGGGCTGGACGTGACGGTCAAGCGGGCGGCAGGGCGCTGCAATTTTGCGTCAAGTTGCAGCACCACGCCGGGCGCCACTTCAACCTTGCGTTTGACGGAGTCGTAGCGCTCGCGCTCAAGCGTCACCTCGGCCGGGCCGCAGGGAACCACCGCTTGAGCCAAGGGCGTTTTGCCCAGCACCGTGTCCCCCCATGTCACAACAACGTCATCGGGGCGGGTTTGCACCCGCGCCAGGCAGGTCGTGGCTGGCTCGGGCTTGCCAAGACCGCCCGCCGCGGGCGGCTCGGTTGGAAGCTCTGCCCCCTCAGAAGGCTCAGGCGCGCTTGTTGCCCCGACCGGCTCCGGCTGCAGCGGGGGAGACTCCGCCACTTCGATCTCCTGGGTGGGTTGTAACGGGGTCCCCGCGGGCGTCGGGTTCTTGGTTGTGGCGGCCCCCGGGCCCCGAGACGTGGGCGGTGCAACCCGGGCCATGTTGAATCCCACACACCAACCCAGCATGGTGCAAAACGCGAACGGAATGGCCTGCATCAAGGTGCGACGCAGGGGCAAAGGCAAACGATTCACCCACCTACGGGTCGCCCGCCAGCCTCCCACCTCCCCCCCGCGCCCGCCATCCAAGTCTTCTTCCTTCCAAGCGCCCTCAAGAAGCCCAGGTGCAGCGCGATCGGCGCGGCGGCTGTTGTCGTCCTCATCCCAGGGCGGGGCGTCCCCCGGCGCCTCGTACAAGCCCAAATCCACAAAGGATCGAACCGCTTCGGGGCCCAGCTCGGCCAAGGGATTGGCGGGCAGCTTGTAGTGTGAGCCGGCCACACGCGCAGCCGCTTCGCTGGCAGGGCTGGAAGACGGAATCGCGTCCGCCGCCGGCGTTGGCCCTCTTGGCGCCGCGGCGGGCGCGGGCGTTAGGCCTCGGGCTGGGGGAGGCGGAGTTGGTTTGCGAACAGGTGAGCTCTGCAGCGCGGGTGGCGAAGGAACTTTGGTGGTCACACGCGCAAGAGATGCCGAGGGTGGTGGCGGCGGCGGTCTGCTCGGTCGCCAGGACGGCGTTTCGTCACGTCCGTCAGGAACGAAGGTCTTTTCGGCGTCTGCCCAAGGCATGGCAGGGACTGGGTCGTTCTGGTGCTCGCACAGCCGCATAAACAGCAGCTGACTGGCCTCGTCCATTTCCAGCAGTTTCAAGCGAACCACACATCGCGTGTCAGAGGCGCCTGCACTCGGAGGTCGTACGTGAACCACCTGCCCGCGGGCCGACAAAACCTCCAAGCCATCGGCCAACGTAAGCCGCACGCGCGTCATGTCGCCCACGTTCAACGCCTCGCGCGCCGGCACGGTAAGGCCGTCTTGAGTGGCGAAGGGTGCAAAGCGCTGAATCAAGTCGTCAATCGACGTGCACTTGGTGGACACATGCAGCGGACGCTCGTCGGGCCTCGGTTTCGCCGATCGGCGCACCATGTCCCAAGACACCTTTCGGGTGCGCTCGTCCGGCGGCGATTGCCCCACCTCTGTCACATCGGCTCCCGAAACGGGTCTCTTAATGGGCAAGTCAGCCTCTCCAGCCCCGCCCCACTTTGGCATTGTGAAGGGTTGCCGGGGCAGCAGAGATTCTTTAAGTTACCGGTCCGAGGCCGCCAAGTCACGTCGCGTCAGTGAACCTCGGCAGATCTTTCAAAACTCTCCGCGACCAGGGCAAGGACGGCGTTTTTCAATGCATAGAGCGATTTTGCTTTTCGGGTACCCGGGCAGCGGCAAAGGCACCCAGGGCAAGATTCTCAACGCCCTTCCCGGCTTCCATCACGTGGCCATGGGGGAGATCTTTCGCGGGCTGAGGCCGGACAACCCCCTTTACGGCGAGGTCTCGTCCTACCTCAAGCAGGGAAATTTGGTGCCCGACCAGTTGGTGATGGAGCTGTTTGCTCAAAACATCCAACAACGGAAAATCGCCGACACCGATCTGCTTGTGATCGACGGCATTCCCCGCAACAAACTGCAGGTGGATCTGCTGGCCCAGCACGCCACCGTCATCAAGATCTTTAAGCTGTCGGTTTACAACGAGAGCTTGGTGGTCAAACGCATGAAGCGGCGGGCCTTGATTGAGAACCGCCCAGATGACGCTTCCGACGACGTGATCGCGCATCGGCTTGAGGTTTATCGCAACGAAACCGAGTCTTGCATCAAATCTTATCCCGGCACCCTGCTCACGCGCATACAGGCGGATCAGCCTGTGTTCGACGTGCATATGGACATCATCAATGCCTTGGGAAAAATGCGCGACATTCGCTTTCCATAAGCCGTGTCTACTCCTTCTCAAGACGCGACGCCCTTCGGTTTGATGGGAGGCGAGCCGGCGGTAAGCCAGCTTGTTCATAGATTCTACGACCATATGGCCGCGCACGAACCCGCTCTCGCGCGACTTCATCGCTGCGATGCGC
>JBBSJE010000390.1:0-5229 GCA_038257535.1 Polyangia bacterium
CAGGCCAATCAGATGGCCCAAGAGCAAGGCAGCGCCCAGCCACGATTGCGGTGACAGTGGGACAAAGCTTACGCAAGCCACCACATAAACGCCCACCCGGCACAAGCCCATCACCAAAGGCCCCAGCGGGTTGCCCTTGTGGTGAAGGTTGTAATACACGATGAGCGCGGCCAGGCCCACGCTCCCGGCCACAGCGGTGAAGGTTGACAGGCCCGCAAGCGCCATCGCCAGCACAATCAGAACGCCTGCGGCCAACAGCGAGAACCCCACCGCGAAAACCGTGGCCGCAGGTACGAGGCCAGCCACGATGGGCCGATCGGGACGGTGTTGTTGGTCCCACCGTTGATCGAAGGCGTCGTTTAAGTACATGCCGCCGATGTAAAGCGCGCTCATCGCCACACACAGGCCCAAAAAAGAGGCTGGTGCGTAGGGCGCGCTGGCCAGCGCGATGCCTGCGGCCACGTTGGTCCACACCGTGGGCACGTTTGAGACACGGCCCAATCGCAAAGCGGTTTTCAGCGTGAGGCTCATGGCGCTGGCGAAAGCAAGGCCTGCGTCCAGCGCAGCTCTTGCGCGATGGCTTCATCGACGTTGAGGGTGCGAAGGCTTTCGGGCAGCACATTCCACGTATACGTTTCCACCTCCACATGCGGGCTCAGGGGGGCTCTGGCGAAATGCCCCAGGAGCTCTTTGAGAAATGCGCTGGTTGACTCAAAGCGCCCCATCTCGTTGGCAAGGTCGCTGGTGAAAACGGGAACGTGAAAATGTACGCGCCATTCTTCGCCCACGTCGCCGGTTTCGGCGGCGGCAAGAGCGTCCGGCAGATCCAGATGGCGAATCAATGCGGCGCCTCGCCGCACCACCGTTTGGTGCAGGTAGGTGTCTTCGACGAATGGCTTGAGCGCCTGTACCGCTCTGCGGGTGGGTTGGCTCATGCGCAGGCCCGCGCTCACCTGAAGTTTGAATACCGAAACGCCGCTGCTTTGCAGGTCCGCAAGCGTTTGCTCGGGATCTTCATATTCAACGGCCGCATGGCAGGCATCCAGGCAAATGCCCAAGTGGCGTCGCAGCGCCTCGGCGGCGCGCACCTTGTCTAAACGTGTGAGTTCGGCGAA
Organism: Polyangia bacterium; assembly: GCA_038257535.1. GTDB lineage: Bacteria > Myxococcota_A > Polyangia > Fen-1088 > Fen-1088 > JAGTJU01. Next base: position 1,116 of record JBBSJE010000390.1, read on the forward strand.
ACGCAGGGCGCTTTGTTCTGTGAACAGATGTTGTTCGAAGAAGCGAAGCACCTCGGCGGTGGTCTCGAATACACAGTGCGGCTCGGGCTCAAGCGCCAATCCGATTTGCGGTCCCCCATCGGCGCGAATGCCCACCAAGGTGGCCGCCGCGCGCCGAAGGTTTTCAGCCATGGTGACCATAGCCCGGCTGTCGCTGGCGGCGCGGCCACGAAAACACCCTGGCACCGTGCTGATCGATCCCACAAGCGGGCCCAGCTGCTGTCCCAAAGGATCTTCGGGGCGTGGCATCAACACCGCCAACACGCCTGCCAAAAGCTCGGTGTAATTGAGCCGTTCGATCTCGATCCAATCGGGGCGATACACTTGCTCTTTGACAGGCTGGCCGTGAAATGGGCCGTAGGGAAAGCCGTTGATGGTGAAAACGTAAAGATCGTTGTCGTTGAGGTACTGGCGGAAGGCCACCAACGTGTTGGGGTTTTGTACCAGAGTGCGCGCGGCTTGAAAGGAAAGCCGTAGCCCAATGCCAAACGGTTGGGTGGGGCTTATGAGCCGCTTCACCGCCAGCACGTGCGTATTGACCACCTCGAACACCTCTGGCCAGGTTTCGGCGGGATGAATGTTTGTGCAATACGTGAGGTGAAGCGGACGGCCTTTGGCGTCCTGGGCTGAAAGCTTCATGCTTGGCCTAGCTTAACCGGCCGACGAGTGTGGCAACAAGGGGGCCTGCTGGTGCTGTCGCGCTTGCAGATCCATGATGGCTTGCTCGATCACGGCGGGATCCATGGCGTGGGTTTCTTCACCTCGGCCCAACGCCGTGAGCAGGGTGACGGTTAAATCGCCCCCCAGATGTTCGCGGAACTCTTCAAGGCCCGCCAACACTGCCAGCTTGCCCGTTGGCAGACGCTGGGCAAGCGCGGGATGCCACGTGGGCAAACCCAAAGCGGCAAGCAATTGCGCCACCTGCTCAAAGGCATCTGTTGGCAAGCGTCCTTCCAACACGGAATATCGGGTGTCCAAAAGCAGGCCCAGCGCCACCGCCTCGCCGTGGCGCAGCTCGTGCTGGGTCAGTGACTCGAGCTTGTGCGCAGACCAATGTCCGAAATCCAGCGGGCGCGCGCTGCCTTGCTCGAAGGGGTCACCGCCTTGAGCAATGTGTTGCAGATGCAATTCGGCCGCGCGCCGAACCAGCTGGGCCAGAGGCGCCGCACGGCCCTGCGCAAGGGCAGCCGCGTTGTCTTGCAACCAACGGAAGAAGCCAAGGTCACGAATCAAAGCCACTTTCACGGCTTCGGCGTACCCCGCGATGCGCTCGCGGAAGGGCAATCGCTCGAGAAAATCGAAGTCGTTGATGACAGCAAAAGGCGGCGCAAAGGTGCCAAGAAAGTTTTTCGCGCCGTGGGCGTTGACGCCGTTTTTCACGCCCACGCCCGAATCGTTTTGCCCCAACACGGTGGTGGGCAAGCGCACCGTACGCAGCCCGCGGTGGGTGATGGCGGCGGCGTAGCCCGCCACGTCCAAAACCGCTCCACCACCCAACATCACCACGAAGGCGTGCCTGTCCATATGGCAGGCCTGCAATTCGCCCAGCAACAGCGACAAAACCGCGGGATCGTTCTTCGCGCTTTCGCCACCCGGGATCACCAGGGGCGCCCGCACCAACGCCAGGTTGTGGCTGTGCTCTGAAAAGTAGGTGTGGATCTTGGTCTGCAAATGCGCGAACGCGCGCTCCACCCCCGCATCCAAAACCACCATCACTTTGTGTTGCCGTGAGGGCTCACGGCTCGCAAGCGTTTGGGCGAGCAGGGGATTGGCGGTGCCGAACACGTCGTGCGTAAACGCAACCGTGTACGAAAATGGCACCGCGAATTGTTGCCTAAGTACGCCCGTGGAATCAGATGACATAAGGGGCCCAAACAGCTGTGGTCGGTTGGTGTCTGCAAACCCAATTCGCCGCCTCCCAGTGACCCAACGCTAAGTCTCACATTAGCAGCACCCCCTCTTTGCGACCACGAAGACCGCGGATTTCGGGGCCCCAGGGTGCGGTGGGTCGCTTTTTTTACGCGGTGGCGCAACTTTTGGCCGCGCGCCCCGAAAAACAACGGTGCGATTGCCTGTGTGGACCGCTGCCCTCAGCGTGGGCGTGTTGTGTGGCCTATCGGTCACAGGCTGGCCTGTGTGGGCGCTGGGGGCCTTGGCGGGGGGTGGGGGGCTGCTGCTGGCCCGTCAACGGCGGTTCGCACTGGTGGCGGTGGCCTTGTGCCTGGTTTTGGGCGGTGTGGTGGGCGGTGTGGCGCTCGCGGATTTGCAAGGCCACATCGCGGCGGTGGAGGCTTTGAAGTCCGGGCAAAACGTGTGCGTGGAGGGGCAGGTGCGCGAGGGGCCAACAGCTTCTAGCGGCGGCGGGGTTGGTCTGGTGGTGCAGGGGGCGCTTGGGGGCTCCGCGGCACCGCAGGGGCGTTGGCGGGTGCGGGTTCGTCAAGGGCCGTCTGTGCCGCTGTTGATGATGGGTGACGAGGTACGGGTGTGCGGCGCTTGGCAGCCGCCGTTTGGCTTTTTTAACCCTGGGGCGCGAGATCCGTGGGCCAGCGGGGCCGTGCGCCGCGATTGCGGGGGTGTGCGCGCCGAGCGCATTCAGCGAATCGGCAAGGGCTGGGGCCCCAGGCGTTTGGCACAGGGCGCGCGGCAGGCTTTGTCGGGCGCTTTGGCTTCGTTGCCACCCGCGCGCGCGGCGTTTTTGCGAGCCGTTGTTTTGGGCGAACGCGCGGCGGTGGAAGCTGAGGTGGAACTGGGCTTCAAGGCGGCGGGGGCCACGCACGCACTTTCGGTTTCCGGCCTGCATTTGGCGGCTGTGGCGGCGCTGTTTTTCGTGGGCCTTCGCAAGCTGGTGCTGCTCTTCCCGTGGCTGGCGCTGCGTGTGGCGCCGCAGGTGTTGGCGGCGGCGTGTTCGATTCCGGCTGTGCTGTTTTACACGCTGATGACGGGCGAGGCAGTGGCCACGTGGCGGTCAGCGCTGATGGCCAGCATGGTGTTTGCCGCTTACGTGCTTCGGCGCGCGCCTTCGATCGCCACCAGCATTGCGGTGGCGGTGCTTGGCATTGGTGTGCACTCCGTGTTTTGGCTGTGGGACATCTCGTTTCAGCTTTCGGTGGCTTCAGTTGTGGCGCTGGCGCTGTTTGCGGGTCCACTGGGACCTGGCCGGCCAGCCGCGGCGGGTGTGGGCGCGCGCAGCTTGGCGTGGGTGTGGCGGGCGATGGCCGCCACCTTGGCGGCGGGCTTGATTACGGGCCCGCTGGTGGCGTACCACTTCGGCGAAGTGACGCCGGCGGCCCCCGCGGGCAACTTGCTGCTAACCCCGTTGGTAGAGCTTTTGGTGGTGCCGTTGGGGCTGGCGGCGGCCACCTTGATGGCTTTGCATCCCTGGTTGGGGTTTGTGCCCTTGTTTCTGTGCGACCAAGCGGCACGTTTGACGTTGTTGGTGGCGCGCGGCTTCGGCGCTTACGCGCCCATCTGGTACGTGAACCATCCGACGATGGCCGAAACGCTGCTGATGACGTTGGGTTTCGTGTTTGGTTTGTGGGGATTGTCTCTAGGCGCGCGATCGGTTTCGCGGCGCCGATTGTGGATGTGGGCGGCGGCGAGCCTAGGGGTAGCGTGTTTGTTGTGGGGCGTGCGAACGTGGCGGCGCACGCAGGGCGATGAGGTGCGTGTGACGTTTTTGGATGTGGGGCAGGGCGATGCGGCGGTGGTGCAAGGGCCTCGTGGTTTCGTGGCGGTGATCGATGCGGGCGGGCTGGGCGACGGCTTCGACACGGGCGCGCGCATTGTGGGGCCGTTTCTGCAGCGGCAAGGCATCAGCCGCATTGATGTGCTGGCGCTTTCACACCCACACCCCGATCATGCGCAGGGCATGCCTCACCTGTTGGAACGCTTCGAGGTGGGCACATTGTGGATGCCGGCGCACGCAGATGGCCCCAGCTTCGACGGCGCCATCACCAAGAATCTGCGCAAGCGCGCCTTGGCGCGAGGAACGCGCGTGCCCTGGCCAACGCCGTTAGAACATCATGGGCTTCGGCTTGTGCCCTTGGGCCCTTGGGTGGGCGATCGCATCGCGGCG
>JBBSJE010000391.1:0-5201 GCA_038257535.1 Polyangia bacterium
ACCGCACGCGCTTTGGCAATTTGCAGTTTACGTCAGGGGGGGAGCGATTGAGTTTGCGAGGAACCTATACCTGGGGGGGGCGCACCATTGAGTTCAACGATCCCACCACCGCACACGAATATTGGCACGGCTGGGGCGAAGACAAAGCGCATGGGGGGGGAACCCACAGGTCGCGTGACTGGCTTGAAAAGCACACCCACGTCATGATGTCGCGTGCGGCCTACTTCATGGGCAAGCTTGACGAAGTCAAAGAAGGCAATGGCAAAAGCGTGCTGGAAAACATGCTGTTCATGATGGGCACCGAGCTTGGCGATGGCGGTGATAGCCATTCGCTCAAAGACATCTTCCATCTGTGGACAGGCGCAGGCGGCAAACTGAAAGTGGGCGCGGCGGTGGATTTTCAAGACATGGACGCCACCAAATTTTACAACACCGTCTCAGAAGCGATGGTGGGTAAACCTATGGTCAATTCGATGTTGCCCGATGCCGGCAGCCGCGGGCTTTTGGTTTAAAATCCGTTCGCTCTTAATTCCCCGATAGAGCCAGGCGTTCGAATTTTGACTGCCCCCAGTGGGAGGGACGTCGCGCTTTGGCATACACAAAATGCCGTTTTAGGTTGTTGAAAGGGCTTTCGATGAAGCGCCAGCTCAACTCCGCGGCCACGATGGTGATGGCTGCGGGGATCACAACCGAGAGCAAGGGTACCTGCGGCAGCCACAGATTCAGTCGCTCCAAAAAACGCTCAAGAAAGTAGGGCACACAAAGATGAATCACGTAGATGCCATAGCTTCGTTGACCTAGATAAACGAGCGGTCGCGATTGCAGGACTTTTCCTGTCCACCCCGGCAACCCAGGCGCGACCTTGTCGATGATGCCAAATGCCGCCAGCGCCACCAAGGGTGTGAACAACAGTAGCTGAGTTGGCAAAGGCAGAACGTCGACCGATTTGCCCACGCTAAACGCAAGCGCCAAAGGCGCCGCCACCCAAAGCCCCAGTTTGACAAGCGCCGCATGCAGGCGAGGCCAAACCGTTCGGTCGCGATGCACCACCGCCAAAAAGCACCCAGCCGCCAGCGAATCCAGTACGGCGGGTGTGGCCATCCGCAGGGCGTAATCGTTCCAGCCGGCGTAGAAACCCGCCACCCGGTAAACCCAAGCCATCGCTGCCATTGCGGCAATGGCTTTCACGATGTGTTTGCGCGGCAGCAACAGAACGAACCATGGCCACACGAGATAAAACTGTTCTTCCACTGCAAGCGACCAGAAATGGCTGTTGTGGCCATAGTGTGCGTCGTTGATGGCCATGCCCACGTTGCTAGCGTAGCCCAGGTGGTAAAGGAAGCTGTCTCGAATGCCGTCAACGTTCGTTAAGTAGAGGAACAATAGAAAAACGTAGTAGAGCGGAAAGATGCGCAGCGAGCGTCGGCCGTAGAAAACCCGCAGGGCGTCCTTCAAGCCGTGCGTGCCGCCCATCTTGTCACGTGCCTCTATCAAGATGCCTGTGATCAGAAACCCGCTGAGCACAAAGAACACGTGCACGCCCATGGAGCCCCAAAGCCCATTTGCCAGCAGGCGCACCACCGCATAGTGAGACAGCAGCACCAGTGTTACCGCAATGGCGCGCAAGCCATCGAGTTGGCAGTTTCTGCTGTGTTCGATTTGAGCCGGCTTGGGCTGCTGCGCGTTCGGTATCATCCGTCCTCCCCTTCCTATGTCCCTCAAACCCCTAAGGGCGGCGTTTCTGGCTAGGATTGCAAGGGGCGGGCCATGCCTCGACCGTCCCTGCAGCGGGGTTGGCGTTCAAGTGGCAAACCTGAGGGTAACAAAGGTTACACGACACGGCGTGTAATGGGCATATGCGTGGGTATGCCCTAATGGGTGGCCACGCGTTTAGAGCCTTGAGCCTGCGAACCTGTGCCGCGCTGAACTGTAAGCCAGGTTGTCCCGGCTAGTTGGTCCCAATTGTGTCCTCACTCGGCGTTCATGCCGGAGACGCACCGCATGCTCTTTGAAATCATTACCTTTTTTCCTTGGTTGAGCGTTGGCCCAGTATTTGCTTTGTCAGGGAGCCAGAAAGGTGATTAACAGAATGTCCGCGAAGATGGTTCCCGTAAGTGTGTTGGGGTTGGTGGTGGCCATGGCGAGTGGCTGCGCAACAACATCATTGAAGTTGAGTCGGCCTGGCGAAGCCCAGGAAGCCAAAGTTGAGCGCACGCAAGCGCAGAAACTTGCGGTGGGGCCTGCGATTGTGCACGCCTACCCCGAAGGCAGCAGCGGCGACCTGCTGTTGGTGAAGATCCAGACCGGCGATGTTAGCGACTGCCTGCAGACAAACGCCGTTCGCCAGCCCTTGATCGCTGGCAAAACCGCAGAGGTTCAGGTGGCAGCGGATGAAATGGCGTGTGTTCGTTCACGCCGCGCCCGCCCTTTGAAGATCACGTGGCACCTACACCCCACAGCAGGTCCTGCGCCGCAAATGGTGGCGGCGGTGCCAGCTCGTTGACTCTAGGACCCACAAACCGCTAAGCGCTGCGTGCGCAATCGTTCTTCACATGATGAGCGAAAGCCCCAGCGCCAGCGTGGTGTCCGAAAGCCGCAAGGCATTGCTTGCGCCGAAGTTTGTGATGTCTGCGTGGTTGACCTCCACAAACAACAACGTGTGGTTCACGCCGGTTTCTCTATCAAGCTGAACCGCGGATTCGGGATCTAGCCGGCCGAGATCAAAAGCAAGTCCGGCCGCCGCGTGCCAGCCCCACGTTCCTCCCGCTTTGTCGGCGTCGGTAAACCAAAGGTGATGATCGAGGCCCGACCGTAGATAGGGCACCAAGCTAACTCCGTGCCGCATCCACGTATCTAAGCGGTAGATTGCCTCGCCCAAGAGCGGCACCACGCGCAGATACGTGTCATCCGCGGTGCGGCCTTGTCCGTCTGCTGTGAAGGCTTTTCCCGTAGCGTTGTAGTGCCCTGCGCCGATGCCCAAGGCCAAAGTACCAAACCCTCGCCACACGAACCGTTCGAGCCGAAGCTGCCACAAGGGCCGGCGGTCAGACGAGAACGTTTTCTCGAAAGGGCCCATGCCACCTTGCGATGAAAACTCGCTGTCAACGTTAGGGCGATAGAAGCCCACGGCTAGGCTTAACGCAAACGATTGCGGGCTGTCGCCCCCCTGCGGGGTGGTCTCTGTGATGTCTGACGACAAACTCCACGATTCCGCGCGCGCCGGATGTGGCCACCCCAGCAACACCACCGCTGTGAATGCCATTGCCAGCTTTACCCACCAGCGCTTGCCTTGCCGGTGAAGCCACAGCAGAGCCACAAACACCGCGAACCCCGGCCACCCTCCCTTGCCCGAGCGTCCCGCCGTGCGACAGCCGCCCATGGCTTGACCGGTTTCGCTTTCGTAAATCTCAGCAAAGCCGAGCGCCTGCGCAGGTGTTCCCATCACGGGGTCGGATGCGGCGCTCACGTTGCCACTGGCATCAATCGCCACCAACGCCACCGCATACGTTTGATGGTTGCTTAGGCCTCCAAGTCGGTGGCTTGTGATGCCGGCGCTCAGGCGCTCGCTGCAAGGGGCAACGCCGGTTCCGCCGTCGTCATCAGCTGCCATGGCCATGCAGGCATCGAACGCGGGCGCGAACGCCTTTGCGGGCGCGGGGCTGCAAAGCGCCTGGTGGGCAACCACGCCTTGGGAGCTGGCCGGAGGCGTCCACGCCAGATGCAAAGCTTCGTCACCCACGGCGGCCGGCTTGAGCGTTGGCGCCGCGGGCGCCTTGCTGTCTAGTCGCAGGCTTTGCGACACCAACACATCCAGTCGCTTGCCATCTTCACGCAAAACCAGCCACAAGGCGCGGTTTCCCTCGAAGCCCTCACAAGCGGATGCGCCTGCGGCCGCGAACAATTCATTAACGCCCATCCGGCGCTCCAACCCTTTTGTGCCTGCCCCCAAGCTGCCCTCAGACAACTGGATGCACTCAGCTTGTGGCTCTGCGCAATCGGCACCCCACAACAAAACAGCTTCAAGCTTCCGGTCTTTGAGCTTTTCGATGCCACTTGTTTGCAACGCCACCCGCACTTCAACAGGTTCGCCGCACAAGCAGCGCGCACGGTTCAAGTGTTTGTTGGCATCGGCTAGCGGCAGCGGTGTGTAAGATTTGTCTTCCTTAAGCTTGGCCAGGCTTATCGAAAAGTCTGTGGCCAGCAAGGTTTCGGGGCTGTCGGTGGTTTGCGTTTGAGCAAAAGCCACCGCGTTTCCAGCCATCACAAATACCAAAATACGGATAGGGAATAGGGGCGTGGGGCGCATGCCGAATCGTTTTGCAAACGCAGGACCACCGGCGTTGGGGCCGATTTGCGGAAAAACTCAGGTGGAGTCGTGCCAATTTGGCTAGGCGTTTTCCTCCTGGCGCGCGTTCTTGGCACGCACAGCGCACCAGGCGATGGTGTAATGGCATCCAACAGACATGGACAAATGCTTGCCCGAGGCTAGACGCCCGCTGATCCTGCTGACAGGCGCCAGCGGATACGTGGGGGGGCGTCTGCTTCGTGCGCTCACGCAAAAGGATGCGCGCGTAAGATGTTTGGTGCGGCAACCCGCAAGATTGCGCCGCACGGCTTCTGCGTCAACCGAGCTTGTACAAGGCGATCTGTTTGATCCCGATTCTTTGCAGCGAGCCATGCAGGGTGTGTCGATCGCTTTTTATTTGGTGCACTCCATGGGCGCCAAAGGTTCATTCGAGGCTGCCGATCGCGAAGCCGCGGCCAATTTCGGCCACGCTGCCAAAGCCGCCGGCGTTGAGCGCATCATCTTTCTGGGCGGCCTAGGCAATGATGATGAGAATCTGTCTTCGCATTTGCGCAGCCGCCACGAAGTGGGGGAGATCCTCCGCGCTTCTGGCATTCCTGTGCTGGAATTCCGCGCCTCGATCATCATTGGCTCTGGCAGCCTTTCGTTTGAGATGATTCGTTCTTTGGTGGAACGCTTGCCCTTCATGATCGCCCCGCGCTGGGTGAACGTGCCCGCGCAACCCATAGCCATCGACGACGTGCTAGCGTACTTGCTCGAAGGCGTGACGTTACCGCTGTCCGCCTCTCGCATCTACGAAATTGGCGGCACCGACAAGGTGAGTTATGCGGACGTCATGCGCATCTACGCCCGCTGCCGTGGAATGCGGCTGAGAATGCTTTCGGTTCCTGTATTG
>JBBSJE010000392.1:0-5198 GCA_038257535.1 Polyangia bacterium
GAACGTTTAGGCTTTGGGCCACGGCGGCCAGCTGCGTCTCTAAGTGGTTGACCGAGGGCGGCTTCATAGGCGCTTGCGGCCATCGCTGCGGATGCGATGCGAGTTTTTTTTCTGTGAGCCTATCCACCATGGCTTCCATCAGGGTGTAAGCCGCCGCCACCGTCATGGCCGGCTCCGCCAGGGGGCTGCGTCCTGCAATTTTGCGCGTGCCCCAGTTGGCGTCCTTCGTGTTGGCCGTTCCCCGTAGCACAAGCAACGATTGCGGCGTTTCGTTCTTGGCAGCAAGCCGTTGCCATTGCCAAAGAAACTGCCCCGGTGCAAAGGCGCCTGAAGCGAGGCGAATTTGTACCGCGTGATCGAAAGGCTTAAACCAAAGCTGGCCGTCAAGATTCCACAGCGGGATCTCGAGCTCCCACGCCACCAAGCTGTTTTGTGCGGGCTGCGTGTGCCGAGTGGGGATGACTTCCGCGCGCACAAACGAAGGAATGGCCTCACGATACGACGCTGCGTTGGCCAACTGTGGCGCCAACGCGCTCGCGGCCACGTTTAAGCGTCGGGCCAGGAAAACCGCGTTGGCGCCTGCGGGATCAAAAGCTACCACCGTGGCCCCTACGGGCAGGGGCGCCATGGCCCGCGCCATCTCGGGAAGCGACGGCCATCGTGGCGCCTGGGCCTGGGCCACCGATTGTAAGGTGGCCGTTAAGCACAAGGTCACCCCCCATCGCCACGCCCCCCGCTGCGGCATCAATCTCACCTGGGATAGTTTGGCAAATTTGCGCGCGGCTGCCGCTTTAAGCCAACGGTTCGACATCTACAGACACAATCACTTTGTGCTGCCCGCCGCCCAAAATCACGCCCCGCACGGGCGCAATGTCGCCAAAGTCACGGCCAACCGCCAATTGCACGTGTTCGCCGCTGGGCACAACATTGTTGGTGGGGTCGAAGTCAACCCAGCCGAACTCCGGCACGAACACTGAAAGCCAAGCATGAGACGCATCGGCGCCCACCAAGCGCGGGCGTCCCGGAGGGGGGCGCGTCAGCAAATAGCCGCTCACATAACGCGCGGCTAAGCCCAAGCTTCGCAAGCAGGCAATTTGCAAGTGCGCAAAGTCTTGGCAAACCCCGCGCCGCAGCCGCAACACCTCAGTGACCGGCGTGGAGACCGTTGTGGAGGTGGGATCGTAAACAAAGTCTTGATTGATCCGCCGGGTCAAATCCGCCACCGCCAACAACAAAGGCCTGTCTTCGGCAAACGAGGGGCGCGCGTATTGCGCCAAGGCGGCGCTCACGGGCACGTAGGGCGATTCGAATACGAAAGCGTAGGCCGAAAGAATGTCGGGCCGACCGTCGCTGGCCAGTCGATCGCGCACCTGGTTCCACGCTTGGCCGGCAAACGGAAGCTTGGGCTCTGCGGGCAACAAATCCACCAGCGCACGCGACGTGACCACCAAGTGTGTGTGCGGCTCTTGCACCGCGAAGTACACACAGCGGTTGCCAAAAGCATCCACGCGTTCTCGGCGCAATGAAGGCTCTGGGACGATGCTGAGCTCACGCGACAGCGAAGTCTGGGTGCCACTGCTGCGGGGTACCAAATGCGCAATGTGATGCGACACACTCACCGGCTCGGTGTAGCGATATTCTGTCTTATGCACGATGCGTAGCTTCAAGGCGATCACAGGGGGCGGTCGAAAACATTGGGATCAAAAGCCAGCTGGCGCGTGATGGCCGAATGGCTCAGGTATTGTCCGCTGAGGGCGTCAGAAAGTGTGGGAAGGTCGCGAAGCAAGCGGTCTAACAAGTGCGCGAGCGCGGGACGCTCCCCGGTCTCCGTGGTGACACACAAAATCTGCACTTCAGCCAAGCGCACCGCCGTGAGTCCCGCCAGGGCCAGCTTGTGTTGGGGAGAAAGCTGGGCTTCTTGGCTGGGCTTCGGAAGATCTTGCATCTGCTGCACCAACGTTTGCAGCTGAAACGCCACCGAGCGAGGGTTGGTTTCATCGGTTAGCAGCAGATCCACGGCGGGCGCCACTTCCAAACGCGAAGGATATCGGCGGCGGTAGGTGATGCTGCTGTCGGCAACTTCCAAGGTGGCTTCAAGCAGTTGCTCTTGGTGCAGGGTCTTTACCATGCCCGTGGTGGTTTTCGCGAGCAGGGTGGCGATGGTGGTGGCGCGTTCAAGCCGGCGCCCCAGATCCAAGAACCGCCACGCGTGCCCCCGGGTCATGCCGTCCATGGCCAAGCCAGCAAACGCCGCCAAGGTTAACACCACGCGATCCATGGCAACCACCACCCGGGCCAAATCTTGCCGTTCCGCTTCGCCTGGTTCTTGAAGTTCATCTTCAATCGCCAGCAGAATGCGAAAGGTGTCGGTTGATAAGCGGTCGCGAACCATGCGAGCCAAACGCGTGGCCGCCTGCACCACACTTTTGAGCGACCCCAGCCATGTTTCGGACCATACGGCTTGCGACAAGGCGGCTTCAATGCTGGCGTCGGGCGGAAACTTGATGCCAAGGCTTTCGGCCAGCACGAGCAACAGCCGTTTTTGAGATTCCTCGCTCACGTCGTCGCCCGCTTGTTCCATGCGACGGCTGGCGATCACGCGGCACAACCGTGCAATGCCTTCGGCGCGTTCGGCATAGCGGGCCAGCCAAAACAAATTGTCAGCCACGCGGCTGGGCAGATCGCCACCCCCACGAGACAGCGGCGTGGTGTCGCCGGGGGGCGGCAACAGCGAGAAGGTTTGTACAGGCGCTTCACTCAACACCCAGGTGTCTTTGCTCCCACCGCCTGAACGCAAAGAAACTTCCAGCGCGTCAGGGCGCGATCCCACGCGGGTTAAACCCCCGGGCATCACATCGAACGTGTCAGCCGACGCCGTCACGAACGCCCGCAGCACTGAGTGCCGCGCTTGCGGGCCATCAGGATGAAGTTCAGGCGTGGTGGCCAATATCAGCGGCTCTTGTGCAATGAATGCCTGCGGCTGCGCTTTGATCGTCGCCGCCAATTCTTCGAGCTGGCCTTGCGACAGCAAGCTGCCAAACATGGGCACCGAAGGGCCGCTGGGAAACGCCGGTTTGATCACAAGCGTCTTTAGGCGTTCAAGCACCACACGCAAAGAGGCAGGGTTGCCGCACCAATAAGTCTGAACGGACGCCGTGTGCAGATCTTCACCCAGCAGTCGTCGGCACACCGCGGGCAAAAACGGCAGCAACGCGGGCGTGTGAATGAGCCCGGTGCCCAAGGGATTGGCAATGGCTACGTTGCCGTCGCGCACCGCTTGTAGCAAACCCGGAATGCCGTTGCGTCCGTCGGACCGAAGCTCCAGCGGGTCGCACAGAAAATCGGGCACCCGGCGAACGATCACGTCCACGCGCTGAAGGCCGCCCAACATCTTTAAGAACACGCGCGCGTCGCGCACCGTTAGATCGCCACCTTCAACCAAGGTGAAACCCAAATAGCGCGCCAAATAGGCGTGCTCGAAATAGGTGGGATCTTGCGTGCCAGGAGACAGCAACACCACGCGAGGCTGATCTTGCGGCCGCGGGGCCAAGGCCATCAGCGTCTCTTTCACCGTGTTGAAAAACGGCGCCAAACGATGCACGCGGCAATCTCGAAACACTTCAGGAAGCGTGCGGCCAATGATGATCCGATTTTCAAGCGCGTAGCCTGCCCCTGAAGGCGCCTGGGTGCGGTCGCTCAAAACCCGAAATTGCCCATCGGGGCCGCGCGCCACATCGGCGGCATAAAGCGGCAACCAGCGGCCGCGGGGGGGCGACATGCCCTGGCAGGGACGCAAGAAGTTGGGGTTGCCAAACACCAGCGCCGGCGGAATCAAGCCCTCAGACAGTAGGTTTTGTGGCCCGTGCAAATCGGCCAACACCATTTCCAGCAAGGTGGCGCGCTGGCGCAAGCCTTCGGCCAAAGGCTCCCAATCTTGGGGCCCAAAAACTGCCGGCAAAGGCGACAGCTTCCAGGGCCGGTCGTCGGCGCGCTCGTCGCCGTACAAAATGAAGCTGATTCCGTTTTCGCGAATCAGGCGTTGCGATTGCCCCCAACGCCGCGAAATTTCAGCATCGCCCAAGCGATCAAGCCGATCCACCAAGGGCTTCCAGGCGGGCCGCACGTCGCCCTGCGCATCATGCAACTCGTCGTAGGCGTCCGCCGAGCCCCGGTAGCCGGCAAATAGGGGAACCGCAGGCGGTGGGGTACTAAGAGTGCGGTTCATGGGGGGCGCGATCGGCGGCAAGCGGGGAACAGAAGAGAATGACTGGGGAATCGCCTCGAAGGGACAACAGTTAGCATAAAGAAACCACGTAACGGGCAGGTTTCCAAGTGGTTTATAATTCGTAAAGGCTCAATAATACTAATGAATTGGCCAATGCGCCGGCCTAAACTGGTGACATGGATCTCCACCCCGGATCGCTTTTGTCGAAGTATAAGCCGCTTGCGAGCGCTTACGATGAATTGGTGGACGGAAGTGGGCGCCCGCGTGACCACGCCGAGGTGGCCGTTCGCTTGCTGGGAAATCTTACCGTCGAGCAGTTCATCCAGCGGCAAGACCTTGCCGAGCTGTCGTTGATCAACCAAGGGGTTACCTTTTCCGTTTACTCCGACAACCGCGGCACCGAGAAGATCTTCCCCTTTTGCATCGTGCCACGGGTGATTGCGGCCGCGGAGTGGGCCAAGGTTGAACGTGGCTTAAAGCAACGCATGGCCGCTTTAGAGTTGTTCTTGGCCGACGTTTACAGCGAACAACGCATCTTGGCCGCCGGTGTGATCCCCAAAGACATGGTGTTGGGGGCCAAAAGCTACATTCCGCAGTTGCGCGGCGTGGTGCCGCCCAAAACCGTGCGGCTTCACATTGCCGGCGTGGATCTGATTCGCGATCCACAAGGCACGTTTCGCGTGCTTGAAGACAACCTGCGCACGCCGTCGGGGGTGTCTTACGTGCTGGAGAACCGGGTGGTGACAAAGCGGGTGTTCCAACACGCGCTCGAACGCCTGGGGGTGCGCCCCGTGGATCAATATCCCATGCAGCTGGCGAAGACGTTGAACTCGGTGGCGCCCGATTGCGATCGACCTACCTCGGTGCTGATGACGCCGGGGCCGTTCAACTCGGCCTACTTCGAGCACACGTTTTTGTCCCGGATGATGGGCATTGAGCTTGTGGAATCCAGCGACCTGTTTGTTGACGACGA
>JBBSJE010000393.1:0-5198 GCA_038257535.1 Polyangia bacterium
AAGCCCGAGAGAAAAGCACAGAATAGACCGCCACCGCCGCGGTCCTCTTGCTCATTCGTCTCTTGGGCCTTTGTTAACATCGCCCAATATCATTGCGGACAATCCAAACTTCGCACTCATGCAGCCCGTAAGGGGCTTACGTCTGAGAGCCGCCACACGAAATCGCAGATATCACCAACACGCAAAGGCTTAGAAGTTTCATTGGCAACCTGGAGAAGTTTAGCAGACAATCTCGGAGAGGAGTTCGCCCGCCCCGAGATGCCCTACCTCTGTTCTACTGTTTCACTGATTCCTGCGCTGATTCTGTTTTCTCATCCAACGCTGGCAACTCGTTGCCAGTTTCGTCGAAGAATATGGAATGAGGCTTATTCCCTAACGAGATCGCCTCGTATGCTGCAAGGAACTGTACAGGGCCAGGGAAAGTGGGATCTGAATGGAAGATAGACACGCGACCGGGCGATTCCCTAATGTCCGGCCTGCGGCTGACGAGGCGGGCATGAAATGCGTTCACCTTGGCGGCAGATCCTACCATCGCCTGAATTAACTTGGCCTTCGCCAATACCGATACAGGAATGGCTGGCCAGAAGACCCCTTCGGATCGAATTTCTGAGTTCTGATTGAAAGAAACCCACATTCTGGAGTCCGGGACGGGGAGCCCTTCCACTTGCCGTTCAATGTGGGTGCTGTAAGAGATTAGGCGAGGGGCGGCGGTGAAACGGTCATCGGGGCCTTCGTCTACACCCATCTCGGTAACCACGCTGGTTCCCATGATCTGATCCTGAGGGATTCCGGCCTTTTTAAAGTAAGCTACCGCTAACTCTTCGTGCTGCTTGGCCGTGCCTTTCCAATCTGACGAAAGGCATGGCGCGCCGGCGGAAGGTACCGCAAGGAAGGCTCCGTTGCGGCTATCCACGGCCCTCACGCCCCAAGAACCTTCGATTCGCTCCTGGTTTCCGAGTTGCACGCTCTTCGCGCCGCTTCCCACAGCGAACTGGCTCGCCTCTAAGCCGTGCAAGTACCCCGGTGCACCCTGATTCGTTTGAGCAGATGCAGCAGTCGTAATGAGCATTCCGGTAGCCGCAATCGTGAAAACTAAAGTGTTGATTTGCATGGTTTTTCTCTTCCTAGTCTAGAGTGCCCAAGGATTAGCGTTGCAATCGTAGTTGCAAGTCCAGCGAGTGGACTTGAAGCCGCTTGCTTCTGCGTCGTTGACGTCAAGTTGGACGTCAACCCACGTTTCGGTGTCCGCTTTCCAGCTGGACCAGAATGCCGTTATGTCCGACGAGAAAGTCAGGTTAGCTCCGCAGCCGTGGATGCCTTTACTACCCCCACCCAAAAAGCAAGAGGAGCCGCCGGTTGTGGAGTTGATAGAATCGCGCCAAGCCCACGCTATTGGGGAGTTCTTGTTGGTCTTGAAGCGGTTCGCGAATGAGGAGCCCCTGTTTGATGAGTCAGCGGTATCGGACCCCACGCTCGTGGGCATGATCGTGGCGACGGTCGAGAGTCCTACGTTCATGTTGTTGAGTTGGCTCACCCACATGTTGGGAGTGACGCCGCAGCTGACGTCGAGAACGGCAAAATTTACACCGCCATCTGTCCCGGCCCCTCCCCAAGCACCGTATACGGGGCTTTCTCCCCACCTCACGTTCGAGCTGTAGTTAACATTCTGGCAAATACTGTTCTTGTAAGCGACTAAGTTGCGACCTACGTTATAGGCGCATTTGCCCTGGGGCCACGCTGCCTGACTCCTGAGACACACTCCTTGTGAGGCACCGGGGGGAGGCGATGCGCAACCCCACGAAGCAATGCATGACGTTGCTGGCTGTTGATCGTCGCAGATGCCGTGACCGCTAAAGTACGCAATGGCATCGAGGTTCGTGGAGCGATCAAAGTTGAATGAGTCTGCTGCTTCGGTGAAGTCAGTATCCCAAACGCTCGAATTGAAAAACGACACCCCCGTGGTGTACATCGCGTTGTGGTTGTTGATCATAATGTTGGTAACCGATGCACGAAGCCTCGGCCTCGGTCTGAAGGTCTAAGCCTCAATCTAGGGGCATGAAGAAGCAAGAAAGTGAAGAGCGACGGCAGGAATTTGAAGCGCTAGTGGCGACGGGTATGAGCGTTGCCAAGGCGGCGGCGGCAGTGGGGATTTCAACCTCGACTGGGTTCGTGTGGGCGCAGCCATCTCGGCGCCCTGCCAGAAAGGGCGCACGGAAGACAATGCGTTTCGCGCAGTTGGTGCCGCGAACCACGGTCGAAAAGCAAATGCAGCTCGAGGTAGACGGCGTGGTCATAAAAGTCGAATCGACCTTCGACGATCAAATGCTTGCGCGGTTGATTCGTGTCTTGAGAGGTGCATCGTGAATTGGATGGGGTTACCGATCTACGTGGCGCTTGAGCCGGTAGACATGCGGATGGGCTACGAGCGTTTGGGCGGCATGGTGCGCGAGCGCATGAGGCTGGAGCCACGTGCGCGCGCATTGTTTGTCTTCGTTGGCAAACGCGGTCATACGATGAAGATCCTGACGTGGGATGGCAGTGGCGATGTCCTTATCAGTAAGAGGCTCGACTTTGGGCGTTTTGAACTGCCTGTCGCCACGTCGCACTCGCAGCAACACGTGATGGTAAGCGACTCATTGTTTGGTGCGATCTTTGGCGGAAATGGTGCGCGTCCAAATAAGCGCAGGCGAATTACACATTAGTAAGTTTTGTTGGACGACGAGATCGCGATGATGTAGATGGAAATTCCATGGACAACGAACCGCAGGCAAAGGCAACAGATACTGCCGATTTGCTCGCGGCGTTGCAGGCTGAGATTGCGCAAATGCGCATCGAGACGCAAGCGCAGCTTGCAAGCCAACAAGAGACCATCGCCAATTTGCGGGAAGAGAATCAGCTTTTGTTGCGACGCCTTTACGGCAACCGCACCGAACGCAGCATGACCAGCGAAACGCAGCTTGCCTTTGATGACCTGCTCAAAGCAGAAGCCGCTCTACAGAAGGAGTTGGACGATGCGCGCAAACTTGCGGCGGTATTCGAGGGCGAGCCAGGCCAACCGGACAGCAACGAACCTTTACCGAAGCGAAAGCCTGCTGGCCGTCGCAACCTGGCTCAAAGCTCACTGCCCCGCATCGAAGTTGAGGTTGAAGACCCGGCCCTTGAAGGAAAGCACCCGCGCTGCGGCTTCGATGTCAGCTATCAGCTCTACCTCAAGCGCGCGCAGTACGCGGTGGTGGTAAAGAAGACGGTAAAGTACGAAGTGACGACGGTGCAAGGCACGTCGGAGCTAAGCGCCGAGCAACCGCTTTCCTTGTTTGACCGCCCGCTTCTGCATACGAGCACCGTCGCCGACATCATCACGCGAAAATTCAGCCGCGGCGAGCCACTGGCGCGGCAAGAGCAGCACTTCATTAGTGCCGACTCCAGCATCGATCGCGGCACGATGAGCCGCTACGTCGATCAGGCTGGCAACACCTTTGGCGCCACGGTCGTAAATGCTATGTGGCAGGACGCGATCAAAAACGCAGGCGTCATCTCGACCGACGCCACAGGCGCAGCCATCCAACCTGAAGGTCCGAGTCAAGTCAGGCAAGCGTGCAAGAAAGGTCACTTCTTCACGGCGGTAGTCGATGATTCGGCCGTTATGTTTCACTATGTTCCAGAACACACGAAACAAGCCGTAAAGACACTGTTTGGTGACTTTCGTGGCTATCTGCAAGCCGATGCGCATCACGTTTACAACGTGCTTGAGAAACCGCCGCCGTCCAAAACGGACGACGGTGATGAAGCGCCAGATAGGCGAGTAACACTCGTCGGCTGTTGGGCCCACGCGCGCCGCTACTTTTTTGAGGCGGCGTTGTGCCGCCATGCTGTCGGTGTCCAGGGTCTACTGCGCATTCAAGGAATCTACATTTTGGATCGCGCGATCATGAAGCTACCGCGATCAAAACGCCTGCAAGCGCGTCAAGAAAGGGTGCTCCCATTAATGGATGCATTCTTCGCATGGGTGAAGCAGATGCAGCCGAATGCGCCACGCTCACGTGCCGCACGTGCATTGGGATACGTGATCAATCAAGAAGCCGAGCTGCGAGCTGTGCTGCAAAACCCTGACGTGCCGCTCGACAATACGCGTGCTGAAAGAGCGTTAAGAAAGATTGTGGTAGGCCGTAAGAACTGGCTTTTCTACGGAAGCGACGGGCACGCCGAAGGCGCTGCTGCCATCTTCAGCTTGATCGCCACCTGTCGCCTTCACCGCATCGATCCACAGCAGTACCTCGACGAGCTGATGCGCGTGCTGCCCTTTTGGCCTAAAGATCGACATCTCGAGCTTGCGCCGCAACATTGGGCAGCCACACGTGCGCGCTTGAACCAAGCCGAGCTCGACAAGCCCATCAGCCGCATCACCGTGCCGACTGCCCCCGCTTGACCCGCACCGAGGCCTGCAGAGCCAGCTTTCCTGTCAAGCGAGGCCTCGTGCATCGCTTACTAATGTTGCGAAAATTGGTCGCGTTGGTCTGGTTGTTCTGGAGAGGTTGACAGTTGGTGTAGGTATCAACAGCTTCTATCGATACGCCGCTCCCAGCCTCGGCGTTCACCGAAAGTAGGGTTGCCAACGATACAGCCACCAAACCACTGTTGAACCTACGTGGCCCAGTTGGACCCGTTCTCCCTGTTGTTGTCTTCGCGTCGCGTTTGTTCATGAAATCTCCATCGGGTTTGTCGAAACCGATCCCAATTGGTGGTTTGCTTGAGTCAACCAATCACATGGCTCGATTCGAACACAGTGGAGCAATTCGCAAATCGGGTCGTGTCGCAAAGACAGTTACAGCGCTACAGCTTCAAGACTTGTTCGAGCAGTCGAGCGGTCGCGTGCCGACGTGATCGGGTTTCCAGTTTCGTCAAGATCCTTTGCCAAAGCGTTCGAATGGTCCAGTAGGACAATTCAAGCATTGCAGCGATTTCCTTGTCCTCTAGACCAGCTGATGCCGCAACCAAGACTTGGCGTTCGCGCTCGCTCAACGTGCCGAGTCCCGCTCGCCCTACGAGTCGGATTCGGACGCCACGGCAGCTATGGCGGCCGACGAACGCGTGCACGAGGAAGTGGTGCGCGGGCTCGCCGCACGCGGTCGAGCACGGCTGTCGGGCAGCTTCCGCGCGGCGGTGTTCGGCGCCAACGACGGGCTTGTGAGCAACCTCGC
>JBBSJE010000394.1:0-5168 GCA_038257535.1 Polyangia bacterium
GCCAGCAAGCGTGTGGTGCTGCTTCGAGGGCCAGATGCGCATTTGAACGCGGAGGTGGCCGTATCGGGAGCGCCGGTCGTCATTGCGGGCCAGCAGCAAGCAGAAATCGCTCCAGGCGCCCTCGGCACCGGCCTCAACATCACGTCCGGAACTGTATACCTGAGGTCTCTGACCGTTCGCAACAGCGAACAAATCGGCGTCATCCTAGACTCCGCGAACACCACCGCCTACCTGCGCAACATCACCCTTCGCAACAACGCCAAGGGCGGTCTGCTGATCAACGCCGCTCATTTCGACGTCCGCAACAGCACCCTCTCCCAAAACGGCCCGGGCCAAACCGGTCTTGCCACTTGGGGCGGCATCCTCATCCTTTCCCCTCCCGCTACGGCTCCCAATACCCTGCAGAGTATTAGCGCGGTCGACAATAAGGCCCCTGGCATTGCCTGCGCTTCGGCGGTGTCGGCACAGGGCGTGCTCGCCACGAACAACCCCGTCTCCAACATTACCGATGCCTGCGCCTTTACCTCCTGCACCGCCGGCACATCCGGTTGCGGCGCCCCTTGAGCCGCCACCATGCCCTCACCTCATCCCACGCACTTCTCGCCTACCGTGCCGAAGCGTCCGTGATCGTGCCTGAGCCATCGGGTTTGTGTTTTTCCCACTGCTCCCAGGCTTCTTCGTACAGATAAAGCTGATACGGGAGGTCCCGCGCAACGAAAATGGGGCGCGTTTTTCCGTCTTCATCGCTGTACCCGAATGCAAAACGCCCGTCCTCGAGAAGTAAGAGATATGGAGCATTGGCAAGCGTTGAATTGTCGTCGGCCCGAATCACTTCCTCGATCTTGTGTGCCTTAACAATGAGCAACGCGGAATCTGAAGCGAAGAAGTCTGGCGCTTCGTCTTGAGATCCTCCGTCGATGAGGTCGGCCGCATTGGTCACCTCAGGATCCCCCAGGCGAAGATATTGCCTGCCGGCAAATATCGCGATGGCGACCCCAATGCCTGACAACTCAAACGCCCAGCCCTTTTTCAACTGACCTCCCAAGCACCACTCAGCGACCGCTCTTTTCTTTGATGGCCATACGCATTCTCTCCAGATCAGGATCGCCAGGCGCAAGTATCAAGCCCGCGCTGACCGCCTGCATAGCGTCCTCGTACTCGTCCATGCTTAAGGCGGCGCGGCCAATCAGAAGGAACGCTGGGGATCCGGCACCCAGTCGTGCCGCCTTACGGCCTTGGAAAAGCGCTTCGACGAAGCGACCCCTTCTGTAAGCGTCGTTTCCTTCCTTCAAAGCGGCGTTCGCTTCGTTGACGGATTCTTGTGCGGGTTCTGGTGGAACTTCTTGCTTCGGATTGGCTTCAACCACAGGCTCAATTGGCTTCGCGGCAACATTGTTGGGAGCTTGAGGCCTCGATAATGCTGGTTCAGTGGTCGCCGCAGGAGGTGCAGACGGGATCCGTGCTTTAGGAAGAACTTCCACAACGAGGGGCTCCGCAGGCACCTGCACTTCCGGCACGACCTCGGGTTGCTTTGGAGGAGGTTGTGGCGAGGGGGTCTTCACGACTTCCGGCGCAATTTTAACTCCCGCTTCTGATGCAACTGGAACCCTTGAAGGCCCCCTCAGTGCGAAAAATAGGATTGCGACACAAGTCACAAACCCCGCAAGCAAATACCACCTCATCATGGAGCGTTTGCCGCGAGGTTCAGCCATTGGCGCCCGCTTCTGCGCAAGCGCCGCCAAGCTCCGTTCAAGCTCCACACGGATCTGAGTGGCGTGCGACGGCCGCTCGCCTACGTTGCGGCTCAAAGTTTTCATCACAAGACTGGCAAGCGCTGCATCCATTTGCGGCAGCAGGTCTCTGATGTTTGTGGGCGACTCACTAAGCTTTCGCCGGCACAACGACTCGGGATCCTCATCATCAAAGGGAAGCTGGCCAGTGAGCATTTCGTACAAGATGGCGCCAAGGGCGTACAGATCGGCACGGCCATCAATCGGGTCATCTCCCGCCTGAATCTGCTCTGGCGCCATATAGGCTGGCGTGCCCAGCAGCATGTGAGGGCGGGTCAGGTCACGATCGTGCTCTGACCGATCCGCCGCGTGCAGCAGCTTTGCGACACCGAAATCCAAAACCTTAACCCGGTCCTCGCCGCCTTCATCCGAAGGCACCAACATGATGTTCGCGGGCTTCAGGTCGCGGTGAACCACGGAAACGGCATGGGCTGCCTCCATGGCCTTCGCCACCTCTATGGCAATCCGCAAGGCTCGCTCGGGTGACAGCTTTTTTGGCGAGCTGATCAATTGCTCTAGTGGCGTACCTTCGAGGTATTCCATCACCAGGAAGGCCCCTCCCGATGGCGTACGGCCAGCGTCTGTCACGTCCACCACATTCGGGTGGTTGATTCGATTCACTGTCGCGCCTTCTCGCACAAACCGTGCAAGCAGTTCCGCATCACCCGACCAGGAGGGCACTTTGATGGCAACTTTGCGCCCGATGCCCTGGTGCAGGCCTTCGTACACCCACCCCATCGACCCCGTTGCGATCAGCCGGCGCACCTCATAGCGGCCATCCAAAACAGTGCCCAAAAGCGAGGTGGGTCCCGTGGCGGGCCCCGCCGCACCTGCTTTGAGAGCTGCGACGCCCAACGTCTTACCCTTTGCGAACCAAGTCGCCTGCCGCGCCTTTTCTGCGCCCTGCTCGACGGCAAACAAGTCTCGCATGAACTCTGCCAAGCGGTTCCGCAGATTTGAATCGGGAAGGTACCGCCGTACCGCGTGCGCAAGTTCGTCGGCAGTGAAACGATCCGCCGGATCGTCGGCCAAGGCGATCTGAAGCAGGCGATCAAGCTCTTGAGGCACGTCAGGATTGAATTGCGACGGGGGTACGTGCGGCACGGCAAGCTTGGGTCGTTCTGCCGATCCCCAAAGTCTTCGGCCTGCCAGCAATTCCCAAAAGACAACGGCCAGTGAATAGACGTCCGCCTTGTCATCAACGCCCTGCCCCCAGTATTGCTCCGGAGCCATGTAGGCGGATTTTCCTAGCGCCAGGCTACTAAGAGTGGCCCGGCTACCACCCTGAAGCGATTTGGCTAGGCCAAAGTCGATTAGTTTCACAGCGCCCGAGTAGGACGCCATGATGTTGGAGGGTGAAACGTCGCGGTGAAGGATTTTCCCGCCATCAAAGTTGTGCGCATATGACAGGCCCGACAGAAGCTCGTGGACCACATGCATGGCCATCCCCAGAGGGAACTTCATCTGTCTCTGATCGCAGCGGTCGATGATCGCGGACAGGCTTTGGCCCTCAATGTATTCCATGGCCAGATACAGGTCGCGGTTGACGATGCCCGCATCAAACACGAACACGAGATTGTCGTGATTCAAACGCGTAACTGTTGCGGCTTCCTCAAGGAACCGGTTGGTCAGGAGCTCGTAAGTTGTCTCGCCATGCTGGTACCGCACGGTTTTTACGGCACATAGGCGCTGCATCTCGGCGGAGCCTCGCAACGCTGCATAGACGGTGGCCATGCCGCCGTGGCCGATTTCATCGACCAACACGTAGTTCTCACCGAATAGGCGCGGCACCATCGACTGCGGAATCGGCGAGGGCGCTGGTCTGGAAGAGACCGCAGAATCAGACATTTCGGCACTTTACCTCGGTCTGGGCGATTTGGGCGCGGGAACTCGCCGCACGTTGATTCGGCTCATCCTAACGGTGAGTTCTCGTTTGCTGGTGGGCGGCCTATTGGCTCCCTGATCCCCTCCGGCGGTGCAAAATCCATCGCCCCCCTGCCCCCCTCCCGCACCGCAGCCTCCCAATACCCATTGCCCGCCCACGCGGCCAGATCCCGTGCACCCGGCAGCCGGTTCACGCCGGAGGCCACAGCCAACACCGGGCCAACCGCGCGTAGCAACGCTCGTGTACCCCACGCTGTTGGCGGCAAGCCCAACTGATCCGCAAGCGTGTTGCCTATCAAGCGCCTACACAAAGCCTGCATCACGGCGGATCTGCGTTCAGCCATTTGTTTTTCTTTGGGCGTTGTGGCCATTTGCGGACGCGATGAAAACAGCGCGGCCACCAGCGCACGCGAATCGTCATCGGGTGGTGCTTGGGTTTGTTGGATCAAATCCGCCATGTCCAAAGCTTGCTGGTGCCCATTTGGCAGTAGGGCTTCCTCAACCCCCATCACGTGCCCCACGTAGCGCCACAGGTGGCTGATGTCATCCGCCTCCCTGGGTGTGATGGTGTATCCCAGCTGACGTAGGCCTTCCACCAACGCGGCCGAAAACAAAATCACCGTGGCCAGCATGTCGTGTTGATTGATGGGCTCGCCCCAGTCGGAAACGCGCCAGCTGCCGCTGCGGCCAATAAGCGCGCGAACCTGTGCGTGCATAATGCGCACCTTCACCGTGATTTGGAAACCCTGCCCCAAACGCCGCATGCCGCCGGGTTGGCTAACGGCCTGAACGAAACGACAGGTTTCCGCCAAACGCCGTGGCGTTTTCTCCTCAAGCTTGCCTGAAAACGTGAGCGGCTTGTTGCCCGCTGGCGAGGCGTAACCAAGCACCAGCGATTTCATGCCCAACACGATTCCCGCGGCGGGACCCGCACGCAGCAACGCCGCCGCACCGGCTTCCATCCGCTGAGGTGACAGCCACTTGGGGGGTTGGTCTAAGTGTTCGAAAAGGTGGCGAAGGTCAACGGGCGCGTCGGCCATGGCTTGCACCCCATTTTCCAACCCACGCTGCAAAATGGAAAAGCCCAGGCCGGGCGGCATCTCAGCGAAAGCAGCCACAACGTTTTCCGACATAGGATCGCGGCGAAATAATGCCGTGGCCAACAGGTCAAGCGATTTCGACGACGCGCCGCCGGCGCCGCCGGTTGTGGCGTAAGGTCGTTTGAAACGGCTGGGATCAGGCGCGCGAATCATGATCTATAGGTTTGATGCCGTACCCGACTCAAAGGGGCGTTTGTTACAAGATTCTCGATTCTGGCGCCGGAAATTCAACGGCTGGTCGCCACCCTAAAAGCCCCCATCCACGCGCACCCACAAGCGGTTTTGTGCCATTTCACCCAGGTGCTATCGTGCTAAGCCACAACCTCAATAGCATGTCCAGACCAAGCGCCTTCGACGCCGACAAATTCCAAAAAGGTTTCCTGATTGTTTTCGC
>JBBSJE010000395.1:0-5144 GCA_038257535.1 Polyangia bacterium
GATAAGGCGGAAAGACATTCGGCATAAAGCGCCTGCGCACCATCTGGCCTGGCGACAGCGTCAGAATGATAAACCAGGTCAGCGCCCTGAGGAATTCTAAGACCACAAGAGAGGTCACCCGAGTAGGGAAGGACCTTCGTGCTATTCTCCTCGAATCCGTCTGCGATCAGGTAGTTGTCCAAGCTGCCTTGATTGAGCTGCCTCTCTGGTCGGTAGCATGTCTCTCCGCCAGGCTTGCGCAAGGCTGAAAGGAAGTGCGGACAAGTGTAGAGGCGATATGCCTCCTTGACCCCATCGAACGTGGCGAATACGTCGTACGAAGTGGGAGTGCAGTACCATCGAAAATCATTTGGCAAATCCGACACCTTCCCTGTTTTCTTCATGTTCTCGATCAGGCGGCTGCAGAGAGGCAACGGCAATGACAATGGAACTGAACTCAACTTCCCCACCCTCCCTGCTGCCGGCGGCGGAAAGCTCCGAAGATCATCTAAACACGTGAGTTCCTGTGGTGGTGGGGCAAGCATTGTTTGAACACAATCGGACGTAGGGGCAGGAATGTTGCAGCGCCCAGAGGCATCATCCGGATCGGCCCACCACGGCTGAATCCAAACCTCGTCGGATGTCTTGAGCATAGACTTGCGGACCGCGGTCTCAACCACTGCAAGGATGTTTGCCATGCCCACAGCGAGTTGCTTGCCGGTGCCGCTCCAGTCGAAATCTTCAGGTGGCAAACCGACGATTGAAGCAGGTCGCGACGAAAAGACACCGTCTTTCCCATAGATGAACTCCGAAAGCAACTTACTGCCACCCACCGGTTTGTTACTTTCAATGCTGAGGGTGATCGACACAAGCTTCGAGTTGAGCAGCGCCCAGTCAGCCACGTCAGACTTGATTGCACTGTTGCCCGCGGATGGCGTTGCGATGGACGCCGCTTCAGCATTGACGCAGAATGAGTTGACGCATTGGCCGCCCGCCCCACACTTGGTGTCGCTCGCACATTGGACGCAAGCACCAGACTCACACGACCAACCGGACGGGCATTCGCGTGCTGTCTCACAAACGTTAGGCACCGGATTCGCATTCACTAGCCCAGAGACCTTGAAGGGCTTGGCGAAAGCCGATGATAGGTTACCAACGCCGCTCGTGATCTCGAACCCGCCTATGATCGCCCCCGATTCGACGTGCTTCTTGAGGGACGTCAACTTCGCACGCATGAAAAGACCCTTATAGGTGCCAGTTTCTGCGCGCAGAGCTTCTCGCGGTGATGGAAGGAACGGTTGCGTGGCTTCGGCCAAATTGAGCGGTAGCCGTAGTTGCCCTGAGCGACTCAATGTCCCCGTAGGATCGTTTAGAATCATACACGCACCGCCGCCCTCACAAGCGGTGGCAAGTGCAAGTTGCACAGGCAGACGAAGCTCCGGGAGTGCTTTTCCGGATGCCAACCCCATCGTGTCAGCGGGAGCCGTCAATGTTACGTACCCCTCGTAACGAGTGGTTTTTGTCAAAGTCGTGCCAACATCCTCAATTTTCCCCGAGTCCTCAGTGAGAGGGGTGTCAAACGCGATGCTTACGATCTGTGCTTGGCCGGTCACCACGGAGGAAGCGAGGCGCACCTTCCATCCTTCTGGCACCGGCGCCGGGAGCCCCCCAGCTCGGACCCAGAAGCGCTTGGTCGCGATCCAGCTCTGACCAGAAATCTCGAAGTTCCAGGCACCAGAAAGGGAACAGTCTTGGTGGAAGGCATTCATCTCTGTCGGGAGCGTTGTCGAGCACGCAACCTGCAGATTTGCGCCGGCCGTAACCTCTACAGAAGCAGTTAACGTCCGGGCGCCTTCGACGTCCTTCAACAAATCGGTGTTGCCGAGAGGAAGAGTCAGCTCCGCATCCACGGGCCGCGCCCATTCGCTCTCGGGTTCCTCCGAAATCAGAAGCGATGGAGGGTTCGCGGTCATTCTGAGCGTTCGTAGCGTGGGCTTCACCGCTGACGCTCCGGGCTTTACGCACGTGCCGAGGCAGTTGCAGACCGTTCCGGGCTTACCCAGAGACTCACAGGAGCTGCCTGGGTCGAGGCAATCTGCGATACATGTTCCGGCCGCTTTGTCGCATCTAGAGCCATAGGGGCAGTCGTCGTTCCAACTACAACGCCTGGAGCGGCACCTCTTGGTGACCGGATCACAGCCTGCGCCCAATGCACAGTCGTTGGCCTCGTTCTCCACGCTGCATTCGACAGGCGAGAGCATCGCTTGGACCAGGGTAGGATCTACCGGGCATTGCGACGCCTCGGGTGATGTTCCCGGGTTGTCGCCCGTTCCTGCTTGGCATCTGCCCTGGCAATCGCAATAGCTGCCCGAGCCGCAGAGCAGTTCCTTGTCGCAACTGAACGTGCAGAAGCCGCTATCGCAATGGGATCCCACCGGACATTGAGAGTCAAGCCCCCCTGGACAACTGCTTGCGAGCACTGCCTGGCGTAGGTCGGCGGGACGATCATCTGTGCCATTTCCATCCTGATCGCACAACGCCAGCCCATCGACGACAGCAACCTTTTGTGACTTGCCGAAGAGGTTATCCCAAGCACCGCAGGCAGGTAGCGCGATGAGCGCGCATACGAGTGCAACCGAGTGCATCCGAATCTTCCGTTTCATGAGGTCCCTTTTTTCCTGAACTTGCATTGCGTGCACACGTACGCCGTGGATCATCTTGAGAACTGGTCCTGCACTTCTGCAGGGGCCAGATTTCGATCAAAAAGCCGCAGGCCTCTCAAACCACCTTCGAAGAATCCGACGACAGTGCCGTCAGCGGTGGGACGGCCACCAACCACCACAGGCCGCAGTGGACTCTTGAACGATACGGCGGGATATGCTTCGCCATCAGGCTGCCCGTCGATGTAAAGGCGCAGCGTGTAGCCGTCGCAGGTCGCGGCCACGTGGTGCCAGCCGGAGGCGATCGGTTTGGACGACTTCAGCATCGTGACGCCTGCGCTTACAAACCACCGCCCTTCAGGTCTGATTATGCCGATGCCAAGCTGTGGGTACTCGCCCGCGGTGGTAGACCAAGAGAACGCGTAGTCGTCCCCCTCACCTCTGGTGGTCGCGGGTCGCATCCACAATGCGGCGCTGATTGCTCCGCTAGTTGAGGGCCGCCGCAGGGATTGTGAAGTAGGTATCCGGACCCACCGTTGTTCAGCAAGATCGAGATGATAGCCGTCTGGATCCGATGCGTACTTCGCGTTGGCTGAAGGTGCATCTTCAGTGTTACCTTGCACCCCAATCCCGTGGTTGCCGTGGGGAGAGGAATCCTGCGTAGATTGGTCAAATACCCACTCGCCAATGACACGGCCATTCGTAGCGTCCGGAGAGGTTGTGGCTTGCACCAAGACGCTCGCAGAGCGAGCCTTCGCGGCTCTGAGGTGAATATAGGTTTGAGTGACACCGAAGGGACCACCAGAAGCAACACCCGCGGTAAACGCGCAGCTTTGCCCATTGCTCAGCTTCTTCCCGGTGCAACCGTCGGCGCCCAGAGTGAACCCTGGCGGCACCTCGAGCAAAACAGGCCCCACTTCGTTTGCCCCGGTGAGTCCTGAGACGTTGACCACAAACTCTTTGTTCGCGCTCTGACCTCGCTGGACGCTGCCAAAGTCCCAAGATGGTGGGTTGACCTGTAAGATGCCGCCTTCACCGTCGCCCGATAGGTTGAGGACGGCCACACCTGCAGCGCCTCCGTCAAAACTGATCGAAGCTACGCGGGAGCCTCTGTCTGTCGGAACAAAAGCGATATGCACCGTACACTCTTGGCCGGCCGTAAGATTGGCCAAACAAGAGGTGTTGAACTTAAAGTCCATGGTGTCGCCGCTGGTCTTGACCGTGACCGGGACGGGACTAGCAGAGTTGTTCTTGATTTTTGCCGTCAGGGTCTTTGGTTCGCCCACAGCTATGCTTCCGAAGCTGAGGCTGGCGGGTGACACCGTTAACGTTCCCTGCGCCACCCCACGGCCGGACAGCGCAGCCACGGCCAGGCTTGTCGCACCTCGCTTTAGGTGGAGACTGGAGGCGAGGGGACCTACCGCTGTCGGCCGAAAGGTCACGCTGATGTTGCAAGACTGGCCAACACCCAGGGCTGCAGTGGTGCAAGCTGCCGGGTCAACTGCAAACGAAGACGCGCCCGTGCCCTCGACCGAAGCCATGAGCCCGTCAAGGGGAACAGTTCCTTGGTTCGTAAACTCTAAAATCTTTGTCGCGCCGACGTCGGATGAGTAGCCGTCGCCAAAATCGAAGGAGGCAGGCCGAACCACTGCTTTGACGATCTCCATGGGGCCGGGGCCGTTGGGATTGCCCCCTTGCCCGCCGTTGATACCGCCATCCGCATTAGCCGCCCCCCCACCCGAGCCTGAGCTTCCGCCCGTCGCAGCGGCTGCGTCCCCGTCCAACCCGCCACCGTGACCAACTTTCCCAGCGGAACCCGCCAGCCCGCCTCCGCCCATGAGCCCGTCGGAAAGGCCGCTGTCCAGGTCAATAGGCTCCATGGAGTCGACCTTCTGGCCTCCACAACCCAACCAAGCCACCGCAGACACCAACAAGAGGCATTTGGGCAAAGGAAGAAATTTTGGATATGGAACTGGGATCTTATGCACTAGTAACTCCAATGCCCGCCCCTCTCTGCCAGCGCGGACCGACGTATAACGGGTACAAGGTAGGACGGTGTCGTATCAGAATCGATACTCGGTCGTCAAACGAAAATAATCCGTTTGGAGTAACTAAATCTGTCAACTACCTGTAACAAACGGCTGGCTTCTTGGCTAAATTGGTGTACTTGCTGCGGTAGCGCGCCACGCACCACCTACTTAGGCTTCTCATCAAAGGCGAACACAGACTGTCAGGTCGTCAGGCAGGACGGGACAAAGTCTTAAAAGGCATCCATGGCCGCGACGCAGGCCGCTCGGTGCGTTTGCAGATTCGATTGTGACCATTCCGCCTCATCCCCCCGGACACGCCCCTTCCGTAACCTGCACATCATCCACCGCGCTCGATTCGGCGCCCCCCGCAGCCGGACCCGCTGCCTCCACACCCATTTCAACGCGCAAAGCGGCCGCCCCCATCGGCGCCGCAAACGTCGCCCGGTAATACCGCCACAGCGGCGGCCCTAACTGC
>JBBSJE010000396.1:0-5109 GCA_038257535.1 Polyangia bacterium
AGTGCAGGCGCTGGTGTACTTGGTGTTCCCTCACGATCGACGTCTACGGGACGACGAACTCATTCAAATGCTCGACCGGGCGGCAAGCGCCATCATGCGAAAACCACCGGTTCAGGTTGTTCCCGCTGTGGAGCAGGCAAGTGCGCCCCTGCGAAATGTTCCTTCGGCCTGAGGGATGAGCCGTATAGGACGACTGGGCCGCGCGCTACTCTACGCGCGCCTTGAGACGCTCGAGCTTGCGCGCCATGGCGCTGTTGTTGGGTTCAAGCGTCATTATCTTCTCGTAGGCCGCGATTGCCTGGTCGAACTGTCCCATCTTAAAATAGGCGTCTCCCTGCAAGTTCAACGTGCGAACCGCGTTGGGAGAGAATCGCAAAGCCCGGCTGGCAAGGTTGGCCGCTTGAGAATAAAGCGCCTGCTCAAACGCCACCTCTGCCAAGCCGCCAATGGCAGGTCCATAGGAAGGGTCGGCTTTAAGCGCTGCTTCAAATTCCAGTTTTGCCTTCCTTGTTTGCCCTGATTCCAACGCCGCCAGGCCGCGGTCTGCCGCCTCTTTGGCCTGTGCTCGATCGCCACTGCTGCGGCGGCTCACCTCCTCAACTGGCGGGGGATCTTGCCTTGGTGGCGCCGCTGGCTTGGCGGAGGCCTCTCCGTCGCGGGGCGCCCGTGTGCGAGCGGCGCGCCGAGGTTCAACCTCGGGGGCCTGCGGCGCCGACAACGTGGGAGGCGTTGGCGGGGCCGCGGAAGGGGACGCTGTGTTTTCGGCTGTCTTGGGCGCGGACACCCCTGGCAAAGGCGGACTTGAGGGATTGTTGCCCACCAAGCGCGGCTCTTGGCTGCGCGTTAAGGCCAACAAAGCCACGACCACCGCAACCACAGCCACGGCGCCAGCGGCGATCATGGCCACGCCCAAACGTGGCCCGGAGGGGGCTCGGAAGCGCTTCGACAGCCGCTCGAAGCGAATCGGGTCAACCTGAGGAATCGCCAAATCATCCCACGGTGTACGAATGCGCGCTTCAAGCTGCGCTTCGCAAAGCAAGGCCTCCACATCCGCCATCGTTTGAGGACGCCTTAGTGGATCCTTCTGCAGCATCTGCAGCACAGCCTCATCCAATGCCTTGGGGATGTGCTGGGTTATCCGTTCGTTGATCGGATCCGGCATGTCCGTGGCATGCATAGCCAAAGTTTCGACAGGCGTAAGTCCTTGAAACGGCACCTCGCCTGCAAGCATTTCGTACGCCATCACGCCTAAGGCGTAGATGTCACTGCGCCGATCGTTGCCGCCGCCAGCTGTTCGTTCGGGAGCCATGTACTCAGGCGTGCCCATCACCTTGCCCGCCACGCCCGACTGACCCAGCAATCCGGCGATGCCGAAATCCACCACCTTCACGTAATCTTTGCGACCATCCCGCTCGATGAGCATGACGTTGTCGGGCTTCATGTCCAAATGAACGATGCCCTTTTGATGGGCCGCACCCAAAGCCTTGGCCACCTGACGCAAGATCGGAATGACCCGCTCGGCAGGCAGCCGACGACAAGCCTTGATCTCGCGGGACAAGGGCGGCCCGTCAAGATATTCCATGACGAAGAACACGCGGCCGTCAGCAACCTCACCCCAATCGGTGACGTCGCAAATGTAAGGATTTCCGATCCGCGAAGCGGCGCGCGCTTCTTGTCGAAACTGCTGCAAAACATGCTGATTTTCGAGCAGATCAGCGTGTAGCAACTTTAACGCCACGCGCTTTTCGATGTCAACGTGCTCAGCCGCATAGACCACGCCCATGCCACCTTCACCCAGCTTGACCAGCGCGCGATACCTCGTGCCTGCAATCACGTCCCCCACCGCCAATTCGCCTTCGATAGGCAGCGGGGTTTTGCGGCGGCGCGCTTGAAAGTTTGTGAGCGTATTTGTTGTATTGCGACCAATGACCGACGGCTGCGGCAGATCCTCTTCAACCCGGGCCGAAAGCGCCGTAAGTTCGGCGGCCTCCTCGGCAAGTTCACGCGCAAACAACTCAGTGACAAAGCCGCGCACTTCAGAGGGCCCCACCGCTACGTCACGGCTTTTTTGGAATGCCGCCAATTCCGAGCGGAAAGCGGCCAAATCCGCCGGTCGCTGCTTTGGATCGGGATCCAGGCCCCACGCAAGCAACTCGTCAAGTTCAACAGGAATGGAACGAACAGGGCCCTCGAACTTCGACGCGGCTTCAGGGCGCCATTGGCCCTGTCGCAAAGCCTCTATGTGGGGTTTGGTGCCGCGCGCGGCCAGCGGTCGCCCGGTGAGCGTTTGCCACAGCAGGGCCGCCACGGCAAACACATCAGCGCGTTCATCGGCCTGCGCGCCGTGCACGAGTTCGGGCGGCCACAGCGACGCGCGCCCCACATCGTTGTCTTCAAGGTCTTCGACCAACGGCGCCAAACATGACCCGTAGTGCGTTAGCTTGACGCCGCCATCAACCCCCAACAGCACCGACCCTGCATGCAACCCCACCATGGTGGTTGCGACGCCGGTGGCTCTCTGTTCGTTAAAACGAATGAACTCAAGAGCAAACGCCACCTCCATGGCGATGTGCACCGCAAGTTCGGGCGCAACCCGAAGCGCAGCTCCTTCGGCGCGTTTCAAAAACGTGGCAAGGTCTCGACCTTCAACCAATTCACAAGTGAAGAATAGGCGATCTTCCTGGGGAGCCTCCGGCAAGGGCCCAACCCAGGATTCGGCTTTGGGGCCACCCTCTTGCGCCGACTCCGTGGAACCTACGTCGTAGATCTGAACCAAGTTGCCGTGAACGCGACTCACCAGCCACGCGGCTTCAGCCCGCAAGCCTTCGCGCATGGCCGGACGGTGCGCGAGGACATCGCCCAAACTGTTCACGACGCAGAGGCGATCAGGCCCCTCGGAACGAGCCGCAACGTAGACCTCGCCCCGACGGTCCACAGACAATTGGCGCACAAGCTCCACGTTCCCAAAAGGAATGGGGAACGTCGGCGCACTCTCTGCCATCTGGCTTCGAGCCCCTGTAGGACCTTGTGGCATAGACGCGCCGACTGTAGCATGACTGAACGTCTGATTCCAGACACTTCAGGGGGGGTGTTTCCAGGTAAACGACCCAAGAGGCCGCTTGGATTCACAAAAAACGCACGCTAGTCCTGCTCCTAGTCCTGCTCCTTGAGCCCGTGGAGCAAACGCGCCCGGACCCGGTTCGCCTGGCGCTCTTTATAACGCGCGTGGCTATTTTCGCCCTGCTCGTTCATTTCGGCTGTGCGAGCGTCCATGATTTGGAATTCCGTTAGCACGTACACCACAGAGCCCGCGTCCTCGAACTCGGGATCGTCGGGCGCTTTGTTCAAATAATTGTCGATGCGCACGGGCAGATCCGCCACTAAGTTGATCACGCGATAACTGGGCCCGGAGAACTCGTTTTGCACAGCGGGCTTTTTGTCGGCGGCTTGCTGCGACAAGTCCACCAGATCGGGCAAGAACGTGCGCAGCCTAGGTGAACCTTCGATGAGCTGCCGCAAATCAACGATGTCGTTTACCGATTGTCCCGGAATCACATAGTTGTAAGGCACCAAGCGATGCACCAATTCGCGCAGCACGTGCATAAGCTCCTCTTCGGTCTGCGTGATCATGCGAAACCGCAGCTTGTCGTACACGTGCGCCGCAATCGACTCCTTCTTCGCCATCAGCTTGGTGAGAAGGCTATTGGGATTCTTTCGGCTCCATTCAAATTCAACGATGGAGAACCCGGCGCCGCGAACCTCTTCTACGGTTCGCAACACCTTCTCTTCAACCAGGTGGAAGATTTGCTCGACCGTGATTGGCAAACGGGTGAGCAACTCGCGCCCTTCAATGTGCTGCAAGACGTGCATCACCTTCAAGATGGTGCAGGCGTACGCGCGGCGTTTGCCTTTCTTCGATGCCACCAAAAACAGATCCCGAGCCGGCATGTGTTCCGCAAGTTCGTCGGGAATGCGAAAGCCCAAATGGCGTTCGAGATAATCAACCGCTCGTTCGCGCAAATCTTCCAAGCGGTTTATGTCCGCTTCGCGCGCAGGGTCGAATTCGTTCACGCGCAAGAATCGGTCAACTTGTTCGAAATTGTCGAAGTACAAACGGTGCCAATCGATCACCGAACCGCCACGCAAGAGATTGCGAATGGCGGCCAAGTCGCCCAGATCGAAATTCTCGAACGACGCCCGATCGGTCACGTGCGCGATCCGTTCCGAACGCCCGTCGCCGGTGGCTGGCGACGCAACCACGCCGTCGGGCGTGCGACCGCCCACGGGCGCCCGAGGCTCCGGGGCGCTGTCAGGTACAGCGTGGATGAATGATTCAGGTGTACTCACAGTCGTGAACGGACAGAGGTCGCTTTCAGCGAGACGCCTGAGTGTAGGGCGGCCGCCCTTGCGGTTCAAGACAATGTCGTCATTTTGCGATCGACAGCGGGTGGTTTGTTTCCCAACGACAGTGTGGCCCAAAAAAGCCCCAGCGCCGAGGCGCCCATCATGAAGTTACCAATGACTGCCAGCATGCACACATACTCCTACACAAACGCACAGAGCGCAAGATTCGCGACCATTGCTTCAGATAAAGTCGTCGCTCTGTTGCAAGGGCTTTAGGACAACCGCTGCGCTATCTACCTGCGGTCCTTGCGCGCGCCGAGGCGGCGGCCGCGCAGGAGGGCCAGCGCCAGGAAAGTTCCACATATGATGCCTGCGGCGGTTGCCCACCAACGCGCGTCCATCTGGCCGCGGCCATCAAACACCACTGCGAGGGCCGTTGCCGTGGCGGCAAGCCCCGCCCACACCATTTGCTGACCTACGGCATAAATGACCTGCGCGCCGTCGTGCAAATTGGCGACCTCCACGCGGGCGTCGCCCCGGTTGGCCAGATTCAAGAACCGCCGAAGTTCCGCAGGCAACGCCAAGGCGGCCAAGGCGGCTTCGCGGGTGGCGCTCATGGCCGCATCGGCGAGATCCTGGCCCTTGCCCAGCAAGAAGCGTTCAAGGTAGGGCTTGATCACCAACGCAGGGTTCATCTCAGGATCCAAAGTGGTGCAAACGCCCAGCAACAGCAGCAGCGCCCGTTCCAGCAGAACCCAATCTTTG
>JBBSJE010000397.1:0-5066 GCA_038257535.1 Polyangia bacterium
GACTTGTGCCAAGCGCTGTCGCACGCCTTTGCCGCCGAGGTGGTTTTGGTTGATTGCCTGACGCTGTGGCTATCAAACCTGCTGCTTCGTGGCGACGACGAGACGCAGGTTGAACATCATCTGCATGCGCTGACCGCGGTTTTGCAAAAGCGGCCTGCGACAACGCACGTGCTGCTCGTGACCAATGAAGTGGGCATGGGAATTGTGCCGCAGACGCCGCTGGGCCGCGTGTTTCGTGACGTCACAGGCCGTGCGCACCAGCGGCTTGCCGCCATCGCCGATGAAGTGTACTTCGCCGCAATGGGCCTGATGATGCGCCTTCACCCTGGCCCCGTGGTGGTTTTTCGCCCGGGCGAAGTTCCGACGAGCGGCGCATGATGGGCGTGCCCAGCGCCCGCGCCTTGATGTTCCAGGGAACCGGCAGCGATGTGGGCAAGTCCACCATTGTTGCGGGGCTGTGTCGCTTGTTTGCGCAACGGGGCCTGCGGGTACGGCCGTTTAAACCGCAAAACATGTCGAACAACGCGGCGGTCACAGATGACGGCGGTGAGATCGGCCGGGCGCAAGCGTTGCAGGCGCGCGCTTGCGGGGTGCCAGCGTCGGTGCACATGAACCCGGTGTTGCTGAAACCTGAAAGCGATCGGCGCTGTCAGGTGATTGTGCAGGGGCGGGTGTTCGGAACGTGGGAAGCGGGCGGCTACCAAAAGCAAAAGCCAAGCTTGCTGCCGTACGTTTGTGAAAGCTTCACTGAGCTTAAACACGACGCCGATCTTGTGCTGGTGGAAGGCGCAGGCAGTCCGGCCGAGACGAACTTGCGTGCGGGTGACATCGCAAACATGGGCTTCGCGCTGGCGGCGAACGTTCCCGTTTGCCTTGTTGCCGACATTGACCGGGGCGGCGTGATCGCCAGCCTCGTGGGCACCCACCGCGTACTGGATGACGAAGACAACGCGCGCATCGTGGGTTATCTCATCAACAAGTTTAGAGGCGATCCCGCGCTGTTTGAGGGCGGCCTTGCGAACATTGCGAAGCATACGCAGTGGCCCTGCTTCGGTGTTTTGCCCTGGCAGCCCGCAGCCGCGCGGCTTCCCTCTGAGGATGGCGTGGCGCTTGAACGCCTGCAGCCCGCTACCGTAAGCCGCTCGTTGAAGGTGGCCGTCCCCATGCTTAGCCGCATCGCCAACTTCGACGATCTGGATCCACTGGCCCACGAACCCAACGTGCAGGTCATGATGATTCCGCCAGGTCGTCCACTGCCACGTGACGCAGATCTTGTGATTCTTCCTGGCACCAAGGCCACAATCGCCGATCTGCGGTTCTTGCGCGCACAGGGTTGGGATGTGGATCTGCAGGCCCACGTGCGGCAAGGGGGGCATGTGCTGGGGCTGTGTGGCGGCTACCAAATGTTGGGCACGCAGGTGGACGATCCCGAGGGCGTTGAGGGATCACCCGGAAGCGAAGCGGGCTTAAGTTTGCTGCAGGTGCAGACCCGCCTTCACAAAGACAAATGCCTCGTCAAAGTGACTGGCACGCACGTTGATTCCGGCGAAGCCGTCACCGCCTACGAAATACACGCGGGGCGCACCGCGGGGCCCGACGCCGCGCGGCCTGTTTTTGCCTTGGATAATCGCTGCGACGGCGCACGCAGCGCCAGTGGTCGCATCCAAGGGACCTATCTACATGGTGTCTTTGAGCAAGATGGCTTCCGCCACGCCTTCCTGCGCAGCTTGCGCCCCGAATTAACACTGTCGTCACAATCCTTCTCGCACGCGGTTGACGAAGCTCTCGATGAATTGGCGTTGGCACTGTCCCGCCATTTAAACGTAGATGCGCTGCTGGCGGCCGCGCGATGACCGTCCTGGACGCAAACGCGCCTTGGTTCGCGCTGGCCCTGGCCCTTGTGCTGGATGTCATCGTCGGCGATCCGCCCAACCGCTTTCATCCCGTGGCTTGGTTTGGCAGCCTGGCAAACGTCGCCAAGCGCCGGCTGTTTCAGCCCGCGGGGCCGCCACTAGAACAGCTGCTGGCAGGAACACTGGGCACCTTGGCCCTCATCATGGTGGCCGTGGGCTTGCCCATGATGGCGCTCATTGCGCTGCCCTTTGCAAAAGCGCTGTTGGCGGCGCTCTTGCTCAAAGCCAGTTTCGCTTTGCGCGCGCTCGTGGCTGCAGGCGCACGCATGCGCCACGCTCTACAAGCGAGCGATCTGGACGCCGCACGAGCGGGACTTGGGCATCTATGTAGCCGCAGTCCCGATGATCTGGCGCCCCAAGAACTGGCCGGGGCCACCATCGAGTCGCTGGCGGAAAATCTTTCAGACAGTTTCGTGGCCCCGCTGTTTTATTTTGCCCTCTTCGGTTTGCCGGGCGCGCTTGCCTACCGGGCCGCCAACACCCTCGACGCCATGTTCGGCTATCGCGGCAAATACGAATGGTTCGGCAAAACACCCGCACGGCTCGACGATCTTCTGAATCTTGTGCCGGCACGGCTCACGGCGCTGCTCCTGCTGATTGCCGGCCGCCTGCTGGGGCATCCCGCCGCGCGCGCCATTGGCATTTGGCGGCGGGATTGTCGCAAAACCCCCAGCCCCAACGCAGGCCACCCGATGGCGATGATGGCTGGACTCTTGAACGTCCAGCTCGACAAACGCGGCGTGTATGCGCTGGGCGACGCTGGCAGCCCCGCAGGACCGCAAGAGATTTCGCAGGCGATCCGCATCATGCAAGCGGCCGCGGCCCTGTTTGCGCTGGCTCTGCTAGTTTCGCTGTGGTGAACCAAGTTCAAGCGCAGCCAGGCGTTAGTGTACATGGCGATCGCAACCTGCAAGAGCTCGAGGCTCTGGGGCTTGCCCAGGTGCCGCTGCTCGATTTCGCGGTGAACCTCAATCCCTTTGGACCCCCACCTTTCTTGCTTACCGCCCTGCGCGAAGTTGACATCGTGGAGTACCCCGATCGCACAAGCCAGGCGTCTCGGCAGGCCATAGGAAGCGCATTGGGCGTCGAGCCCGCCGCGATCGCATTGGGCAATGGCGCCTGCGAGTTGCTGTGGTCGCTCGCGCGGCTATGGCGGGGGCAAACGGCGTTGATGATCGAGCCCACGTTCAGCGAATTTGCCGAAGCAATGCGAGCGGAAGGGGGACGCGTTGTGAGCGTACAGGCGCCCGACTGCACCACCTTGGCCATGTCATCGCAGGCGGTGAGTGAAGCCATCGCCACCCACCATCCCGCTGTGGTGTACATCTGCAACCCCAACAATCCCACCGGCGGCTTTAGTGAGCTTCAGGTGCTGCGGGCTATGGCGCACGAGCATCCTGCCGTCACATTTGTGATCGATGAGTCGTTTCTTTCGCTTTCGGAACACGCGGATGGTCGCTTCGAGGTCATAGGCAACGCCAACGTCGTGCGCGTGCGTTCGCTCACGAAGGATTTTTCCATCGCGGGCGTACGCGTAGGATACCTCGTTGCCGATCCCGCTTTGATACGCCGGCTGGAGGCACAGCGCCCTCCGTGGACAGTAAGCCGTTTGGCGCAGGAGGCGGCCATTGTGGCCGTGAGCGCGCAGGCCGAATCCTGGCTTGCGCAAGCCCGCGCTGCGCTTGCGTCATTGCGCGAAGATCTTCGCGGTGGGCTCAGTCGCTTGGGCATGAACGTCCTGCCTTCAAGCGTAAACTTCGTGGTGGCACACGTCGCCCGCTCGGCCACGGCGCTGCGCCACGAGCTGCTCCTGCGGCACCATGTGGTGGTAAGGGATTGCACGTCGTTTGGACTGCCCCAACACATCCGCCTGTGCGTGCGGGCCGCTCCGGATCAGCAGAAGTTGCTTGAAGCCATGAGGGGACTGTAACAACAAGAGGAGGGTGCTTCCTTCAACTCAACATTTGGCTTTGTTTGCCCAAGTTCAGCCCGCCCTGCGATGCCTTGGCGGCAGGGAGTCGCCTGGCTTAGGGGGCTGATCGAATTTAGGTCTACAACTTCGATGAAGGGCGAAGGTGGTAGTTCCAGTCGCCTTGAAATGGATCAGGGTGCAACGATAGTGCGCCCAAGTCTTCCTTGCTGACTGTCTTTCCTTTTGGATAGCTGCGCTTGTCCAACTTTGCGTTGACGCGAAGGCCAGCGGGAGTTGTTGTGTGTCCGATCAATTGGACGATTGCCTCGAAGGTCCTCAGCGGCTTTCCTCTCCAGTTGGCCGTGATATGGCAGAACAGACGATGTTCGATTTTGTTCCACTTGCTGGTTCCAGGAGGAAGGTGGGAAACCCAAACTCGAAGACCGAAGTCGTTGGAAAACTTCTGCAGCTCCACTTTCCACGAGTGAGCGCGATATCCATTGCTGCCACCAGCATCAGCCGTGATGAATATTTCATTTGCTTTCGGATAGGCCTGTTGACCCATCGTGGACCACCAGCGCCGAATTGAAGCTACAGCGAATGTCGGGGTATCGTGATCGAGCCCAACGTTCACGTACGCCTCATTCCGTGACATATCGTAAATGCCATAAGGGATCGCTTTGCCAATTGAATCCTGCGGGAAGTCGTGCACAAGCGATACGTCTGGCTCTCCTTTTGGGTGCCATTCCCGTCCTGAATTGCGAAAATCACCGACAAGCTCCTTCTTTTTCGTGTCGACGGAGATCACTGGCTGGTTCTTCGCCATGAACCGCTTGGCCTGTTCGTTGATGTTTTCAAATTGCGCGTTGCGATCTGGATGCGACGCGCCTTCACGACTTTTACGTACGGATTGAAGACTGTAGCCTTTGAGGCGCAACAATCTTCCCACCATCGTCGGACTCACTTTCCAACCATCAGCGATCAAGGCTGACGCGAGCTTCGCTTTACTCTTGCAGGTCCAGCGCAATGGCGAGGTAGGATCTCCGCGTGTCAAAGGATCAACCAAATTCTCCAGCGCTTCCGACAAGCCAGGTTGGGATTCGGTTAGCTTCGGACGTCCGGCGCCGGGGCTCCGAATGCGTCCCGTCGATTTTACTTTCCGCTTGAGCTCGTCTAGTCCCTTGATAATAGTGACACGAGAAACTCCTGTTGCGGATGACACCAATGAAGTGCCGCCATAC
>JBBSJE010000398.1:0-5053 GCA_038257535.1 Polyangia bacterium
AGAAAAACGTTTATTGCCGGCTTTGAGAATGGCCAGAGCGTCGGGGCCCTGCGTGGGATGCTGCCGAGGCTCGGTTGCAAGGTTGGGTAACGGTGTTCCAGCGGCAGACTTGGCCCCCCCAGCCCTGGGAGCACAATCTGCGCTGAGCAACATGCACATCACGACCGCAATGATATTTACGGCCAAGGGTTTTGGTATTCCAAGCAACATCTCTAGCCAATAGATGCGCGATCGGCGCTTGGCAAGATTTAAGTTTGGCGGCACGGCTGACCAGGGCCGGATGATGTGCCACAATATTGGGTAGGGGGAAAATGGGGTCGGAAGGATTCGAGGACGCGGAGGCGTTACGGCGTTCCACGTTGGCAGTTGCGGCTGCGCTTGAAGCGGGACGAGACGAGCTGGCGGAGCGATGGGTTGCGCGGCTGCCTGAACTGCAGTTGCCGCGGCGGTTGTCGCACGAAGAAGCGCTTGATTCGATGCCCGAGGTTCTTGAGGCTTTGGTGCATAGAATCACGGAGGAGGTAAGGTCGCAAGACTCGCAGCCGCTGCTTAGAGGTTGTGAACTGGCGCAGCTTCACGGCGCTCAGCGGTTCCAGCTGGGCTTTTCGCTAGACACCATGGTGGGCGAATACCTCATCTTGCGTGACGAACTGCTGAAGCTTGTGCACGCCGCCGATGCGAACGCTAGCAGCACTGACTTTAGAATCGTCACTGACTTTGTGGTTGCAATGTTGGCGCAGGCCATCGAAGCGCATGCGCTTTGCCGCGAACGCGACATTCACGAACATCAGCCAGCCAGCTTCGCGAAAGTTCGCAACAGCTCAAGCAGCTGTTTGCCATGATGCCGTTTTATGCTGCCTTGGCGCGCGGTCCAGACCACGTGTTGGAGCTGGTTACCGAACCGCTGAAGGCTTTGTGGGGCGGCCGTGATCCGGTTGGCCGCGCGCATGAAGAGGCCTATCCCGAACTGGGAAAAGAACACTACGAAGCTTGGGATCGCGTTTACCAAACAGGTGAGCCTTTCTTTGCACAAGCCATCGAAGCTGTGGTTGACCAAGGCCACAGCATCGAGAAAAAGTACTTTGATTTGTCGCTCTTGCCCCGCTTTGCTGCCGACGGCAAGGTGGAGGGGGTTGCGGTGTTCGCCCTCGACGTCACGGATCGCCGAACCCGCGAAGCCAAGCTCCAACGGCGCTCAGCTATGGAAGAAAGGCTCGTGGGCATCGTCAGCCACGATCTACGAACGCCCTTGTCGGCCGTGCTGTTCGGAGTGCAAACTTTGTTGCGAAGAAGCGACGTGCCCGATGATTCGGTAAGAACGTTGCTACGGATGCAGTCCAGCGCCGAGCGGGCGGTTCGCATGGTCCGTGATCTGCTCGACTTTACCCAAGCGCGTTTGGGTGGGGGCATCCAGGTCCGGCGGGAGCTGTGCAACCTGCAGGACGTCTGCGTTCGCGTGGTGGAAGAGCTCCGCATGAGCCATCCGGATCGCAACATTGATTTGCATCCGCAGGGGGAGGCGAACGCAAGTTGGGACCCGGATCGCATGACACAGGTGTTTGGGAATCTTATCTCCAATGCCTTAAAGTATAGCCCAGCCAAAACACCCATTACCGTGACAACACGCGGACACCCAGACAGCGTGATGATTGAGGTTCACAATCAGGGCGTTCCCATTCGCGCAGAGTTTCACGCGCGTCTGTTCGAGCCGCTTGAACAAGCAGGCGTGGCGCCGGGGCAGGCGCGCAGCATCGGCCTAGGGCTCTACATTGTGAAGCACATCGTAGAGGCCCACGGCGGAAGCATCGAGTTTTCTTCGACGGAGGCCGCAGGCACAAGTTTTCGCGTGCAGCTGCCCAAGCTTTAGCGCTATTCAAACTTCCAGCTGGTACCCGCGGGCGTGTCCAGCAGTTTCACACCTTGTGCCGCCAACTCATCACGCACTTGGTCCGATAACGCAAAGTCCTTGTTCTTGCGCGCTTCCGTGCGCGCATCGATTCGGCTTTGCACCCAAGCAGGATCCAAGCCGCGCGCGTGCGCACGCCGATCGCGCACGCGCAGCAGAAAGCCCGCAGCGTCCTGTGAACCCAATCCCAAATGCTTTTCCATGGCGGCAAAGCCCGTGTGCGCCGCGGCCATCCAGCTGGGCGGCACCTGCCCCCCCTTGGATGTGGCCTTGTCGCACAATTCGTTGACGCCCCGAAGGAACTCAAGAATGTGGGCCAGCGCCACCGGCATGTTCAGGTCGTCATCAAGACTTTCCGCCAGCCGCTCGCAAAAGCTGGCCAGTTCGGCGGGCAAGGGGGCGTCTTTGCCACCCACCCGCTTTTCGGGAACCGCAGCAAGCCGCAGCCGTGCTTCGTACAAGTACTCAAGCCGGCGCTCGGCGTCCTCGAACAAAGGAAAGCCCGTGACTTTGCCGGAGTCGTCTTGGGTCCAATCGAGGTTCAGCGGCGAACGATAGTGCACCGTGAACATTGCCAGACGCACGGCCTCGGGCTCGGCTTTGGCGAACACGTCGCGGCAGCCAAAGAAGTTGCCCAGACTCTTGGACATCTTTTCCTTGTTCACCTGCACAAAGCCATTGTGCATCCACAGCCGCGCCATGGTGTGGCCGGTCACCGCTTCGGTTTGCGCTATTTCGTTTTCGTGGTGAGGAAACACGAGATCCAAGCCACCGCCGTGCAAATCGAACGCGTCGCCCAGATGCTTCATGCTCATGGCTGAGCATTCAATGTGCCAGCCAGGCCGCCCGGGGCCCCAGGGGCTAGGCCAGTTGATCTCGCCGGGCTGCGCGTGTTTCCACAACGCGAAGTCGGCCGGGTGTTTCTTCAATCCGGTTTCGTCCTCGTCGGTGCGTCCGCTGGCGCCCGCCACCAGATCGTCCAGCTTGCGGTGCGAGAGCTTGCCGTAGCCTGCAAACGCG
This sequence comes from Polyangia bacterium, assembly GCA_038257535.1. Classification (GTDB taxonomy): domain Bacteria; phylum Myxococcota_A; class Polyangia; order Fen-1088; family Fen-1088; genus JAGTJU01. The sequence goes on from JBBSJE010000398.1 coordinate 2,927, forward strand.
GGCACATGGAAATACACGTCGCCGCCCGCGGTGTAGGCGATGTTGGCTTCGATCAAGCGGGCAATGAGATCGCAGATCTCCTGCAAGTGATCGCTAACCCGTGGCTCAATGTCGGGAGGCAGGTTGCCCAGCGCCGCCAGGTCGTCAACAAACGCCGCAAACATGCGGTTGGCCAACGCCAACGGATCTTCATCCAGGGCGCGCGCGCGGTTGATGATCTTGTCATCCACGTCGGTGACGTTTCGCACGTAGGTCACGTCCAAGCCGCGGGCGCGCAGGTGGCGCGCCAACACGTCGTACACGATGTAGCAGCGCGCGTGCCCCAAGTGCGCGTGGTCGTAAACCGTGGGACCGCATACGTACATGCGGAAACGGCCAGCTTCGATGGGGTTAAGGACTTCTTTTTGGCTGCTCAGGGTGTTGAAAAGTCGAATGTTCATAACGGCACGGCTCAACCTGCGAGGACCGCAGAATACGGGCAGCCCCCGGCCCACGCCAAGGCGTGAGACGAACAAGTTGCAGAGCAATACGTTATTTAACGCTTATCGCGAGGGATAAACTGGGCTCACCAGGTTATGCGTGTCTTCGCGGCGGCTGTCGCTGGCCCACAGAAAACCTCGTTTGGCGATGCCCAGCGCCTCTGGGGTGTCCCAGACGTCCACGTTGTGGCCCATCGATGTGTAAAACACGCGGCCGCGGCCATAGACCTTTTTCCAAGCCACGGGCATCACAGCGTCTTCAATCCAATTGGCATGCGCGCCCGAGAACTTGGTGGTGGCAAGAACCTTGTTGTTGGGATCCACGTGCATGTAGTACTGCTCGGTTTTTAGCTCGAAATCGGGCACCCCGCGGGTGATGGGATCTTCGTGGTCGGTGACGTTAACCCGGTAGCTGGTGATGTTTCCGGGGTGGGCCACCCATTGGCCGCCGATCATGAACTGGTATTCCGTTTCCTGGCGGAACGCATCGCCCAGCCCCCCGTGCCAGCCGGCAATGCCTACGCCGGATCGCACCGCGCGCAGAAGGCCTTTGAGCTGCGCTTTTTCAATCGTGCCCATGGTCCAGATCTGCACGATGAGATCCAGTGACTGCATCAATTTTTCATCGGCGTAGGGAGCCAACGAATCGGACACCGTCACCCGAAAACCTTGGCTCTTGAGCCAGGGCACAAAGATGTCGCGACACTTTTCAGGCTGGTGGCCGTCCCAGCCGCCGTAAACGAACAACGCGTTTTTGCGGCCACGGGTTTTCGGCAAAGGCGCGGGGGGCCCCTCCTCTTCCGCGCGCAGGCGTGTGCTGCCCAAGCCGCCCACTGTGCCCAAAACGCCCGCCGCAGAGCCTAGAAGTTGTCGTCGATTGAAAGGAAACGTCATTTGCTAAGCGCAGGCTACCGACGCATCAGCCCCGCATGCAAGCTTTGTGTGCAGCGTTTGCGCGGGAAACGTTCAACCGATCACATAAACGGTGGCCGATCGAGCCCCGTGCGCGCCAATGACCAGCGATTGCTCGATGTCGGCGGTTTTGGACGGGCCCGAAAGGAACATGCCAAACCCAGGCCCCAGCGGTCCCAGGCGCGCGTACGCTTGGTGCATGTTGTCGAGCAAGTCGTGGGCATGCAGCAGCACCACCAAGTGCTGGCAAATGAACAAGCTGGCGCGCAGCGGAATGTGCGCGTCGGTGATCCACACCGCAGCGTTTTCGGCGACACCCAATTCCGCCTGCACCACCGTGACATCCACATCTTCAAGCGCGTGAGGATCGGCAACCTGAGCCAAATCCACGTTGTTCTGCGACACGCCTGGAATCAGCGACAGCACTTTGCGGGCGCTGGCCATCACAGGCAATCGCGCCATCTGCGCAAACGCTTCCGCCTGCGTGGCCACGGGCACCGCTTGCCCGCCCACAGTGGCAAGCACGCGGCCGAATTGGCCCACTTTATCCGGGTAAGTGATCCAGGGCCCTTCGAGCGATGGCAACGCAGGCACGGGCAATTCCCGTTGCCGCAAGTTGCGCAAGATTTTTTCACGGGCGCTCATGCCACTTGATCCGTTGTAGGAGCGTTTTGGGTGGCCGTTTTTTCCGCCGGCCTGTGTTTGCGAATGGCGTATAGCTCGCGGAACGACTGCA
>JBBSJE010000399.1:0-5030 GCA_038257535.1 Polyangia bacterium
GCCAACACCTAGGCTATCAGCAGGCGTTTGAACTGGTGGTGGACAGTGGCAAAGAAGATGGCATCAAGGAACCTACGTTCCTGAAAAAAGTGGAGACGCTTGAGGGCAAGATTCAGCAGATCCCGGGCATGGTGCGCACCGTGTCCATCGTGGACATCCTGCGACAAACCAACCGCGCATTGAACGGCGACGAGCCCGCCGCCTACAAGCTGCCTGAAGATCGCGAGACCGTGGCGCAAGAGCTGTTTCTCTACACTATGGGCTTGCCGCAGGGGCAAGACCTCAACGATCGCATCACGGTGAACAACGACGCCATCCGCTTGACGACTCTAAGTGGCATCACCGATTCAGAAACCTGGATGAAGACGGCAGGCCAAATGGAAGGCATGGCACGCGACCTGGGTCTCAACGCCCACGTCACAGGCAAAGGCTTGCTTTACCAGGGCATGAACCGCTTCGTGGTGGAATCGTTCATCACGTCGATTCTGCTGGCTGTGCTTGCGGTGGGAATCTTGATGGCGGTGTTCTTGCGTTCGGTGCGGCTGGGGGCGCTGGCCATGTTGCCGAACTTGGTGCCACTTATCATCGGCGGCGCGGTTTTGCGCCTCTTGGGGCACAGCTTGGATTTGGGCACGGTCCTCGTCAGCAGCGTATGCTTGGGCATCGCGGTGGATGACACCATTCACATCATGGCCAACTTCAGGCAGCTGACCGCGAAAGGAATGGAAGCCCGCGACGCTTTGATTCGCGTGCTGTCAGAAACGGGAGGAGCCTTGATCGTCACCACGGTGGTGTTGGTGCTGGGCTTTGGCACCTTGGCGTTTGGAACATTTAGCCCCAACGTCTACTTTGGCATCATGACAGCGGTGATCCTCTCCAGCGCGCTCGTCATCGACTTAACGTTCTTGCCGGCGCTTCTGTTGGTCACCCAATCGCGCACACAGAAGGTGCGGGCGGCACAGCGCTCTGCCAAAGCGCCCCTGCTCGCCCCAGACTTGGGGTAGCAGACGCCTCAAAGCAAACGGGCGGCAGCTTCCGCTGTCGCCCGTTGCCGCTCCAACCAATCTTGACTGTTAAGGCTTGGCGTTGGGCCAGTAGGTGGCGTCCGCCTCAAACGCGCTCCAAACCTCCCAGGCCAATTTCTGCAGGGCCGTCGCTTGTTCCAAGGTCAGCCCCACCGTGAGGTAGTGGCTGTTCTCTTTGCCCTCAGGCGACTCATTGAACAAGGCCGAATACGTTAGCAAGCTGATGTAATAGGCCCCGCGCCCGGTGAGATGCAGCCCATCTTCGTAGTTCGCGGTTAACATGGCGCTGCCATCACCGGCGTAGATTTCCTTGGTGAGGGCGTACATCGCCAGCGGGCCAGGAATGATCTTCACGGGTTTGCTTCCGTACTTGGCCGCATTCGCCGCAATGCCTGCATCCACCGCGGCTTTCAGCGATCGGAAGTAGGCCATGTGATTCAAAGCCGCCTTCTCGAAGCTGTTCACATCGGCTTGGGCGTAAGGATACGCATCGCCTGTGGCCAGAGTTGAACGGGCGCGCGAGAAATTGTCACTGAAGTCGCGATCGGGCCACTGGCCATACAGCCAATGCTGCACGTTGGGTGAGCCACCTGCGCGCGCGGCATCCAGAAAGTTGAGCGTGTGTAACGATTCATTTTCCCCGCTGCGGCCATGCCCCGAAAACGGCTGCGTGCTTTGGTGCGTAAGCTGCCCGTAGCGCGCGGGGTTTTCGTAAACAGTTGGCCACGAGCCCACACCCAAACACCCACCATTGCCGTTTTGCCAGATGAAGTCCGTGGGAGCGCCGGGGATCGTGCAGCGGTGGTACGTATGGTCTTTGCCCGTTGCCGCTGAGATAGGCCCCAGGTGGGCGTTCAGCGTGTCGGTCAAGCTGTTGCCCAAGTGAAAACTGGTGACATCTACGCCAGAGAAATTCAGGTAGTAGTTGCCCGCGGTGACCACGCTGTCGAACAGCCCGGTTTTGTAGGCGATCGCCCGCAGCGCCAGCTTGCCCCGACCACCGGGGGTTTGCGCCTTCGTGAACGTGCGGGTGCCGGCACATTCAAAGCCGTTGGTGGGCGATGGCCACGAGCCGTCTGTTGTGCACTTGATGGTGGCGCCTGCGGTGGTGGTGGCTATGGTGATCATCACCGCGTCCTCAGTTAAAGGTGCGGCCTCGGGCGTGAAGGTGGGGCTTGCCACCTGAGTTTCTGCGGTTCCCAAGTCGTACCCCACGTAAGCGTCGCTGGGCGTGGGCGCCACGAACACTGTGCTGGTGTTGCCGTCCAAGGCTTTGTCGTAGGTGTTGCCACTGTCCATGAGCGAGCCGGCGCTGCCGAACGCACGTCCTGTCAAACGCGTGGTGCCGCCGTAGAATTCGACGTCGGCCGCGCTCACGTAGCCATTGGGCGCCGACACCAGCTTGATGTAGCGAAATGATTTGGTGTTGGAAAAGGCGTATTCAGTCCACGCGCCTTCGGCCGGCAGGTAGCTGATTGTGCCAATGTCTTCGAAATTTGTGGTCTCGCCAGAATTCGACCCTTTGATCTTGGCTTGCAGCAAACGCTGACCAAAGCCGGGCTGACCGAAGATGCGCACGCGGTTGCAAATCACGTTGCTGTTGGCAGGTGTGGTCACTTGCGGGGCCGGTGCCCAATAAGGGGTCACGCCTGAACGCGGCGTAACGGATGCGTAGGTGCGACCGAAACGCAGTTCATCAACTGCAGCGTGATTCGGGATGCTGCTGTTCCCCGGGATGAAAACCACACCCCTGAACGCAAGCGTCCCCATGGTGCTTGCCGTTGCGTCGGCAGCCGCCGGCGCAGGTCCCATGAGAGTGGGCGGGTTTACAAACATGGAAACGGTGTTGGTGCTGGCGCCAAACTCAAGCTTCAACACCACCAGTGCCGGCTTGCCGATTTCAATTTCCTTCCCGCTCATGGCCACGGCGCTGGGGCCCGTTCCAGCGTCATCTACGGTTCGCAACGACCAGAAGCGCTTGCCATCCTGTTTGGATGCGTCGCCGAAGAAGCCCACACGCACAGGGGCACGGGCCTCAGGCGCCCAATCCACGCCACTGCGGCTAAGAAGAAGGCTAAGCTCACTGTCGTCGTCGGAATTTTTCTGAATGACGAAGCTTGCCCACACAACTTTGCCGGCGCCGCCAATGTGTGTGTTGCCATCAACGGTCACAAGAGAATCGCGGAACGGGCCATTATCCATCGTGGCCAAAAAGCGACCCGCTGTTGAATAACCTCTGCCCGTGACGCTTCCACCTAATGTGGCTAGACCCGGGTACAACAAGCTTTCGGCGGCCAGGGTTTGATCATCGCTGCTGGCGCCTTGTTTCGACCACGTGCCTAACCAGCCCACGCCCGTGGCTAGTCCATGAAGATTGCCTGCGCCGTTGAGACCATCGTAGGCCAGCGTGTGATCCAGTTGTGGATCGAGAGGCACAGGAGGTGGTGCGGCATCGCCGCCCGCATCTGCCCCGCCATCAGTCGGCACGCTGGCGTCGGGCGTGGTTGCGCCGCCAGCGCCCCCCATGCCCGCACCACCGCCTGCCGATCCAGCGGCCCCACCGGCCCCACCGGCCTTGCCGCCCATGCCCGTGTTGCCGCCCCCGCGGCCGCCTTCCGAGGAGCCACCTTCGCCACCTGCGGCGTCGGAGTCGCCAGTAACAGAACCGCTACAAGCAAACGTTGTCGCGGCCAAACCAATCAAGACGGTAAGCAAAGCTCTGCTAGGACTAGGTTTCATCAATCAAGCGCTCCTTTAAGAAGCCCCAGACCTAGCAGGTTAGCTATATCTAATGCAAGGGTAAGGACTTCCTTTATTGGAGCGCCCTTCTAACGCTGTATGTTGGAAGTCGCTTTAGGGCGTGGCCGGGGGCGCTTCAGTGGGCGCCTCGTTCACGGCCGGCGCCGGGGCCTCAGGCAGAGCCGGCCGTGGGCGCTTGACCACCACGTTCTCCAAAGCGGGCACTGTGCGAAGGTAGGCATAGACTGCGACAAGATCTTGCTCCTGCATGCCCGAAAGCGCGAGCCAAGGCATCACCGTGTTGTTCTCGTGTTTCACCTCCATGGCTTGCACTTCGGGATCCGCAAACGCTTTGAACAGGGAAATGAATTCCGCTTGGCTTCGGTTCGCCAGCCCCGTCGCATGCGGCGTAATGTTGGCCGATTGAACGTTGCCGAAGACTTTGTGTTCAAAGGTCTGGCCGCCCGAGAATTCACGGCCGGGCAAGGGACGATGTTGTTCGTCCACTGGCGTGTGGCAACTCTTGCAGCCGCCCACCGTGGTTAAGTATTTTCCATACGCCACGGGGTCGTTGCGATCTGGCTGGGGCACGGGCGCATCCAAAGGCTTAGGCATAAAACGCACGATGATGTTCAAAGGCCCCGGCAAAATGCGCTCGGGAACTTTGTTATTCACCGGTGGCAACGTTCTGAGATACGCCACCACGGCGCGCACATCGTCATCGGCCAGTGAGGCGTATTCCGTGTACGGCATCACCGGAAACAAAGCCGTGCCGTGTTTGTTCACGCCTTCGCGAATCGCCCGCATCACCTCGCCATCCGTCCACCCCCCAATGCCGGTTTCAACATCGGACGTGATGTTGGGCGCACAGAGCTTGAAGCCTTTGAGCCCCATGTCCTCATCCCAACACAAGCTGCCACCGCCACCCAGGCGGTCGCGCTTCGGCGGGTAGCCGTAACGATTGTCTTGGCGGTCGGAATGGCAATCCATGCAGAACAGCACGTGTTCAACCAAATACTCGCCACGCGCCACTTGGTCGGGCGTTTTTTCAACCGCCTCAGCCGACGCCGGCCGAACGCTGGGTTTGCCCAACATCACGAACGCAGATGCGCCCAGCACCAAAACAACTAGCCCTAAAGCGACAATAATTCGCTGTATTTAGGCGGCGAAAGGTAGGCGCTCCTCAATCTTGTCGTAGGTTTCTTGGACATCGAAGTTGGTGGCCAGCCGGATCCGTTGTTGGCCGCTGATGTTGACAAGTCTCGC
>JBBSJE010000400.1:0-4987 GCA_038257535.1 Polyangia bacterium
GGCGCTGGCTTGCTGTGAAGCTGATGCGCTTCTTGCCAGTGGCCGCCTCAAGCAGCTCCTTGAGCACACGCACTTCTTCCTGCGCATAGGTCAACTTGCGTGCCATGCGATCCGTGATCGCTGAGGCGACCATGGCGATGATGAATTGCACCGTTGTCGGGAGCATTCCTGGCGTCCAGAATCACTGCGTTCGTGGAGCTTTTCAAGCCTACGAATCTGCACGAAATCATGAGACAATTACCGCGATATGTTTCTGAACAGTACGGGAGGATACGCATGGTCACGCATCGAGCTGGATGCCTGCGTAGATTTCGTCCACTGTGCCTTTCGCCTGAATCGCTGTGCCACATGGCTACAGTCGGGCTGGAAATACGGCGCCCAAATTCAAATTGAACCGTGGCAAGAGCCGAGACAGCAGCACGTCACTCGCGCGATAAAGGCCCGTGCGTTCGTAAGCGTTTGATGTCAACGCAAGCACCTCGATGCTGCTCGATTCCGGATCGACGATCCAGTACTCCGGTACCCCTGCCTGTGCGTAGGTATCACGTTTTACGCCAAGGTCTCGACGTGCCGTTCCTGGAGAAAGAATTTCAACCACTAAGTCAGGCGGACCCGTGATCACTTGTTCCCCAATGCGATGGGCGTTGTGGCTTAACACCACCAAAAGGTCGGGCTCCACCACATTTGAATCGTCCAGCTTTACACCGACGGGGGCGTTCAGAACCTCGCCTAGGTTGTTTGCGCGTAAAAAGGTCAGCAGAGCAAATTCGATCTCACGCGAAACCCGCTGATGAACAATGGCGGGAGGGGGAGTCACCAGAAGATCTCCATCAATGACCTCATAGCGGTAACGGTCGTTGGGAAACGCAAGCCAATCCGTGTAGGTAAGGCGGTAGACGCCCGGGACGGCGACGGAAGCGGCGGACATGGGTGAAATATAGCTTGTTGCCCGTGCCCGGCGAACAACGAAAAACAAACCCCATAACGCAAGGAGCCGTTCTGCCCCATTTTGAGCCGGCCTTTGGCACTTTGACAAAGCCCCCATCGTTGCCCAGGCTCCCCGCGCGATGTACCGAAAAGACGCACCGCTTATCGTCCAGTCGGACGGCTCCTTGTTGTTGGAGGTCGCCTCACCAGACGCGCCCGCCGCCCGCGATGCGTTGGTGCCGTTTGCAGAGTTGGTAAAAAGCCCCGAGCACGTTCATACCTATCGCATCACCTCGCTGTCGTTGTGGAACGCTGCGGGCGCGGGGGTGAAGCTTGACGACGTGCTGGGCAGCCTTTCCCGCTTCAGCAAATACGACATTCCGCAGAACGTTGCGGCTGAAATTCGCGAGGCCTTTTCTCGCTTTGGCAGGCTGATTCTTGAAAAAGATGGTGGCTCGTTGCGGTTGCGCGCCGCCGATGACGTGACGGCAAGGCAGATCGCGGGCTCGAAGCGCCTGGCAGCGTACCTGGGCCCAAGACAAGGCGATTCTTTCCTTGTTGCGCCCGAGGCGCGTGGCTTGGTGAAGCAGTCTTTGATCCACGCGGGTTGGCCCGTAGATGACAAAGCCGGTTTTGCCGATGGGGCTAAGCTTGATGTCGAGCTACGGGAGGTCACGAAATCGGGGCGTCCGTTTGGGTTGCGCCCCTACCAAGCTGAGGCTGTCCGCGCGTTCGTTGTGGGGGGGCATGGCGTGGTGGTGCTGCCCTGTGGCGCGGGAAAAACGGTCACGGCGATGGCCGCCATGGTTGCTTTGAAATGCAACACCCTGATTCTATGCACGTCGGCCTCGGCTGTTCACCAATGGGTGCGTGAGATCGAAGACAAAACAAATCTCACGGCCGATCAGATAGGCACCTATACGGCCAACAAAAAGCAGCTTAGGCCCGTAACTGTCACCACGTATTCGATGCTGGTGCAAAAAGCCAAGGCGGGGGCCAAGAGCCATATGCAGGCGTTTGAAGAAAGCCCCTGGGGCTTCATCATTTACGACGAGGTTCATATGCTGCCTGCGCCGTTGTTTCGCCTCACCGCGGAGCTGCAGGCACGCCGGCGCTTGGGCCTTACGGCCACGCTGGTGCGCGAAGACGGCAAGGAGCCCGACGTGTTTTCGCTGATCGGCCCCAAACGCTATGACGTGCCGTGGAAACAAATGGAGGAATCGGGTTGGGTGGCGCGCGCTTCGTGCGTGGAAGTTCGGGTGCCCATGCCCACCGCCACGCGAATAGCCGTGGCCACGGCAGAAGATCGACGCTTGGCGTACCGCTTGGCGGCCGAGAATCCAATTAAGTTTATTGTGCTGAAGGCGTTGGTGGATTCACATGCCAACGATCGAATTTTGGTGGTTGGCCAATACCGATCGCAGGTTTGCATGGCCGCCAAACTGCTAAATGCGCCAGTTGTCACCGGTGAAACAAGCGACGCTCAGCGCGAAGCGCTTTACGAAGCGTTTCGGCAAGGGGAAGTGCGTGTGTTGGTGGCCTCGAAGGTTGCAAACTTTTCGATCGACATTCCCGACGCCAACGTATTGATTCAACTTTCGGGGGCTTTTGGATCCCGCCAAGAAGAGGCACAACGGTTGGGGCGCATCTTAAGGCCCAAAGATCGGCCCGCCACCATGTATTCGTTGGTATCTCACGATAGCGATGAACAACGGTTCGCGGTACATCGCCAGATGTTTTTGGCAGAGCAGGGGTATCGTTACACCATCGAAGATTGGAATCCCAGCGGACCTGTCGACAACGAATCGGCCTACAAAGACGCCATTGACGTGCAGGCAACCGATGCCGATGACGACGACAGCGCCATGCGCTTGCTGAATTAACGGACGCGATCGCCATGACCGCTGTCGCTACCAACAAAGAAATTCTTGCGCTCATCGGGGCGTTTGGAAGTGAACAAAAAGCCGTGCAATGGTTGGCTGATTGCGCGGGTTGGAAAACCAATCTAAGCACAACGGCTACGTTCAACCAATTCCTCGTCCCGCGGAATGCAACGACTTTCGTTGATTCGTTGTCGGCGCAGGCGCAGGTGATACTGGCATTGCAGTGCGAGGCTGGCGGAACGCTTGCCGAATCTGTGATGCTGTTAGAGGCGGAACGATTGCTTGGCAAAGAAGGGATGTTGCGCGGACTCGAGGAAATTGACCGACGGCGGTTCTTCTTTTCGCTCAAACTCAGCGATTACGATCCCCGAGGCAAAATTGTTGCGCTGCCCGAAGCGCTTCGCAAATGGCTGGCGCCCGAGCTGTCGGGCCTGATCAATGCCGCCACCGCTCGCAAAGCGCAAGATGCCGATGAGCCACCCAGGGCCGCATTCGAAGCGCCGCTTGTGAAAGCGATGTGCGCATTGTGCGCCGTTGGCCAGCTACGACCACGCATCACGGAGCATCGGCTTTACAAGCGAGACGGGGAAAAAATGGCAGAGCTGTTGGGGTTCAAGTTCCCATCGCAGGCCGATGCGGCCCTGGCGTCGTGTTTTTCCCTGGGCTTGCTCAAGGGATCGCATGTAGATGGTGTGGCGCGCGCCCTGCCGCGCTGGGAGAACGCGCGAAAGTTCGTGGCGCTGTCGCCACATGAAAGAGCCGAGCGGGCGTTGGGCACCTATGGATGGGGGCCAACCATGAGCACCGTGCTGGGGCGGCGCGGCGGCTGGGTAAGCAATGCGCAGCTGTCGCGCGAGGCGAGGCTAGCTTTCGCGGGCGCCAACTCCATGGCGCCGCTGCCCAAGGGTGAGTCGCAGCTGTCGAAGCTGCTGGACAATCACTATCGCGCGGTGAGAAGCGCTCTGCTTGCAAACGAGCATTTCGAGAGCGCAACGTTTGATGGCGAGGAATTTTTTCGGCTAAGGCCCGAATTCGCCGCCGGTTTCCGTGGTCACTACGCCGAGCCCGCGCCCGTATTCGTGCAACCCAACTTCGAGGTCATCGTGCCCAAGGAAGCGGCGCCGGAAGCGCTGTTGCTGTTCGCGCAAAGTTGCGAGTTGAAAAAATGCGACACAGTGATGACCTTTGCTTTTACCCAAGCCTCGGTGCAACGGGCCGCATTGGAAGGGATCAGCGCAAATGAGATAGCCGCAGGTGCGGCTCGTTTTTGCGCCCATGGCGTGCCGGACAACGTGGTTCGCAGCATTGCGGATTGGGCTGGCAACAGTGGCAGGGTTACCGTTCAAACATTGTGTTTCATCGAAGTGGACGACAGCAGTTTAACCGAGCGGGTGGTCGCGTCTTTGGGCGCCAAGGCTCGGCAAGTTGGCCCCAAAGCTCTCGTGGCCGCGCATGAAGACGCAAAGGCGGTTGTGGCCGCGCTTGAGAAGCACGGCCTTAAGCCACGTAACCTGGCGCCCAACGATGCCGACGACGATATGAGCGAGGTATTGTCAGACGGTCCGCCCCCCGGGGTGTTCGCACCCACGCTTGGCTTGGCGTTGCCGCCCGGGCGCATTGAGAAAATACGGCAAGCGCTTGCAAGCTTAAGCCACCCCGGAAGGGTTTTGGGCGCCAAATCTTCACCGTTGCGCCCCTTGCGGGAGCCGCCTACGGCCGACAATCCGCGAGGAATTCTTAAGCTCTTGGTCATGGCTCGCGACATAGATTGCAACGCCGTGCTTGATGTCGAAGGTCGCGCGAACAAAGCAGTGATTGGGCGCGTTGTTGATATCTCTAAAGATGGGCGTGGTGAGCCAGCTACCGTGCGGATCTTCGACGAATCAACGCAGTCCGACCAGCGGCATGGTTTGGCATCGCTAAAGAGTGTGGCGTTGCATCTGCCATCAGCGCGACGCTTAAGTCGCAACGCTCCGTGTCCGTGCGGCAGCAACCAAAAATTCAAACGCTGCTGCAGCCCAGCGGCATCGAACTGAACCGCCCCGCGCTGAGATAGGGGCACGAAGTGGCCAAATGGTGGTTTTTAGTCTGGTTTTTCCTGGAATTGCCTTTGTTCCTTTGTTAGCGACATCATTTGTCCCCGCGGGTAAACTAGGAAAGGATGTCGTGGCAAGACA
>JBBSJE010000401.1:0-4962 GCA_038257535.1 Polyangia bacterium
CGATGCGGGGGGACACTGGCAAATGCACGGCATTATGCCGGGCGAGTACCAACTGATGATAGAGGCCCCCTGGGGCGTGAAGACCAGTGTGATGGTGGTGGTGAATGGCGATGATGTTGCCAACATAGACATAGACGTGCCGCGTACGTGGCCAATAACAGGTTGGCTGCAAGATCGCGCTGGTAAACCCTTGGCTGGCTTAAGATTCGATCTGGGCAATCGCGCGCTCTTCACGCACATTGGGTCAATGGGAGGGGAAGACTTTCCTGGGAAGGAACGGCACGTGGACTGGGAGAAGACCGCCGCTGACGGGTCTTTTCGCCTTCTGCCGCCGACCGCCGACTTGTCACTGAGGGCGGTTGCTCCGGATGGCACGATATACTTCGGTGTGCTGAAGAGTTTCTGGCCCAATCCCACCTACGGCGGTGCCAAGCCCGGTATCGTGGCGAAGGCCTTTGGCGAGCCTAAGGTCATCACGATGTTCCGACCCATGCAGGTGAGCGGAACGGTGCTGCAAAAAGACGGTCGCCCGGCAGCAAAGGCGATGGTGAGGGTGGTGGGCGGCGGTGCGCATGAAATGACTTATGGTGCGCCAGGAAAGCTTGGCGGTGGGGGATGTCATGAGTTAAGCACGACAGAAACCATCGAAAGGGACCTCGCGGGAAACACCCGCCAGGCAAAGGTTGGTCAACCAGCCTGAACCGAGTCTTGCGCTGCCTGGGGTGACCCAGGTGGTGAAGCGTAGACAGGAAGCATGCGGGCCGCGGGATTGAGCCCCGAGAGATTTATACCCGTGGAAGCCGACGCCGTCATAGGAGCGGAAGGCAGCATCGGTGTTGTCGCAATGACCTGACGACACTGATTCCACCGGGGTCGAAGACCGGGGCACGCATGCGAAGGTCCCCCAGGAACCTGGGAGGTCCGGTGTTCTCCTCGCTAACGAGGGAGACTGGGTCAACTTCCTTAACAACGACCTGGCCTACAGCGGGGCGCTCACCGTTGCAGGAGCCCGTAAGGGAACACGAAAACTGGGCGAAAGACGAGGTACCGCCAATCGAAGGAAACGAAGTGCGGCGGAACGGAACAACGGAAGTCAGAGCCGCTCGTACGAGCTGTGAAGTCGGGGAACCGTCGCCTGCGGGACCCGGCGGAGCAAAGGGGCGGCCGGGTCAGGGAGCCGGGAGACAGAAAGATGTCCGAGACACAGAGCTCAATCAACATCTACACAAACATTGAACGGATAGTAGAGCTTGCGAGGAAGCACCCCGAGCGCGTCTTTCACTCCATCCACCATGTCATCGACATGCCGTGGCTGCAGCAAGCCGCACAACGGGTGCGCAAAGATGCGGCGGTGGGCGTGGACGGCCAAACTTACGCCGACTACGAAGCAAATCTGCAGGACAACCTGCAAGATCTGCTCAACCGGTTTAAGTCGGGCACGTACCGCGCACCGCCGGTGCGTCGAGTGCACATACCGAAGGCTGATGGAAGCAAAAGACCGATTGGCATACCAACGCTGGAGGACAAGATCCTACAGCGGGCGGTGGCCATGGTGCTCGAAGCTATTTACGAACAAGATTTCAAAACTTGCTCGTATGGTTTTCGGCGTGGTCGAAGCGCCCATGATGCACTTAACGAACTGTGGAACAGCACCATGGATCTACGAGGTGGCTACATCATTGATGCCGACATCTCGGATTTCTTCGGCGCGCTGGACCACGGCATACTTCGAGGTTTCCTCGACCAGCGGGTGACGGACGGTATTTTGAGGAGGGTCATACACAAGTGGTTGAAGGCAGGTGTGCTTGAGGATGGTGCAATCACGCATCCAAAATCCGGCACGCCACAGGGAGGGGTCATTTCTCCGCTCCTGGCGAATGTCTATTTGCACGTGGTACTCGACGAGTGGTTCGAGCGAGATGTGCTGCCGCGCCTGCAAGGGCGCGCACAGCTCATTCGCTATGCGGATGACTTCGTCGTGGTCTGCGAGCGGGAAGACGACGCACGCAAGCTTATGGACGTGATACCGAAGCGATTCGGACGATTCGGCCTAACCTTGCACCCTGATAAAACGCGCCTGGTTCGCTTCGTGCGGCCAGCGCGTCCACCAGGGCAGAAGCGACATGAAGATGATCCAGCGCCACCACAGACCTTTGATTTTCTGGGCTTCACGCACCGTTGGGGCGTGTCGCGCAAGAATCGCTGGTTTGTGGAACGACGTACGTCGAAGGGGCGGCTGACCAGAGCGCTGGCCGCGATACGAGACTGGTGCCGCAAACAACGGCACCAGCCCATACGCGATCAACACCTTGCCCTGGTACTCAAAGTGCGTGGGCACTGCGGGTATTATGGGATCATCGGGAACGCTCGCGGTATCGGCTGTTTCCACCAAAACGTACTTAGCGCGTGGCGCTTCTGGCTAGATCGCCGCTCCCAGCGCGCTCGCATGACATGGGCTAAATTCAGCCGGCTCATGGCGCGCTATCCATTGCCTTGCACAATGATTTCTCCGCGAAACTCTCGATCGTTCGCGAACCCCTGATCCGAAGAGCCGAGTGCGGTAGTCCTGCACGCTCGGTTCTGTGGGAGCTCCGGGAGGGAAACCTCCCGGGGCCACCCGATCGGATGCCGAAGGTCGGTTCGTGCTGCGAGAGGTCCCTCCCGGTGAGGTTGTTTTCATCGCGGGCGAACCCACCCCGCGTTTTCCCTATTTGACATACAGAGGCGACCTTCGAATGAAGTTGCCGCCTGACATGAGCCGGACAGGTCTCAACATCGTCATTCAATAAAGCCAGCGGCTGTGGGCCCTGCCAAGCGCGCCACGTGCTGCTCCCTGATGAGCGCGATTCTGGACGCCAGTCGTGTTGCCGACGACGGTGCAATTCATCATCGCCATGATCACTTCGGCGATCGGAGTTAGGAGGAATGGACTATTGCACCTGCCCCAGTGCGATGATTTAGTTTTGATATTGTGCGCTGCCGCTTGTCGTTCTGATGGGAGGGGTTCGCTGCGTCGGTTGATTGGTCGCTCTTATGGGTGAGGTTTAATGCGTCGATTTGTTTGTGTCTCAAAGGAAGCGATATCGCTTGCCGTGGGGATTACGCTTGCGACGCAAGCTTGTGATCGATCAACTGATGAAGTGAGCCCTGGCTTCCAAGATGCGGCGACGGGCGCTGTGTCTGATGCGCTGGGGGACGTACCGTCGGCAGATTCAAGTGCATCCAATAAAATCCCCGCACGCCTCGTGCTGGTGACCACGCATTACGGTTTTTTTCAACCCGGGTTTGGTATTGATTTCACGCCGCCCGCACCAGCGGGCGACGAGGCTTGGGAGCGGCGACTCGATGACGACACCGCGCAATGGCGTCCTATCCTAGCCCCACTGCGCGTCCTCCGAGAGCACGTAACTGTGGTCGCGGGCCTGTCGCAACTGGCGGCTCTCGATGCCAACTCGTGGCAGCCCTTTGTGGACCAACACCACCGGACTTCCCTCACCGGTAGGCCGATCACACCCCAAACGACGTCGATCGGAAATCCTGGCTGGCGGCTGCGATCCGGCCCATGGATCGATTGGGCGGTGGCGGAGCATAACAAGCCGGCTGCTGGCCTTCCGATCGCGATCACCCCGTATCTCGATTATGCCTCCGTGGATTCCGCTGCTTGTCCGGGTTGCGTAGGCGAGCCAGAGGCGCTGCACGGTGCGCTCTTTCAAGGTGCGGAAGCGGCCACCCCAGCTTGCGCAGCACGCGAGCTTGCTGCAGCGCCACCACGCTTTGTCGAGGAAACATTGGGGGTTTGGTTTGAGCGAATGATTCCCGTGGTGGCGGACGCCTTTCGGTGTGATCGCACACGCGTCTTTGCGCTACATAGGCGGTCGCCCCAGCCAGAAGAGCTCGGCGCCCTCCCCGGCCGCAATTTCGAGCAAGACTTCGTGGACCAAGCCCAAGCCCCCGAGGTTGCCCCTGTGCTGACCCGCTACGGACAACTTTACGCTGAGAAGATCGCCGCGCTGGCCGAGGCGTTGCGCGCGGTGCCGATGGGAGACGGAACTTTGCTCGATTACACGATCATCATGTGGGTTCCCGGCGTAGCCAGCATGCCGCACAGGTTTGCACCGTGGAACATGGTGCTGGTAGGCGGAAGGAAGCTTGGCCTGCGCACTGGGCGGTACCTGCGCGTTGCTCAGGATCGCCGGGTCAAAGAGTTTGGCACCTACGCCGGTGCGCCAATCGTTCCGATGGGGGGGCCAAACAACTGGGCGCTGACCAGCATCGCGCGGATCTTTGGGCAGGATCTTGCGGGGTTCGGTGCCGAAGAGATCACGCTCATTGACGGACAGACCGTGCGCCTCTCGGGGGCGCTTCCGGGGTTATTTCCATAGCGTGTGAGTCGTCAAAACCCGACATTCACCGCAAGTCAGAGGCGTCACTTGGCCATGAAAGGCAAGCAGCTACCGGCGAAGGAGCGAGCCACTTGTTGCCAGCTCGTTCGCCCGGATACGATCCTTGCATGGTATCGCCAACTGGCTGCGCGCAAGTACGATGGCTCAAAAGTGCGCGGTTGTGGTCGTTCACGCACGGCGTAATATGGTGTTGCGCATGGCTAACGACAACTTGGGCAGGGGCTACACCAAGATCCGCGATGCCCTACGTGGCCTCATGACAACGGGCAGGTGGGGGCGATCAAACGCGTTCAAGTTGGGCGGAACTTTGCACTCCTATGATCGGGCATCCGCGTGATTGGCGACGTGATGGGAATTTGGACCATACGGGGTGACTTCAACCCTGTTTTTCCCTCGACTTCCCCCAAAATGCCCTCGGTATTCCCTCTGGCCCCAAAATCCCCTCGGGCCTCTTCCGGGCATAAAAAAAGCCCTGAAAGATCAGGGCTTTGCGGAGCGGGAGAAGGGGTTCGAACCCTCGACGTCAACCTTGGCAAGGTTGCACTCTACCACTGAGTTA
>JBBSJE010000402.1:0-4923 GCA_038257535.1 Polyangia bacterium
AGCACAGCTTCCCGTCGATCTGGTTGTCTTGAACGATGCCTCGCCCCTGCTTGCACACGAAGTCGTTAGCGAAGGCAGGGCCATCTTGTTTGCTGACGACGATACACAGGCGTTGTTTGAAATGCGTGCGATCGCAATTTATCTCGACACCGCGCATTTGAGAAACGTGCAGCTCGACTATTTTCGTGAACGAGTGAAAGCCCGCGCCCATGCCGGTTAAGAAAGAAATCCTTCGTCGCAAATTGCTTGAGATCGAGCAAGCGGTTTCACGGTTGCGAACTTGGTCGCCATCGTCAACGGAAGAACTGCGATCCGACACGATGCTTTTGTGGGCATAGAACGAGGCCTTCAGGTGGCAGCGGAAGCCTTGTTTGATGCTGGCAGCCACGTACTTGCGGGCGAGTTCCACGAGACCATAAATCAATACCGCGAAATTCCAGTAAGGCTTGTGGCGCTAGGCGTGATCCGTGCCGAGACCTTTACCGGCGCCCAAAGCGTGATCCAGGGTTTGGCGTTTGAGATCCGCGCCAGGGTACTAAGCGCCAGGCTGTGATGGCGGCTTTGGGATCCACTAGGCCAGACAAGCGGGACGTGGGGCGGTAGCCCCATGTCCTATGCGTGATCAGGGCGAGCGTCGTCGGTGCGCGGAGTGCCGATGTTGGTACACAGCAGCTCAGTCCGCGCGGCAAACGCAGAAGGTATGCGGTACTGAATGCCGGAAACGAAGGCGGCGGCGCAGGTCGCGTGCCCGACGACGCGGCAGCGTGCAGGAATGCCGAGTTGATGAACGGGAGCGGCAGCGCAAGAGTCGAGCGGAACGCAGGGCCAGGGGTGCGGCTGCATCGGAGCCAGACGCAGGGGCCAGCACGGGGGCAAGTCACGCACCACCCTTGGCGCGTATCCCATTGGAATTGCGAGAGGAAATCCTCGAATCTTGGGATCGAGCGGCAGCGCTGTCACGTGCCAGCCTCAAACGGGAATTGCGAGTAATTCTGGTTGGTTCAGCGGCAAACTTGGGCAACGAGGGTGGTCCAAATTGCGCAATGTCACGGACCAGGCTGAGCGTGCAACAGTATGTAATGACTGGGGAATGTGGTCGATTTGTGGGCAGCGATGTCACACACCACCCTGGCGACGAATAGCCGCTCCGTGATTCTTTCGACGCATGCAAAACATTTCAACGCCTGCATTGGAGCTGACGGAGCAGTCGGTGCCGCTGCCTGATTTGGGAGGATCTATGGCGGCCCTGCGACTCTCAGACGAGGCTGCGATCAAGCGCATGCGAGAGTCGCTCTTGCAGCAAGGGCAGCTCACATCGATCGCCGTGTTTCGCAAAGGCGAGGTGCTTGAAGTGATCGATGGCTTTAAGCGACTTCGTTCAGCGCAACAACTTGGATGGCCGACGATTCGTGTACGTGCGCTCGAAGTTAGCTCATCAGCGGCGAAGGCGGCGTTGATGATCTTGAATCAAGGCCACGGCGTCACTGTGCTTGAAGAGGCTTGGGTGGTGCGGGCGTTGTATCGCGAGGATCATCTTAGCCAGCCACAGATCGCGCGCTTGTTTTCCAGGGATAAGAGTTGGGTGAGCCGACGGTTGCTAATGGCCGAGCAGCTTGAGGAAAAAGTAGCAGCCGATGTCCGATTGGGACTGGTGGGCGCAAGCGCAGCGGAGATCATCGCGCGGGTGCCACGTGGCAACCAACGGGCGCTGACGGATCTCGTCATAAAGCAGGGGTTAACATCGCATCAGTTGCATAGATTGACCACCGATCTGATGGCACATACGCCATTGGAACAAGCGGCAATGATTGAACAGGCCGCTCAGATCCCATGGCTTGCGAGCCGCCGAGGGCCGCAGCAGAAGCGCAGTGGCCACAGTCTCGCAGAGTGGATCGCGATCGACGCGGCGGGGATCACGCGAGGCTGCGTGCGGCTTGGTGTCCATTTGCAGCGACAGCCGCTGGGCAGTCTAGGCACTCCCGCAAGTGACTTAAGTGCGCAGACGCTGCAGCGCCTTGCAGATGTCTTGAGCGCACTCAAAGCCACAATCACTTCAGTACTGAACAGGGAGGAGAGAGGCAATGGCAACAGCGCAAATGCCTGAGGATCTACAAAACAAGGTGGTCACCTTGAGTTTGCAAGGGATGAGCCGTCGCGCCATTGGGCGTGCGCTTGGGATTAGTAGAAACACAGTCCGCAAGATAATGGAAGTGCATGAAAAGGACCGGCATTCACCTCATACAATGTTGCCGACGAAAGCGCGTCGCGCGCATGCGCCAACAAGCGCGGATGTGTACCTCGACCAAATCACGGGCCTGCTCAAGAAGTATCCAGACATCACTGCACAGCGTGTATTTGAGGAAGTGCGACTCGCGGGTTTTGCTGGCAGCTACACCCCAATCAAGGTGAGGGTGCGCAGGCTGCGTCCAAAACACCTGCCGACGCCCAGCTACGTTACGCCGGTAGCAGTACCGGGGGAGTTGGCCGAGAACGACTGGTCGCCGTACGTCGTGACCTTAACCACTGGCGAGCGGCTGGCCGTACAGGGCTTTAGCTACACCTTGCGTTGGAGCTGCCGAAAGCACTATGCGTTTTTCAATCGGTGCGATCTGCACGCGCTAATGGATGGCCACGTCGTGGCCTTCAATCGTTTTGGCGGCGCAGCGCTGTCGTGCAAGTACGATTCACAAAAGCCCGTGGTACTTGGATGGGAGGGCGAGCAGCCGATCTTTAACCCGCGATTCGTGGCCTTCGCCACGCACTATGAATTTTCGCCCACCGCCTGTCGACGCAATCGTCCTAACGACAAACCAAGAGTCGAACGGTCGTTCTGGGAGCTAGAGCGCAGCTTCTTCAACGGCCGATCATTTCGCAGCCTCGAAGATCTACAAGAGCAACTTTCGTGGTGGCTCGACAATGTTTGCGACACGCGACTACACGACAAAACAAAACGCACGGCGCTCTCACAGTTTGCCGAAGAAAAGGCCCACTTGAGACCGCTGCCGGCACATCCCTACGACACGGCGCGAATCGTCTACAGGGTGGCGTCTATTGATGGGTTTGTTTCCTATGACGGAAATCGATATGCCGTTCCCTACGAACACGTGACCGACATATTGCCGGTGCGGGCAACCCAAATGGAGCTTTTCGTGTATGGCGCCGATCTGCGCCAGATTGCTCGTCACGAACTTGCGCAACGGGGAAAAGGATTGGACGTTGCATCAGCGCAATACCATGGTGCGCATGGCAGCCATAGCCGAGCGGTCGACATTGAGCAGATCAAAAAGGCATTCGATGCGCTTGGCGACGATGCCAGTCGCTTCTTTACAGGCTTAGGCTCAACGCACAGCCGCAACGTCATGCACCATGCGAGGCGCATCTTGCTTTTGCGCGAACGTTTCGATAGCGCTGATATTTGTGCGGCAATGAAGCATGCGCACGCGTATGGCGCATTCGACCATCATGCGGTTGCAAGAATTGTCGGCGCGCGGGCTGCTCCAAGAAAGCTCGCGGAATACGTGGACGAAGCCTACGCGCGTCGGACCGCCGACGCCGCAGGCGATCACGATGTGCCCGTAAGAGATCTCGCCGAATACGACGATTTACCAACCATCGGACAATCAGAGGAGCCAGCGCCATGTCAGCCAGAAAATCAGGCAGGGGAAACGATGCCCTGCAAAGAATCAGAAATTCACTTGAAGTCTTAGGGCTACGGCACAGCCTTGAGACACTTGACGAACACATCGAATGGGCCACGAAAGAAAAGCCGGGGACGCTTGAACTACTTGAACGTGTCCTTGGCGCCGAGGCGTCACAGAAACTTGAATCAAGAATCGAACGCCGCATTCGAATCAGTGGTGTTCCCGAACGCAAGAGCCTGGAAGCTTTCGACTGGAACTTTCAGCCGAAGCTTGAAAAGTCAGCCGTCATGAACCTTGCCGACTTTGAATTCGTTCGACGCAAAGAAGATCTAATTATCACCGGAAAATGTGGAACCGGGAAAAGTCACATACTCAAGTCACTTGCCTTGCGCGCGTGCCAGCAACAAATCCATGTGCGCTACGCGCGTTGCGTGGATCTGCTAGATGATCTTTATGCGGGCCTAGCGGATGGCAGCTATCCGGCTCGCTTGAAGCGGTGGGCAGCGCCTCAGCTACTCGTGATTGACGATGTCGGTCTTGGCCAAGTCAGGAAGCGTGATGACGAACCAACGGCGGCTCATGCACTTTTTAACCTGATCGACCGCCGACATGGCCAAGTCTCCACTGCCTTCACATCCAACATCAAGCTCAGTGAATGGGGGCGGTACCTTGGGGACGCAACCCTTGCCGTGGCGATTCTTGACAGAGTCGCGATGAACGGAATTCGTCTAGACATCAACGGTCCCAGCTATCGCCAAAAAATTGCCCGGGACCGAGCCATCAGTCGCGGCGCCAAGAGCCCTGAAGACGAGGCTGACGAGAACTAAAAAGAACTCTCCTTCACAACTTGTCTTGAGAGATAGAGGCCAGATCATCTTGGTGATGATCCTGGCCTCTTGGCGTTCTTCGCCTCCGCCGAGGCCTAGCCGCGCCACCGTGAACTATCCCAAAATGGGATCCAGCGGTGGATCCATCTCGGCGCCACATTGGATCACGCCTGAGGCGCCGGTGATGAGGGAAACAGACGCACAGCGTTCGAGGCCTTTGACGGCCCGCTGCTGCGGGCCCTGCCCGCAACGAGATGGGAAACATCACAGCGCAAGAAGGCGCGGGTAAACATCGACTACCACGTCGATCTGGAAGGTCGCTTCTACAGTGTTCCCTACCAACTCGTTGGCGAGCTTGTGGATATACGGTTTACCCCTGGGATTGTAGAGATTTTTCACAACGGCAGACGCGTCATCAGCCACCTGCGCCAGACGGGGCCCATGGGGTCGGCAAT
>JBBSJE010000403.1:0-4869 GCA_038257535.1 Polyangia bacterium
ATGTTGCGGCCGATGCGGCCAAAGCCATTGATTGCGACGCGAACAGCCATGGACTGGCTCCTTAACGGGGAGGGAGGGAAAACTCAGCGGCTGTCTTACAACTGCCCTGCGACAGCTTCAACAATGGCTTTGCCGTTGATGCCGAAATACTCGTGGTACTGGCCGCACAAGAACATCAGGCCGCCCAAGATTGTAAGGCCCAGGAAGGTGAGCGTTCTGCCGCGTTTGCCCTCCTGACAAGCGGCAACGGCCATCACCATGGTGACGCTCGAGCAGATCAGCAAGAAGGTGAGCGCGGCGGTGAAATTGATGCCGAAATGCGGTTCGCTGGGTTGTTGCCACAGGGTGGAAGAGGCGCGCAGAATGCCGTAGGTGATCAGCAAGCCCGCGAACGAGAAGGCGTCGGACAGCAGGAAGATCCACATGCCCACCTTCAATGCGGTGGCCCGGCCCATGAACTGGTCCTTGGGCCAAGTGACCGGCGGGTGAGCGTGGGTCCCGTGCGCGTTGGGGCCGGGATGTGTCGCCTGGGCGGCTGGCATGAGATGTGTGGATTATCAGGTCTGATGGCGCAAGGCAACCAGAGCCGCGTTTAGCGCGAAAGGGGGAAAAAGCCTTTGAGTCTCAAGGGTTTGATCCAGCTCACAGGCCACATAAGCCAGGATCACGGTTTTCGTTCACTCCGGTTATCGCTGGGGCTTACCTTTAAAACCACTTAAACTAGTTTAATTACGAAGTCGCGGACTGTGGGGGCCTTCTAAGCGCAAAACGCACTGGCCGCGTTGCTTGACGCGGTGGACGAAGGCACAGTTGTCGATAACGCGTCATGGGCGACCGGTGGCCAGCTGCGCCACGTTTCACCTTTGCGTCAACCCCGTTTTGTCCGAAAACATGTCGCGCTAATATGGTGTTGCGCATGGCCAGCGACAACTTGGGCTGGGCTACACCAGATCCGCGATGCCATGTCGGGGCGGTCAAGACGCGGTCACGGTGGGGTGGGACGTTGAATTTCTATCACCGTGAGGCCGCGTGATGGCGTCGCGATGAGAATTTGGACAAAACGCGGTGCGCGGCTTGTCGCTGTCAGCGGTCTCTAGTTTTTCGCGTTCGTATTCGGCAAAGCGAAGGGTGGCGGTGATGGTTTGGCATGCGGGCGCCAGCAACACAGACATGCCCAGCGAGGCGGGCAGAAAGTTTTTGCGTTTGCTCTCAGGCTCTTGGCCTTGGGTTTCCTCTTCGGTCTCATCGCTGCCGGCCGCCAGCTCGTCTTCGGCTTCAGGATCATGAGCGGCATCGGGATCCTCTTGTTTTCGGCCTTCTTCCGGGGCCAAAAACCCGGTGAGGTACCACCGCGATGGTGGCAGTGGCAGCACCTCTTCCGCTGTGTTTTCTTCAGGGGTGCCAGCGGCAAAGGGCCCCACCAGATCGGCCTTCAGCGCACGTACAAGATGGTCGCGGGTGGCGGTGGGGGGAGCCATGGTGGCGGCATGTTAACCCAGCTGCGTTATGAGGTGAATCCAAAATGCGACGGCTTAGCTTGTTGACGAGAGATACTCAAGGTCGAGGGGATCGCTGTTCACGTAAACTTGTGCGGTTAGGTCAGCGAGCGAGTTGACGTTCCCATACACTTGCACGAAGCGTCCTGAAGGGGGAGCGAGGGCGAACCAATTATCAAGAATCTGAGCCCAATCCTGGTTCTCGAGCACCGGCTCCTCGTCGCAAATAAAAATGAACGTGATTTCGACGGAAGGCGCGTTCCACTCCGGCGCGGCGGCGACACGTATTTCACGAATCTCCCGTAGGGCCTTGCCTTCGAGGGAGTCCTTCGCATGCTTGCTGATCATCCGTTTGCGAAGCTTATCCACAAAGACGATGAAATCGTCTGGAAACGCAGCGCGAGCACGCTTGCGAGCCAGCGCTGTCGCAAGCCTACGGGCGTCATCGTCGGTTTCACATCCGGGGGTTCTTTCCCAATCTGCCACGACCGATTTTTCAACCGTCATCACCCGATCAAGATCTCCGACCAAGCGCCGATCAGCTAAGCCGGGGACGAAAACGCGATTGGGGCGTTGGCCGCGACGAATCGATTCGAGCGTTTCGGGATCGACCGTCAGCAGAGGGCAAACCTCAACAAAACTTCTCAAGGTGCAGTCGCGAACGAGGTCACACGTCTGCGTAAGCATAAGCAGCCCGTCGACCTCGTATGTCAGGGCTTGTAAGCCAGGTTCATCCGCGTTCGCTGCGGCGGAAGTCAGCGCGCGCGCAGCGTCGCCTACGTGGATAAACCAACGTTCGCTGAGCGCACCATCGCCTTGCCGCCAAGCTGCAAGCGCAAGGTCTACACGCCTCGCCTCATCCGAATTGCAAACGATGGCGGCCACTCACTTCTCAGGGGTGGTACGAATTTTCTTAGTGGCCAGAAGCCGGCCTGTTGTGATCGGCTGGTCGGGCGCTGGATCCAGCAATTCATGCGGTGGCTGTGGCTTTCGGGCGGCCCGCGCCGCGGCTGACAGCGCTGGCGTCTTGATCTTTAAATGCCCCACTCCCTTGCCAAGCAGTGAAGTTACGCGTGCATATTCGCCATCCATGAGCAGATCAAAGGGAATCGTTCCATCGGGCTGCACGGCCATCAGAGCCGCACGGTTCGCGAACGCCGATCCGCGGTCAATGTGGCGAATCGTTGCCACCAAGTGCTGTAGACGTTCCTGATTTTCGACGGTCATGGCTTTTCCACTGGCCCAGAAATGCAGTGATCGGCGCGTTACCTTGAACACCTTCGCAAGCTGGTCCCAGGTAAAGCCACTCAAGCGCCGTATTTCTCCAATGGCGCTTCCTACGCTTTCATCTGGCAGAGAGTCACCAACGGTCGTCTGCTCAACCCGGCGCGTTTGACGGACGCTGGCGCCACCCACCTCAACGCCTGGTGAGGTGCCATTGGCAAACAACATCAGACCAAGAACCGGTGTTTGCAGTTGTTGCCGCAGGGATGTTCCGATCGATGTCGTTGCAAGTGTCATGGCTCGCCCCCATATGTTCGGAGAAACTCTGGTGTGACAACCCACCGGAAGATGGCGTAGATACGCTCGGCGTACTGTTTGGCCTCACTGACGATCTGCTCTGTCACGAAAGCACGCTGCCCCATCCGCGACATGTCCACGTCTAGAATCCAGCTTGGCTCGTCAGCCGGCACGATTGCTGACGGGTCAGTGGTTGCGCCTTTAGGCAAATATCCCCAACGAGCAAGCACCTGCGCGTTGCCCACCGTGAACATTGATTCGGTGAGGGCACTTTGGACGTACTGTTCCGTGTCTGTGCCCAACATGCCCCTGACCTCGGGTCGAATGAGGTTCCGAATGTTGTTCAGCGGGGGGCCGATCACGCGGTCGACATAGCGCACGCCAAGTCGGTCAATTACGCTGGGTTGCACGTGCTCGTTCAACGCTGAAAGGACGTCCTTCAGTCTTTCGAAGAAGTCGGCTCTACTCGTGTAGGCACCCGTGTCCAAGGCAAGGAAGTCAGATGTGAGGGATACCCGCCAAGTGTCGTCCAGATCGGCAAAACGCCATGCGGTGTGGGGGCCCGAAGGGGCAATGCCATTGGGCGTCAAAAGCACGTTCTGCGTGTGCTCTTGTCGAAGCACTGGATAACGCTTTCGGATTGCCTCTTGAAAGGGCGCGATGAAATCTCGTTTCTCAATGGCGACAATCAGCGGAAACCGGACCTGTGCGATCACGCGCACCAGGGGTGCCTTGGGCAGAGGCACTTCGGCGGGTGCGGGGCCTACGAACGGATCGTGATTCACCCTTGAAAGCTACACGTCAAATGCCCCGATGTGAAGAGGAGTGTGAAGTTGACCGCCTCGGGATCAAGAGCTAGCGCCTTGGTTGTGTCTGGTCTGCGGAAATTTTGACGCGGCACATCTGCCAAGTCAACCGCGCCATTTTGGCGAATCTAAGGGCTCAAACCCCAGAGTATTCGGCGCTAGGTCGGCAGTTGGCTGTGCCCGTCCCGCCAAAGAAACTCACACTTCACCACCTAGCCTTTCCGGGCCAGGGTGGGGCACAATCGCCGCCCATGTCGGCCCCCTCCACGGAAAGCCTGCTGCAGATCCTCCCGAAGGCCCGGCTTGTTGAGCTGGGGCGGTCGTTTGGCGTGGCGGTGCCTGACCTGGCCAAGAAGGAGGAGCAGATCGCCCGCCTGGTGAAGTCGGACCGTTTGGCCTTCACCCAGCTTCTGTCTTGGCTCGGCCGCGCCGAGCTCCGCACGGCGTGCAAAAGCCACGGGGTCAGTGCCGATGGCCGCGCTCGCCAGGAGCTAGCCGATCGTTTGCTTGAGCTGCGCGGCCGCCGCGAAACGCTGCCCCCGCCCCCTTCGTTTGTAAGAAAAGACGCTCCAGGCGCGCTGCCGCGGGTGGGTGACATCGTGCAGGTGCGCCACCGCCAGTATTTGGTGGAATCGGTGAGCGAGCCGCTGGATTACGATCAGCTTACGCGCGTGCGCATGGTGTGCCTGGACGACGACAACCAGGGCCGCCCGCTTGAGGTGTTGTGGGAGCTCGAGTTGGGGGCACGCATTTTGGCGCCCGAGGCGCAGGGATTGGGGCAGGTGGCCGCTTTGGATCCACCGCGAAACTTTGCGGCGTATTTGCACGCGCTGAAGTGGAGCAGCGTAACGGCCACGGATGGGCGTTTGTTCCAGGCGCCGTTTCGCGCAGGCATCAAAATTTTGGGCCCCTCACCAAAAACTGTGGGTGATAAAGGATGGTTCTGGAAGTCGTCCCATCTGGTGAAATAAGGCAATTCTAAGCGCTTTTGTGGTTCTAAAACCACGAGCTTTTCTGATGGTGAGTTTGGCGTTGCCATTCATAGC
>JBBSJE010000404.1:0-4851 GCA_038257535.1 Polyangia bacterium
GGCGCCCAACCGCCGGGCCTCACCCGATCCAATCAACACCTCGGGCTCAACAAGCGGCCCGTCCAAAAGTGCAGGCGGCAGCGGCGGCAAGCCGGTTTCCTCAACCAGCAGCGCCCACAAGGTGCCCTCGTCCACCAAGCCCATTTCGAGCAAAACGGTGTCGAGGCCACCCCCATAAACTTTCTGTCGCCGGCGGGCCATCTGCAGCGCCTCACGGCGCAAGGCCCCGCTAGAAACCAGCCGGCTTTCCAGGCCTCGCGCGGCCGTCATGCCGCCTCAGCGGTCGAAGATCACAAACGTGCCGGCCAAGTGGTCGTGCACAGCCCGGCGCTCTCGATCAAACAAACACCACAGCCATCCCAAACCCACAGGCAAAACCGACAGACACAGCGCCAAGTATCGCAACAAGCCACGCGCAGGCCCCGGCAATGTGCCCTTCACCGAGATGATGCGCAAACCCATCAACTTCAAGCCCAGAGTTTGCCCAGCAACGCCGCCCAGATAAATGTGATAAAGCGCGCCCAATCCCAAAAGCAGGCCCACCGCGCCCACCGCCATGGGGTTGCGATCCAACACGCCCGCCACCAGCAAGTCGGGACCTAGTTCGCGCAGGTTGGGCAGCTGCAGGTTCAAAGCAACGGCCGCCAGTGCCGTGACTCCCAAGGTGGTGCCCAGCACGACGGCTGTGTCGATCGCCACCGCAACCAGTCGTCTAGGAAACGAAGCCGCACGTACCCGAAGCACGCGCTCTTCGCGCGCAGAAAATGAGTGGCCAGCGGGGGCCGCAAGCGTGGCGGCGTGTGAGGTCATAACTAGATTCTCAGGATGATTGGGTGTGCGGGTCAAGTATTTGCGTGTGGAAGCGGAGCGCAGGCTTGGGATCAGGCCAGTCCCCCTGTGGCCGCTTGCACCAAAGCCACCGCAACGATGGCGGCTGTTTCGGTGCGCAAGATGCGCGGTCCCAGCGTTACGGGTTCAAATTCAGCGGCGCGGGCCTGTGCCACCTCGGCCTCAGACAAGCCGCCCTCCGGTCCCACCAGCAACGCCACGCGGGTGTCGCTGGGCAAAACGCTGCCGACCAAGGGTTGCCCGTGCTCGCCTTCCCACAACACGAACCGCCGCATGGTCGTTAAAGCGGCCAAGGCCTCGATTAATGGTTGTGGTGTTTGCACGAGAGGGACGTCCGCGCGCCCGCACTGGCGCGCCGCCTCCTGCGCAATTGTTTGCCAGCGCTGCTGTTTGCCAGCCGCCGCCTCGGCGTTTAAGCGCACCACCGAGCGGCTGGTGATCACAGGCCAGATCTGCGCCACTCCCAGCTCGGTGGTTTTTTGCAGAATCAAGTCCATACGATCGCCTTTGGCCACCGCTTGCAGCAACACGACTTGCGCAGGGGAGGTTGGGCGTTGCCGCCGCGCCCCTAAAATCAGCTCGGCGAATTCGGCTTCCACCCGCACAAGCGAAGCGTCGATTTCCTCGCCTTGACCATTGAACACGATGACGTCGTCGCCCACGGCAAGCCGCAGCACCCGCGCCAAGTGGTGATGGGGCGGCCCCGTGACCCTCAGCGTGCCGCCGTTGTCCGGCAGCTGCGAGGGCGGCACAAACAGCCGGGGCGCCATTGCTGGTACGCCCTAGCTAGTGCGGCCGCTGGCAGCGCCAGCCCGTCCACTCGCCTTCGTCTTTACGCTCTTGCGCAAAGTACCCCGCCGCTTCAAATGCTTTCTGAACGTCGCTGGCCTGTTCCACCAGGATGCCCGAAAGCAGCACTTGGCCGCCCGGCCTCGTGGCCGCAAAAACGTCGGCCGCCAACGGACACAATACGTCCGCTTGAATGTTGGCCAAAATGAGATCGAAGCTGGTTTTCACATCCGCCAACACGCCTGTTTGTGTGCGTACACTCGTGACGCCGTTGCGCTCGACATTTTCGTCGGTGCACGCGGTCGCCTCGGAGTCGTTGTCCACCGCCAAAATGTTGGCCTGCGGCCATAGCCGTGCCGCTGCGATGGCCAAGATGCCCGAGCCGCACCCGAGATCCAGCACCGTCTGTGGTTTCACGCCCGCTTCGGCCAAGCCCTCAGACAGCCCAATCACCAAACGAGTTGATGGATGCGCACCCGTGCCAAAGGCTCGGCCGGGGTCCAAATCGATGATGTGGTCTCCCACCAGCGTGCTGCCAGCATCCCAAGACGGCCGCACAACAAAGTGTTTGCCAATGCGTGTGGCCCTGAAAAACTGCTTCCACACGTCGCGCCACTCATCTTCGTGCGCCGAGCGCGTGCGAACCGCCACGGGATCAACCACGAGGCCTGAAGCGCGTGCGGTTTGCAGCACGTCTTCGGCGGACGCAAGCACCGTGTCTTGTTGGTCAGGTTCACACAGCGCCACCACAACGGCGCGGCCGGCTTGAGCGCTGATCAAGGTTTGTGCGTCGCGGATTTCAACGCCACCGGTAAGGTCAGCCAAGGTGGCGGCCAACAAGTCGGCGGCGTCTTCGGTGGTTTCTATTTGGATTTCGGTCCACGTCTGCGAATTCAAGTCGAGTGCTCCAAAGCCTGGTCTACGTCGGCCAACAAGTCGGCGATGTCTTCTATGCCAACCGAGACCCTTAGCAGACCATCGGTGATGCCTGCCGCCAGTCGGACCGGTTCGGCCACGCCCTTGTGCGAAAACGAAACCGGGTGCGTGACCAAAGAGGCCACGCTGCCAAGGCTTGCGGCGCGGCGAATCACCTCAATGCGATCGTAAAACGACCTTGCCGCCTTCAGCGAAGCCAATTCAAACGTCACCATCGCGCCTGGCTTTGCCAGCAGCCGCTGGGCTCGCTCGTGATCCGGGTGCGAAGGCAGGCCGGGGTGGTGAACCG
Organism: Polyangia bacterium; assembly: GCA_038257535.1. Taxonomy (GTDB): domain Bacteria; phylum Myxococcota_A; class Polyangia; order Fen-1088; family Fen-1088; genus JAGTJU01. The sequence continues at coordinate 2,864 of JBBSJE010000404.1, forward strand.
CTTTCACTTTAGGGTGGGCGGCCAAATGCTGCGCCAGCGCCAGAGCGTTTTCGCATTGGCGTTGCATGCGCAAGGGCAACGTCCGCAGCCCGCGCAAAGCCAAAAACGCCTCGAAAGGGCCCAGGTTGGAACCCAACAATTTGCGATGTTCACGGATCGGCGCCAACACATCAGGGGCCGCCGCGACCACGCCGGCGATCACATCCCCGTGACCGCTGATGTATTTCGAGGCGCTGTGCACGACCGCCGTGGCGCCGTGGGACAGCGGCTGGTTCAAGTACGGCGAGGCAAAAGTGGCGTCAACAACCAAGGCCGTGCCAGCTTCCGCACACAGCGCGGCCAACTGGGGCAGATCGGCAATGCGCAGCAGAGGGTTTGAGATCGTCTCAAGCAACAGGACCTTGGGTCGCGCGCGAAGCGCCTGCTGCACGGCGTGGGTGTCCCAAGCGGGCACGAAGCTGGCGTGCAATCCCAGGCTTGGGCCCAACGTGGTGGCCAGTTCGGTGGTGCCGCCGTAAATGCCGTCTGACATCACCACGGCGCCTCCGCCCGCCAAGCCCAAAACGGTGGCCGACAAAGCGCCCATGCCCGAGGAAAACGCGCAGGCCCCCTCGGCGCCTTCCAGCTCGGCCACCGCCCGTTCGAAGTCTTCGACGGTGGGATTGGCGTGCCGGCTATACAAAAACGCTGCGCCCTCCGCGGCCGCGTCGGCGGCCTGGGCGGAGTCATACTCGAAGTTTGAGCTTAGATGCAGGGGTGCCACATGGGCCCGCTCACCGTGCGGACCCAATGTGTTGTGGCGTAGTTGCGACCCAGCCCCTTGCCCGCGTTGTTGGGCGCCGGCGGAAACCGCCAGCGTGGACAGGCCTTTGGGCGTGCCCTTCGACATCGCGGCCGAGGCGCGCCTTAACGGCCGACCTTACGCTTGGCTTCGCGACGACGACGCTTACGCGCCTCACGCATCTTGCGTTTTTTCTTAACTGAGGGTTTCTCGTGATAACGACGACGCTTCAGTTCCTGCAAGACACCTTCCTTGGAAAGGCGCTGCTTCAGGATCTTAACGGCTTTATCTATGGAATCCCGTACCTCGACCTCGAGGGGTTTTCCGACCAGTGTCTCCAAACAAGAACTCCGGGCTAGTGCGTGTTAATGCGGTGGGCGAAAGAGTGAGCGCGGAAGTAAAGCACTTGTCGCCAACAGGGTCAAGGCGCTGTTGCGCGCAGGTTGAAACGTTTCGCCGGCCTGGGTCGCTTTGCCTGCGTCTTTCCAGCCGTCCGGTCATCAAATACCAATGAGAGCCATTGCCTAACCCGCCGAACTCAACTTTTCTGGAGTTCTGGCGTATGTATTTGTCCTAACGTAAATTTCTTTACACATCGGGGACGAACGCGGTATGTACCGCGAACCGCATAGGCGGGGCGAAGGCGCGAGAGAAAGACAAAGGAGCACACATGTTGGGGGCCAAGGTATTTACAGCGACCAAGGCGAGGGAGCGGGACGATCTGGGTGAAGCCGTCACCCGTTGGCTGCGTGACAATCCCGATGTTCGTGTTACGAGCAAAGTGGTTACGCAGAGCTCGGACAGCGAGTTCCACTGCCTCACCATCACGCTCTTCTACGAAAAGTAATCTTCTGCAGCCAAAGCGCCGCCGGCTTCGGTCGGCGGCCTTTGGCAAGAGCTCAACGTAGCTCGTGGCCGAGCTGGCTTTCGCTTGGCGAAAGCGCGTGACATGATGCGGCCCATGCGTTTTGGCTTTGTGCTCAAGCGGGGGAAACCTGAGGCCAGCCAGCTCGCGGCCGTTCTTATAGGTAAGTTGCGAAGCTGGAATTGCGCCGCGGCCGTGGTGCAAGAAGATGACAACTCGGCCAGCCTAGCGGGCCCCGACGTGCTGGTGGTGCCTGCGGGTGACTTGGGCAAATCTGTGGACGCGGTGGTGGTTTTGGGTGGCGACGGAACCTTCCTGCATGCCGCTGGCCTCGTGTCCGAC
>JBBSJE010000405.1:0-4850 GCA_038257535.1 Polyangia bacterium
AAGTTCGTCGCATCGTCAACGAAAATTACATCCGGGCCAAGCAGATCGTGGCCGAGCACCTAGAGAAGCTCAAGGCGTTGGCCGAAGCGTTGCTTGAATACGAAACGCTTGACGGGCCCGACATCGACCTGTTGTTGGGCGGCAAGCCCCTGGGGCGTCCGCCTGTGCCCCGCACGCGGCCCGAGAGCCACGACAAGTACGTGAAGAAAGAGACCCAGGACGCCAAGCCAGGGTTTTTGCCGGGGCGGCTTCCCGAGCCTGAAAAAGCCTAGGCCGTAGCGCCAAAGCCAAACGCGAACGCGGGGATCTTTCGGATCCCCGTTTTCGTTTGGGGACCGCTGCGATAGGCTCGCCCCGTGATAACGGACGCGCTGCTGGTTAGATTTCGCCCCGATGGCCGGCCGTTGGAGGTGGGCCCCGCCATTGTGGGCGTGCTGAACGTGACCCCTGATTCGTTTTCAGATGGCGGCAAGCATTCCTCCCCCGATGACGCCGTGGAATCTGCCATGCAAATGGTTCACGCAGGCGCCCACTGGGTGGACGTGGGCGGCGAGTCCACGCGGCCCGGCGCTGCCGTTTTGTCTCAGGCCGATGAGTGCGCGCGGGTGCTGCCCGTGATTCAAGCGCTGGCCGCGCGGTTGAACGGCCAGGCGTTGATTTCAATCGATACATATAAGGCCCAGACCGCGCGCGCGGCGGTGGCCGCCGGGGCGCACATCATCAATGACGTCTCCGGTGGCTTGATGGATTCGGGGCTCTTGCCCGCGGCCGCGCAATTGGGTGTGCCCGTGGTGTTGGGCCACATGAGGGGGGCCCCGCAAACCATGATGAACGAGGTGCATTTCGAAGACGTGCTGGCTGAAGTCACGCACGAACTGGCGCAGCGGGTGGCGGCGGCGCGGGCGGCGGGTTGCCAGCACATTTGGGTGGATCCTGGCATTGGCTTTGGCAAACGATTGGCCGAGAATTTGATTCTGCTGCGGCATCTGCCCGCGCTGATGCAGGCGGTGGGCGCGCCGGTGATGGTGGGGGTGTCGCGCAAGCGGTTTATTGGCGAACTCACCGGGCAGCCTGTGGGCGCGCGTGGTTATGGAACTGCGGCGGCTGTGGCGCTGGCGGTGGCCGCAGGCGTGCACGCGGTGAGGGTGCACGACGTGGGCCCCACGCGTGACGTGGTTTCTGTGGCCATGGCGATCAGCCGCGCCGGCACCGCATAGCTTGCGCACAATGCACGCCTAGTGACGCCGCAAAGCCTAAGTGAAGTACAATGCGGCACCCATGTCCGACACTGATTCTTCACGACACCTTTTCGGCACCGACGGCATTCGCGGCAAAGCCAATCAACACCCCATGACCGCCAACGTGGCGCTTCGCCTAGGCATGGCCGTGGCGCAACGGTTTCGCCACGCCGATCGGCGCGGCCGCATCGTGATTGGCAAAGACACGCGGCTTTCGGGCTACATGCTGGAAAGCGCCTTGGAGGCGGGCATTGTGGCTGCGGGCGCCGACGTGATGCTGGTGGGGCCCTTGCCCACCCCGGGCATTGCCTTCGTCACCTCGTCGATGCGGGCTGACGCCGGGGTGGTGATCAGCGCTTCGCACAACCCCTATCAAGACAACGGCATCAAGCTGTTCGCCGCCGATGGCTTCAAGCTTCCCGACGAAGTGGAAGCCGAATTGGAACGCGCGATGACGGCCATTGAAGGTGGTGACGATTCGTTTGCGGCAGGCGCTGACGAATTGGGTAAGGCGTTTCGCATCGACGACGCCGAGGGCCGGTACATCCAATCGCTCAAATACGCGTTTCCCCGCGAACGTACGCTTGACGGTGTGCGCATGGTGGTTGATTGCGCCAACGGCGCGGCCTATCAGGTGGCGCCCCGGGTGTTTGAAGAATTGGGCGCCGAGGTGTTTGCGCTGGCCAGCACGCCCGATGGCCGCAACATCAACGAACGCTGTGGGGCCTTGTATCCCGAAAACGCTGCGGCCGAAGTGCGCCGCACGCGCGCCGAGTTGGGCATCGCGCTTGATGGCGACGCCGACCGCGTGATCTTGGTGGATGAGCGCGGCCAGGTGGTTGATGGTGATCAGATTCTGGCGATATTGGGCAAACACTTCAAATCCCAGGGTCGCTTGCCGGGCAACACGGTTGTGGCCACTGTGATGTCGAACTTGGGGCTTGAACGCGCATTGGCCAAGGACGGCATTGAGCTGCTTCGGGCTCCTGTGGGCGACAGATACGTGGTGGAAGCCATGCGCGCCGGCGGATTTACCCTGGGCGGGGAACAATCGGGGCACGTGTTGTCGCTATCACATGCCACCACGGGCGATGGCACCATGGCAGCGTTGCTGGTGTTGTCGGTGATGGCGGAAACCGGCAAGTCGCTGTCGGAGCTGGCGCAAACGATGACCCGGTACCCTCAGGTCTTGGTGAACTTCCGCGTGCCGCAAAAGATCCCCATTGAAGATCTGCCCGAGGTTCGCAAGGTGATTGCCGCAGTTGAGCAGGAATTGGGCGGCGATGGGCGCGTGGTGGTTCGCTACTCGGGCACCGAGGCCAAGGCGCGCGTGATGATCGAAGGCACCGATGAAGCGCAGATCGCGGCCCGCGCCGAAGACATCGCCAAGGTGATGCAGAAGTCGCTCGCGATGTCATAGGCCATGTGATGGCGTTGGTGTTCACAGCCGCCCAAGCGCGCGCCTCCGACGAGTTTGCGATCAACACGCTGGGCCTTCCTGGCCTGCTGTTGATGGAAAACGCCGGCCGCGGCGTGGTGCGGGTGCTGCGCCGGGTGCTGCAAAATCGGGGCAAATCCGTTTTGGGCTGCCCCGTGGCCGTGGTGTGTGGGGCCGGGCAGAATGCCGGTGATGGGTTTGTGATCGCGCGCCATCTGCATGTGATGGGGGCGCAGGTGCAAGTGTATTTGGCACTGCCGGCTCACAAGCTGGCCGGGGATGCGCAGATCAACTTTCAGGCGCTGCAAGCCTTGGGCGGTGTGTCGTTGCAGGATCTCAGCGCCGTGAACGATGCGCATGTTTGGCAGAGCCATTTGCGTGATCATCACGTGATTGTGGACGCTGTGTTTGGCACGGGCCTGCGCGCCGATGTTTCGGGTGTTCCTGCGTTGGCCATTGCCGCCTGCAACGCCAGCTCTGCGCTGCGGGTGGCAGTGGATGTGCCCTCCGGAATTGATGCCAACACGGGCCACGTGCGTGGCGTGGCGTTTGAAGCCGATGTCACCGCCACCATGGCCGCGTACAAATTGGGGTTGCTGCTGCACGCAGACGCGCCCGTCGGCGATGTTCACGTTGTGAGTTTGGGCGTGCCTGTGCACGCACCAGCGCAGGGCGGGCCCTATGCGCATTGGATTGACGAAGCGCTGTGCAAGCCGCTGTTGCCACAACACGCACAAGCGGCGCACAAAGGATCGCGCGGGCATCTGCTATTGCTTGCGGGATCGCAGGGCAAAACCGGCGCGGCGGCGCTGTCGGCGCGGGCTGCGATGCGGGCGGGCGCGGGTATGGCCACCGTGGCAACCACCGGCCCCGCGCAGACCGCTTTGGACACCAAGCTATGGGAAGTGATGTCGGCGGCGTACAGCGCTGCAGATGACGCTGAGCCCAGCAGCGAAGCCGCGGTGCAAACGCTGGCCCAGCGTTGTAAGGCGGTGGCGTTAGGGCCTGGCATTCCCACCGGTCCGCAGATGCAAACGTTGGTGCGGCGTTTGTGTGTGCATATGGCGCTGCCCATGGTGGTAGACGCTGATGGTTTAAACCATTTGGGCGGACAGGTGGTCGCTTTGAAAAACGCGGCGGGTCCTCGTGTGCTCACACCGCATCCCGCTGAGATGGGGCGTTTGCTGGGCTTGAGTACGGAGCAGGTACAAGCCGACAGGTTGCAAGCTGTGCGTAAGCTGGCTGCGCTCTCGGGCGCTGTGGCGGTGCTTAAGGGGGCGCGCACGTTGGTGGCGCAGCCTGATGGCACCGTGTTCATCAATCCAGCGGCGACGTCCGCGTTGGCCACTGCAGGCAGCGGCGATGTGTTGACCGGCGTCATCGGCGCGTTGTTGGCACAAGGTCTGAACGCCACAGATGCGGCGGTGTGCGGCGTGTTTGTGCATGGGCAAGCGGCGCAGGAGGCGTGCACGCGGCTTGAGCTCGCGCATTTGGTGGCCAGCGACCTGCCAGATGCGGTTGCGCGGTGTTTGCATAGGCTGAGGTAGCGTGGTGCGGGTGCATGGCGTTTGCGCCCTGGCGTGCGGACTGTTGTTGGTGGGCTGCCGCGGAAAAGCGGACGAAGCTTTTGAAGCCCAAGGCATAAGCTACGCACGGCTGGCGGGCAAAGCCTCATGGGTGTCACCAAGTTCCCGGCAATGGCGGCTGTCTGCGGGGGCCGCGGCGCTGCACATTGCCGACGAATCAGGGCAAATCCGCACGAATTTTGGCACCCTGCGGTATGTCTCCACCAGCGAGCCTGCGCGTCCGGGGATCTTCCCCTGGCATCTGCGTTTGCTGCAGGTGTCTGAAGCGGCAGCGCGCCCGGTTTTTGTGCGCCTCAAACGCAGCAAGCTCATCAGAAGCGCCAACGCACAACCGTTTGTTCGCGTTGAAGCCGAGGGCGAAAGCGAGCCCGTGGCGATAACGATCGAGCTTCGTGCGCAGCGTGTGCCTGCGGCGGGACCATCGGCGGTGATGTTTGAGGTGCTGACGCGGGTTACGAACGCCAGCCAGGCATTATTGGCCAACCTGGCGTGGGACGATCGCATGGTTTGGCCGGGGCCTCGATTGTGGGTGCCCCTGGTGGGCGCTGTAGAGCAGCGGCGCACGCAACGCGTGTCGTGGTTTGGGCG
>JBBSJE010000406.1:0-4832 GCA_038257535.1 Polyangia bacterium
AAAGAAACTTTCCCAAGCCCTCAAGGAAGAAGACGGGCACGAATACAATGCACGTCGCCGCGGTTGCGACGAAGATGGGCGCCCCCACTTCACGCGTGCCTTCGGTGATTGCGTAATTGGCTTGCTTGCCAGCGTGCCGGTGGCGAACGATGTTCTCAAGCACCACGATGGCGTCGTCAACAAGCCTTCCGATGGCCAAGGCCAATCCGCCAAGGGTCATCGCGTTTAGCGAGTGGCCCGTTAAGTAGAGCGCGATCAACGCCACCAACACCGACAGAGGAATTGTTAGAATGATGACAAGCGATGCGCGGAAACTTCGCAAAAACAGAATCACCATCACGGCCGCTAGCAGCGCGCCCAGCGCCGCCTCGATGGCCAACGCGCGAATGGCATGGCGAACGAATGTTGATTGATCGAAAACGACGTCAAGCGAGATGCCGCTCGGCAACGAGGCGCGAAGGCCGGTGAGCGCTTGGCGCAGCTCGCGAACGACCCCCAGCGTGTTGGCGCCGGGCTGGCGGTAGATCGGAATGTACACTTGGCGGCGTCCGTCGATTCGCACGATGTTGCTTTGAATCTGTGCCGTGTCTTCAACAACACCGACGTCAGAAATCGTGAGGGGCTGGGTAACGCCAAGCTGAAGCGGAAACTGGTTCATCTCCTCGACGTGCTCGGGGATGCCGTTGGTTTCAAGCTGGTAATCGAGGTTGCCAATGCGGACGTTCCCAACGGGCGTGAGAGTGTTCTGCAGCCGCAACGAGTCGGCCACATCAAGGGGAGACAGGTTGAAGTGTTGCAACCGCTCGGGATCGAGCCGCGCCAGAATGCGCCGAATCTTTCCGCCATAAACCGCAGGCGCGATCACGCCGGGAATGCCCTGCAGCAGGTTCCGAAGGCGAAAATATGCGATGTCGTAGAGCTCTTTTTCGGTTGCTGAGGGCGATGAAACCGCAAGCAACGCCACAGGCAGGGGGGCCGTGGGATCGAAGGGCATGGTCATGGGCGGCGCCGTGCCAGGCGGCAAGTAATACATGTCACTGGCAGCGAGCGCGCTCACCTGGCTCATGGCCGTATTGGGATCGATGTCTTCGCGGAAATAGTTGCGAACGATGGAAACGCCCGTGAGCGACCGTGACACCTGGCGCGATATGCCGTTGGATTGTCCCGTCCACCGCTCAAGCCGTGAAGTGATGTCAGCTTCTACGACGGGCGCAGGCATGCCAGGGTAAAGGGTAAGAACCTGAACAGCAGGGGTTCGGAACTGCGGCAACAGATCCGTTGCCATGCGTGGCAACGTGAAGACGCCAACGGCCACTAGCATCAGCGCCGCAACGATGACGGTGTAGGGGTTTTTGAGGGCCGCGAGCGTTAGTCTCATTCCATCGACTCGTCGAGCAGGCGAAGCATTTCAGGCTCGGGGAGGTTGCCAGCCAAAACGCGCGATCCCCCGTGCGGATCGCCAACACCGCATACGTTAACCCCAGCTGCACGCATGCAGCCTCGGCTTGCAATGGCATCTTGGGGCATCGAGAACAGCGAGAGCCACCGGCCAGCGCGCTCAAGCCAGATCAGCGCCGACCACTCGCCACCAATGCGACAACGTTTGCCGCCAACGACGTTGGCGGCCTCAAGCAACGCGAGACGCGGACGCCGCTTTATTGTTTGGGCGAAGAAGTCGTCGATCTGGCCGAGCGATCCCGTGATTTCTGCCGCGTTAGAGTTGTTTTCGTAATGAAGATGATCGAGCGCTATCTCCTGGGCAAGCTCGTGGTTCATCGGCGGGCGTTGGCGCGGCTGGCTTACGACTACAAGATATACGGCAGCAAGCACGGTGGCGGCAGCAGCGAGGGCAAACCATGGGCGTTGGCGCGGCCACCGCCATCGCGATTCGGCGGCTTTGGCTTCAAGCAACGCCAACACTGCGGCAGAAGCAGGCGCTTCGCGGGGCAGCGCTGCCACGGCCGTTTTTACGGCAAGTGCTGTGCGATGTCGTTGAGCGCACTCTGTACAAAGAGCAACGTGATCTCTTTGTGCCAAGGTTAGCTCATCGTAAAGAGCTTCGTTTTCGACGTGCTCGTGTCTGTTCATGCCCAATCGCCTCCGGTTGCGCGGGTTGTCGCATCGGCAAGCAGAAGCTGGGCCAGGTGCGCACGTGCACGCGCAACCCGCGAGCGCACCGTACCCATGGGAACATCAAGAATGCTCGCGACTTCTTCGTAGGAGAACTGCCATAGATCCACAAGCAAGACGGCCACGCGGGCGGGCTCGGGCAATTTTGCGAGCGCGTTTTCCACCTCCATGCGGTCAAGAATGGCTAGGCCAGGATCGGCGGGAAGGGTAACGCTTTTCAGATCTTCGAGGCCACCCTCCACGAGCGTCAAGCGCGCGCGTGCTTCCGAGGCCCGAAGCCCATCGACCCGAGCGTTCCGCGCTGTGCGAAAAAGCCAAGCCCGAAGCCGCGTGGGATCCTTGATGTCAGCCGCATGTTCAAGCGCGCGCAGCACCACATCCTGGGTCAAGTCGTCCGCCTCCTTCTGTGACCCAACCAGCCAACGTGCAAAGCACGTCAGCTCCGGGAGCAGCGGGATGAGCTCCCGAGCCAATAAGCGACTGTCCATGGGTGAAGAAGACGAATGAAGAGACGGAAAAGTTCCGTCGGCGAGACGAAATCTGCATTATCTGGCCGGCGCATGTATAGAAACCCAGAACCTCACGGGGCCGGGCTTGACGTCATTGTGGCCGCCAGGCGCCACGCCGGAGGTCGCTGAAGCTTTTACACCGAAGATTCTTGTTCGTGGGTAAAAATACCGGTAAATTACCCGGATGTACGAAAGGATGGTTCGTCGGCTCTTACCAGCAAACCGCAGCGTGCTCTTGCTTGGGGCTCGCCAGACGGGCAAATCCACCCTGTTGCGTTCACTGGCCCCCGATCTCGAGCTGAACTTTGCCAGTCCCGCCACGTTTCGTGAGTATGCGGCACACCCTGAGCGACTTGAGGCCGAGCTGCTAGCGGCCCCAAAATCAGTAAAGCTGGTGATGCTCGATGAAGTGCAACGTATTCCGGCCGTGCTCGACACGGTCCAAGTGATCGTGGATGCACAACCCGAGCGGTTTTCGTTCCTGCTTTCTGGATCCAGCGCCCGCAAACTTAGACGAGGTTCTGTCAACTTGTTGCCCGGGCGCGTTCGATCACTTGCACTGCACCCACTGGTGGCCTCTGAGATCGGGAGTGAGTTCGAGCTTAAGCGCGTGCTGTTGCAAGGGTCGTTGCCAGGGATCTACAGGCAAGAAGATGACGAGGAGCGAAGCGCCGATCTACGAAGCTATGTCGACACGTATCTACGCGAAGAAATTCAGGCCGAGGCTTTGGTAAGGGATATTGGCGGTTATGCCCGCATGCTTGAGTTGATGGCGGCTTCATCGGGGCGGGTGCTGAATTTGCTCAATCTCAGCCGCGATAGCGGCATCCGGTACGAAACTCTGAGACGGTATGTCTCGATTCTTGAAGACACGTTGCTTGGCTTCGTTGTTCCTGCTTGGTCGCCGGGCGACAAAGTGGGCCTTGTGGCTCACCCCAAAGTATTTTTATTCGACACGGGTGTGAGGAATGTTCTGCTTCGGAGAAACCTCAAGACGATAGCCCCGGACGATAAAGGCATCTTATTCGAGCATCTGGTGGCCTTCGAGCTTTGCCGACGAACGGGCGGCATCTGCCCTGAAGCCAAGGTGTCACACTTTCGCACCAAGCATGATGCCGAGGTAGATTTTGTGTTCGAGATCGACAACGAGCTTTGGGCGATTGAGGTTAAATCAGGTTCAGATCCCACAAGTTTTCGTGCCTCCGGCATGAAAGCGTTGTCTCAGCGAGCCCGCATCGCGAGAAAAATCGTTGTTTTCCAAGGCTCAAAGAAGCTGCAACGCGATGATCTGGAATTCATTCCCTTCCTCGATTTCGCGCATTCTTTGCCTATGTGAGTCCGTGGTTGTTGGCCCCGTGTTTGAACGCGATTGGCGACGCACGCCAAATTCCCGGCAGGCTATGTTGCGGCGAGTCGGGCCTCCCGGTCCTCCCCCCCTCCTAGCCCCAGGGGGGGCGGGGAGCAGCTGCAGGGGCGGTAATTGGGGCAGGGGCGGTAATTGGGCGGCGGCGGCGGCGTAGCGGAGGCGGGGTGGTGGCGGCGGGAGAAGCGAGGCCCGAGGCGTCTTTGGCTTAAGTGCAAGTCATGGCAAGGGCGTCTCGGGCCAAGCGGGGGGAGGGTGTTTTGATGATGCAACCAGTGGTCTTCAAGGTTCAGCTTTTTAGAGACGCAGACGACCGGCCTCGGTCACAAGAAGCGTTGCTTTGGATGCTCGAGGCCCTGCTCAGCGTTCGTGCCGTTGCTGCGCTTGATTTCCTGCCTGCCCCTGAGCCACACTGGAAGGGTGACAGACCCCATTCGGGTGATGCTTGTGGACGATCACCCTGTGGTCCGCAAAGGCATCGCCGCCATGCTGGAGGACGAGCCGGGCTTTGCCGTGGTGGCCCAGGCCCGTAGCGCCGAGGAGGCCCTGGCACTATTTGTAAAGCATGCGCCCGATGTCACCGTGATGGATCTGCACCTTCCTGGCGCAAGTGGCGTAGACGCCATTCGAAGCATCAAGTTGCGCGCACCCGAGTCACGTTTCGTTGTGCTCACCACCTACGATGGTATTTGTTCACGGGGTGTCTTGCGGCGCATGACCTGACGTGAGAGCCGGGTGTCATGAAGACACCAAACACGACGATGGAGTTGGCCGTGGCGATCGAGGCGCTCATCGGCTCTTACATGGATGACGTGCGCGTGGCGGCACAG
>JBBSJE010000407.1:0-4821 GCA_038257535.1 Polyangia bacterium
CATCCCGCCCTCGCCTCCGCCGCCGTCTCCACCCTCGCCTCCGGCGCTTCCTCCGTCTCCGCCGCTGCCGCCAGCGCCGTCGTCCGAATCGCCACCCTTACAGCCCGAGACCAATGAAACTTGCAAGGCCAGGCACAGCGTCGCCAAGTGAAACAACCGGTCTCTTGTCACTTCTAAGCACTTCATTAGATATCCCCCAGGCCTTGGAACGAATGCGAATCAGCGTGGGAACAAACCCGTTTCGCCAATCCTGCCCCGTGATCGATGGGGAATAATCCCACAAGGCACACCTGTAGCAAGACTTAAGTATTACTTGAGGTCGAAAAGAAGAAAGTTTTTGCGCTACGCTCCCACAGAGAAATCGTCCCCAGACCTAGGACAGATCAATGGTTTCAGTGACTTGCGCCGCTCCACAACGCGAGGCGGCTGAGCCGGGCTCCGTTGAACACCGCCCAAAAAGTTCGCTCAGTCCTATTTAAGAGATACCCATGAGTCGACGGTCATTCGACGGCTATCCCTCTCAATGCTGCCGAGCGCCCGCTTCTGTTGTCGTGCGGCGGCACGTGTCACGGGTTGGAGCCACGGAGAATTGGATTTGTTTTCCCTGCGAATGAAAGGGCCGCGGCGTGGTTCCGGCAGGCTTGCCCACATCCGAAAGAGCGCCGCGAGACACCTGAAAGGCCGCGATCGCTGCGCACGTAGGGACAAGGGCCGGAACGACGCTTCCGCGGGCATCAAACGAGCCTTGGGCGCAGCTTCTGTTTCTACTCCAAGGCAAACTCATCAACGTCACGCTGTCCTCTTGTGCGTTCGGGATCGCTCACGGAGCTCGCGTTGTAACGACAAGTTTCACGTTAAGTTTGTTGATATTGAGTCCTTCAAGATAGCTTCCTTCGGGAGACTCATGGAGAAAGCGAATGCGATGCTGAGAGCGGTTTCCCCGGGCGTCCCTGAGGGCAACGTCATCAGCAACTAGGTCACGCACACTGGCAGAGAAGGAGGTGGCTTTTGCCTGGGATAAAAAAACGGACGACCCGGACGAACTCTGATAAAGCGCCGAAGCTTGAAGGGAAGTTCCATACTGGACGGAATCCAACATGAGTGGGCCGAAGGTAGCAAACGGATCCTGGTCATATGTGTAAGTCACGTTCGAAATATTCAGCGTGGCTGCCGTAACGACTCGTCCCACAGGAATGCTTGACAAATCGAATGAAACGAAAGCGCGAGTTTTTGCGTCAGTGACTGTCTTGCCGATTCCTATACTCTCATTGTTCGTGATGACGACGGGGTATTGATCAGTCGATACGGAGCCACTGATCGACGAGATGACTGAAAGCGTGACGGTGTAGCTGCACTTTCCGTTGGAGGAATCGCACTTGCCATCTGCATCTGCGGTACACGAGGCGTCTCCACAGCACCAGCTACTAGGGATGCACGCTGAGCTACACTTCTTGTAGCCGGTATTACAGTCCCACCCGCAACTGCCACCCGAGCACGTAACAGACCCATTAGTGGGAGGGCTCGGGCAGTTGGCCGTAGTGGTCTTTTCCAAGCATCCGCTCGGCGCACCGCACGTAATCGTACCCGTATTCTGCGCATTACAGAACTTACCCTCGCTCGAACAGCCCGGCACAGATGGACAACCGCACACGTTCGCGGTCCCAGCGCCACCGCATGTCTGCGGTGATGTGCAGTTGTTCGGGCACGTTCCGCCGCAGCCATTCGAGCCACCGCATTTCCCTGTGCAGTTGGGTGTACATCCACAAACACTGGTCGTGCCCCCCCCGCCGCACGTTTGCGGCGCTGTGCAGTTATTGGGACACGTGCCGCCACATCCATCAGCGCCACCGCATTTGCCACCGCAACTCGGGTTGCAACCGCAAACCTTTTGAGTTCCTCCGCCGCCACATGTCTGAGGTCCTACGCAGCGGTTTCCACACTGTCCCGCAGCGCTGCAGGTTTCGCAGGGGCCAGAGCACGCGTTGTTGCAACACACGCCGCTGGCACAGTGGCCGCTCGCGCAGCTATTTTCGCCAGCGCCGCAGGCCATGCCGTTTCCAAGCTTGGCCTCACACTTTCCGTTGCGACACCACTGCCCAGTGCCGCACGGCATGGATGTGCTGCACTGGGAACACGCTCCCTTCGTTGCATCGCAAAGGAACCCCTCGCACGACACGCGCTCGGGTTGACCACAGACCCCTGTGCCATCGCACTGCGCCTTCGCTAGGGCGGTGTTGCCATCGCAGGATGGGGCGGCGCCGCATGTATGCTCCGGCCCCTTCGGGTAGACGCAAGCCTGCGAATTCTCTCCGTCACAGCTTCCTTTGCAAGGGGGCGTCCCACTGCAGGCAGGTCGCGCACTGCGGGGTTCCCCCTGCACTGGCACACAGGAACCCTCTTTGCCCTCTACGTTGCACGCCTCGCACTGTCCATCGCAGGCCGCCACACAACACATGCCGTCCACACAGAATCCGGAACGGCATTCGTCGGAACTGCTGCACTCTACGCCATCCGCGCGTTTGTCTTCCGCGTCTCCGCCACCATCACCGCCGCCCGTATTCATCGACCCCGCGTCCGTCTTCTGATTGGGATCCGGCATGGCAGCGTCCACCTCACTGCTTTCCCCAATCGTAAGATCCACCGCCGTGCAGCGCGCTGCCAGCGGCAGATTCGTAAGGCGCGCTGGGGCCCCAACGGGCATGCCTTCTTCGTCCTGCCCCTGCACAATGACGTCAAAGTGCTGATCGGGCTCGTAGTCCGGGATGCTGACCTGAATGTTGCTGACACGTGAGCAATTAATGGTGAGCGGCCATTCTGCGAACTTATCGTCTTCCAGACGGGTCAGACTGGCGGTGGCCCCAGCGACATCGAGACCACTTGCACACTTGACCCGCAGCATGATGCTTGAGGTTGCGCAGTCGCGGGTATCGGGGGTACACCCGGTCAGGGCCAAAACCAAGCCAACAGCGGCCGAGTAAGCACACAAGCTAAGGGGGAATCTACTTTTCATGTTTGGGTGGCTTTCAGAAGGTGTGCATCTGGTCAAACTTCGGATCCGTCGGGCCGCTGCCCGAGACCAACACCACCCCCAAAACCACCGCGCCCACTACGGCAGCCGCGCCCGCCCAAAACCATGGGTTCTTGGTTATCGGCCGCGCTTCGTCAGTTGTTGCTTCTGAATTGGCAGATGCAACCAATCCTGAATTGTCATCGCTCGGGGCATTCATGGCCACAGCGGGAGGCGCTGTGATTTGCGCTTCTTCCAACCGAATAACCACGCTTTGAAAGCTTGCGCCCGGCACCGTTAGGTTTTTGATGCCCCGCTTGTACCCTGGCGCCGACACCTCGATGTCCACCGGCCCCTCATTCACAAGCACCGGCTTCGGCAACGGCAACGTGCCAACCACGCGCCCGTTTATCGCCACCTCTGCCCCTACCGGCTTCCCTACGATTTCCACCCGCCCTACCTTTGCCTTGACCTGCTCCAGCGCGTCCTTAAGCGTATCCCGGTTCTTCTTGACCCAAGGGTCTTTCGTCGAACTCAGAGCCTCGGCCAGCATCGGATCAGCTTCCGCCCATCTCGCCAATGCCTGCAAGCACAGGCCAAGCTGGGCAGCGGCGCGCGGTGTCTTGGCGGCCTCGTAAGCTTGCTCGAACTTGGTAACCGCATCCGCATCGCGGCCTGCGCGCCGCAGCTCGATTCCGTCTTTTATTAGTGCCTCAGGATCCACTTTGGCCTGGACCGGCCCAGCGAGAGCGATCATGACGCCCCACGTAAATAAACACTTAATCAGCAAAGGGCCATCCATCCGAAGCGCGCCGGTTCTATAAGTCATGCTCTAAATTCCACGGGTGAGGCCGAAGCTAACATGTCGAAGGACGAAGGGCCACCGTTGCCAGAGCCCCGTCAGTGTTCAAGCTAGCTTAAAGGCGCCACGCGTGGTGCGCCCACCACAACGGCTCGGAGCAAGTGATTTGGTTGCTTCCACGCCCTAGTCGACCACGCTCGTTGTTCCCGAGGGGCGCCGAAACAACGGGTCTCAAACTTCCCCTCGTTGAGACCATGGCCACGTTGGCCGTGGGTGCCCACCGCCCACATCGAGAGCATGCCCGGTGCTGTGACAACCCTTAGGCCTTGGCCAGCGCTGTGCTGCGCCAGCTTAGTGTGCCAGTCGCGTGGGAAGGTGATGCCAGTCCGGCCGATGTGCTGGAACCCTCGTGCGCGCGGCCGCAGAGAGGGTACGCCGCCTAACGATGGCCGAGCGAGCGAGACGGACATGGTGCCAAACAAACGGAACGCGAAATCGAAGGGGCGAAAGAGGGCACGCCAGGGGCGCAGCTACACAAACCCCTACTTGCATCGAGGGCCCCCTACCAGCGCGCTCGGGTACAATGAAAAGGCTATAAACACCTGGGCAACGCCCTGGCTCGCCGTTGTCGGGTCTCGCCCTCAACTTGAAGGTTCGCGTGGAGGCCACGGACCTCTCTGTCAACGAAGGCTTCAGCGGCACGGCGCCCATCCAAGTGATCACGATGGTTCGATGCATATGATCACGACACGCGTTTGCACGCAGGAGCAAACGTGCGTGCGCAAGTCGTCAGGCAACATGGGACGGCCAGTGACAGAACTAGCAAAGCGGCGTCGATGTCCTTATCAAAGGAGAATCCGAAAGGAGCTTCACGGTAATTGTTCACGGGGTGTCTTGCGGCGCATGACCTGACGTGAGAGCCGGGTGTCATGAAGACACCAAACACGACGATGGAGTTGGCCGTGGCGATCGAGGCGCTCATCGGCTCTTACATGGATGACGTGCGCGTGGC
>JBBSJE010000408.1:0-4759 GCA_038257535.1 Polyangia bacterium
CGTTTTCATGGCGGCCACGTCGGCAATTGGTGGGTGCGCTGCAACCAAGGCCATGAAAGCAACCGGCAATCCAAACGAGTTTTTCATGGTCATGGCCGCTCAGATCAACCACGCTGAGATCGCCACAGGAAAGATTGCGACGGAGCAGGCAAGCAGCCCTGCTGTAAAGCAGTTCGGCCAGCATATGGTTGACGAGCATACAAAGGCCAATCAGGCGCTGACCATGCTCGCGAAGGACAAGGACGTTCCGCTGCCGGACCGGGCGGACGAGGCACACGTGCTGATGGCGTCTCATCTGGATGAGCTCGAGGGGGCAATGTTCGACCGCGAGTACATGAGCGCCATGACGGCCGACCATGCAAAGGTGGTCTCCCTGTTCGAGGATAAGGCGAAGCTGGCAACGGATCCTGACGTTCGCGCATGGGCGGATCGAATGGTTCCGATCCTCCGCGAACACCTACGCATGGCGAGCGAGTTGAACCGCAGCCTCGGCGGCGCCAGCACCATCGGAGCCAGCACCATCGGCGCCACGCCCGATTTGGGAAACAGCGCCGAGTAGGTACGCGAGGACGGTGCGCAAGGCCGGGCTGCGGAATGACAGCCGCCGGTGAGATTAGGGCGACGTCGCCCTAATCTCGCTCTGGCAACCGGAGTCCTTCTCAGTTGCCCGACATGCCAGGCAAGCATGCGGGCGCAAGAATGCCAACGGAACGTTCATGAGTAGCGTTGGACGGGGCGAGGAAAGAGGAGATGACTGATGAGGTCGACGAATCAAGCAATCGAGACGGCGTCGGAGGTCGACGAATCCACACGAGCGGCGTTGGCCGAAGACACGTTGGCTGGTCTTTCGAGGCCGAGCAAGACGTTGCCTGCGTGGATGTTTTACGACAGGTCCGGATCGGACCTGTTCGAGCAGATCACTGATCTGCCCGAATACTACGTTACGCGCACCGAGCGTGCGATCTTGCAGCAGCACGCGGATGACATCGTGCGCACGGTGGTTGAGCGACTCGATCTGCCGCTCAAGGTTGCGGAGTTAGGTGCCGGGTCGGCGAAAAAGACGCAGCTCATCTTAGACGCCGTAGTGGGAGCGCAAGGTCGTTGCCACTACCTTCCGATCGACGTTTCTCACTCAGCGTTGACGGAGGCCGTGGCGCGCCTGCGCCGCGAAGCTCCCAAAGTGGTGGTGCGCCCCTTCACGGGCACGCACATTCAAGCTCTGCCCGCCATTCGCGAGCTCGGGGCACGGCGGTTGGTCTTGTTCCTCGGCAGCTCCGTTGGCAACTACAGCGACCAAGAAGCCATTGCTCTGCTTGCGGCGGTGGCGCAACAGCTTGATCCGGGAGATGCCTTGCTCGTTGGGGCTGACTGCCGCAAAGAGGTGGCCACCCTCCTGCGGGCATACGATGATGGAGCGGGCGTGACTGCCGCTTTCAATCTCAACATCTTGGTACGCCTAAACAGGGATCTGGGAGCAGACTTCGATGTCGAAAGCTTCCGGCACGAAGCGCGCTGGAATGAAGAACGCTCATGCGTGGAGATGCATCTCGTGAGCAGCTGCGCCCAGCGCGTCAACATCGAAAACATCGGCACATTCCCGTTCGCGGCAGGCGAATCCATACATACCGAGAGCCGCACGAAATACACGCGTCCACACATGGAACGGCTGCTCGAGGCCGCGGGCTTCGAACGGACGACGACGTTCAATGATCCCGATGAGCTGTTCGGCCTGCATCTAGCACGGCGCACGTAGACCACTTAAAACGGGCCCTTTACCAAGAGGGCGCAAGCAACGCAGGCAGCGATCCTTCGCAGTCGACATTTCAGCCCTCCTGGGCGGCGCGCCTCAGATAGCGCTTTCGCTGACAACGCCGAGTCATGGTGTTCGGCTCCTTTGCATTCCACCGCGATTTTTCGTTCTGTTTCACAGAGCGATCGTGAAATGCGCGGGGCGCGGATGGGGCACGCACGTGGTACGAGTTGGCCGCGCCACGTGCGTATCGCTATACTGAGAAGCTACCAACGCGAGATCAGGGATTCGCAGGTTTGCCACCCATGGCGGTCTTGGGCATCATCGGGTTGGCGAAACGGGCCTCGTCCTTGTCCCCCACTTCGGCGGTCTTTGATTCGACTTTCAAGCCCTGCAGATAGGGATCCATCTTCCCAGCAAGCATTCCCTTGATGGCCTTCGCGTAATAGTCGCGCGCCTCGTCGACGCTTTTTCGCCCCTCGGCTACGTCAGCTGCGAGGTTAATGGCAAGGAAATTCGCCTCTTCCTTGTCGCACCGGGCCGACAGCACACCCGCGGTTCGTTCCGCGACCACGCTGCCGTCGTACTTGGCCAATTCATCAAATTTTTCCACCGGTACCTTGAAATTAATGAACTGCTGAAGGACATCTTTGTGTGGCATCGGGAAATCATGCATCACCTCTTCCCGATGCAGGATGATGCGCTTCCACGGACCACTTTTGCCCCAAGCGAGCAGTTCCGGACCTACAGCCTGCGGAGGCCCATAAGCCGCAATGGTCGTGGCGGCGACCTCCTTGGTTTTTTCCGGCCAACCCTGCATGTTCTTGTCGAGCCAGGCTTTGCTCTTTTGCATCGCCTGCTGCGTCTTCATCTTCATCTCTTTCATTTTCGCTTGATCAACTTCGACCTCCGCGCCGGCGCCACTTTGACCAGCTTTGCCCTGAGGCGCCGCGATCGCTGCAGAGGTCAGAGCGCTAGAGACGAGTGCACCGCACGTGAGCAACAGTTTGAATCGTTTCATTTTCTCTCCTGATGAATGGATCACACCACCGCCTGAACCACCGCGGTCTAGCGGTCTGAATGAACGGCCTTTTCAAGCAGGGTCTTGTGGCTGGCATTTTTGTTACACATCAAGGCGCGGAGGTAGGCTGCGCTTCGATCTTCGTGACCACGGCCCCAGGTGAGGGGCCCCTCCGAATCAACTAAAACAAACTCACGCAGGCGATTGCGGACGCGAAACAAAAGCACGCGCTGATTCTCTGGGCTGAGGTCCACCATGGCGCACGCGCATGATGGGTTCTGCGAAGGCGTGAATCGTTAAAGAGATCTCACAAGCGTAACGCCGTTACCTTCAACCCCTCGCGACACTTGCAGGACCTAAGGGTCGACAGCCGCTTTGCGAGCGTGTGCGGATGGCACGTGCGATGCACGGGAGGGAAGCTATGAGGGGTGAAAACGGTCGCGGGGGCGTGTTGCGCTTCAGAGGGGCGATGGTCGCAGGAGCGCGGGGACAAATGCGAGACACCTGTGACGCCAGATTCTACCAATGATGCCCGCGCCCTTGACCGAGCCGCCCAGGCGTTTGTGGCGGCGGAGCGTCTAGGTTATCGAAAGTCTATGCGTAGAACCGCGGTCGTCGCCGCCTTGATCGCCGTGTTTACGGGGGCAGCCGGCTTCATCGTGAATGACATAGGGCATTTTGTTGGCTTCGCGCTCGGTGCCCTGATGATGATCACCGCTGCATTGATCTTCTGGCGCCAGTCTCTCACATGATACCGCCCACCGCAGAGCCCGAGGCCCACGCAAACCCGGCCGCGGATAAAAGCCAGATCACAATCGTCATACCTACCTTCATGGAGGAGGCTTGCATTGAGGAGGCTGTGAGGAATGCCTTCACAGTGGCCGACGACGTGGTGGTGGTGGATGGCGGCAGCACGGATAGCACTTGCCTCACAGCCCAGAAGGCCGGGGCGCGCGTCGTGCCGTCTGCTCCGGGAAGAGGCAGGCAGCTTGACCTTGGTGCACGAACCGCACGTGGGGATATATTCCTGTTTCTTCATGCCGACACCCGCTTGCCCGAAGGGGCGGCAGGCGCGATCGCGAAGGCTCTGCACGACCCCCATGTGGTGGGGGGCAACTTTCGCCTCATCTTCAAACCGGAATCCGCGGCGGCAACCTTGTTCTCGGTGGCCAATCACTGGCGCCGGCTGTGGCTCAACATCTACTACGGCGATTCGGCGATCTTCGTGCGGCGCCGGGTCTACGAAACCCTCGGTGGGTTTCGGCCGCTTCCGCTGTTCGAGGACTATGAGTTTGTGCGCCGGCTTGAGCGCTTTGGCCGCACAGCCTACCTGAGCGGCCACCTTGTCTCAGCAAGTTCACGCCGATTCGCGAAGCGCCCCTGGCGCACACTGGCGTTATGGACCTTTTTACACGTGCTCTACACCTTAGGCGTTGCGCCTCAACGTTTGGCACGCTTCTACCGCGCCCTTCGTTGAGCTGAGAGTTAGTCGCTCACTTGCGCAGCTTGTCACCTTCGGACTTTGTGGTGAGCAGGCCTTTGTCCCTGTTCAACCCCATCTCCTGCTGCGCCGCTGGAGAGGACCCTTTGGGCGGCACGCCCAGTCGCATTCGCGTTTCTCGGTATACCAGCTTCAGATCCTTCCACTTGTGGCCCGGACGCTTGAAACCAAATGCGCGGTACTTTCCCGGATCGACCTTGCCTTTACTCTGAACGAAGGAAGCAAACGCATCGGTCCACGCATCGAACTCGGCGAACACTTTGGGATCCTCAGGCATGTGCTCGGCTTGATTGTCGCTATATTTTTTCCCCTCTCCGAACTTCATGTAACGCCACAAGGGCTCGGGCACTTCGATGCCGCCGTAGCGGCACTGCCATACCAGGGGCGCGTAAGCCTCTCGGTCGTCCTTGAACGGCTCCGCGGAAGGATCGAAATAATTTTTGTGCCGAAGCAGCTTGGGGCGGCCTGAATCATCGATTTCGTCTCC
>JBBSJE010000409.1:0-4750 GCA_038257535.1 Polyangia bacterium
AAGGCCGCGAGCGCTTGCTCCAACACCACGTCACCTCGCATATGTGGCATCAGCAGGTCGAGCAACATGAGATCAACGGGCCTGGCCTTCAACAGGTCCAACACCTGACGGCTGTCGCCACATGTCACCACGTCGTTAAAACCAGCCGCCCTCAGGTTAAGACGCACCCCATCGAGCGCGCCAAGCTCGTCGTCGACCACCAAAATCGCACCCGGCTGAATCGCTGGCATATCCGTCACCTACTTCGGCGGATTATCCACGAAGTTTCGTGAGTCATCGCGAAGATTCGTGAGTTTTTGTCCTGAGCGTGTTCCCTTCCGGGAACGCTCCAAGGATGGAAAGCAACGCGGCAAACGGCTGTGTTTAAAAACTCAATAAAATCATAATGTTATGCTTTGAGACCCGTTCCCGCATCCGCCGCAAAATCTGGCATGCCTAGTGCTTCTTCACGAAAGCTCAGCGCGTTCGGTTCATTTCAAAGCTCTGCGCTTTTCGAGCCCCGAGAGGCCAACCAAACTTTGCATCACCCTCAAGACCAACGTTTGTCGCGCTTCCGGATCCTGATTGTGGACGACATGTCCGAAATCAGGACGCCGTTGCAGCACTACTTAGGCCGACTGTGCCCCGAATCCGTTCGTAGCGCCCCCGGCGCTGCGGAGGCCATCACGCTTTTGGAGCAAGAGCCCGCTGAGTTGATCATTGCCGACCTCCGCATGCCGGGCCGCGATGGCCTGTCGTTGCTGGCAGAGGTTCAGCGGCGTTGGCCTGCCACCACGCGGGTCTTGCTCACAGCCCAGTCACAGTGGGAGATGGCGCTGGCGGCGGTGCCCCACTGCCATCAGTTTTTGTCCAAGCCCACAGAGCTGCAATACCTTGACGCCTTGGTGGCGCGGCTACGGGAGAGCCAGGGCCTTGGACTGCCAACTTCTTGGCTCAGCGGCGTGGGCGGTTTAAGCGCGCTCCCCACTTCGGCGGGTCCCCTGGCCGACATCGAGCGCAAGCTAGGCCAACGCGATGTGCGCAGCCCTGAACTGGCCGCGGTGGTTCGCCGTGACCCCGCCATGAGCGTTCGCGTGCTGCAAATTGCCAATGCCGCCTTTTTTGGCGGCGGAAGTCGCCTTAGCGACGTGGACGGCGCGGTCAGCTTGGTGGGCAGCGCTTATCTGTCTGAACTGCACGCGCAATCCGCGCTCGCGTCTGCCTGGCGTCCTGCGAACACGCGGCTGGATTTCAATTTGGATCGGATCTGCCGACACGCCTTGGTGGTTGCCACCCTGGCCAAATCGATGTTCCGAGATCCCCGCGCGGCCGAGGCCGCCTACAGCGCCGGACTTTTGCATGTGGTGGGCTGGCTTGCCATGGCGGCGTCCGCGCCTGACGCCTTGGCCGATTACCTTGAGAGCCCGGCTGCGCTTCAAGGCGGGCTGCCCGAACGGTTGGGCGCCCATCTTCTCACCGTCTGGGGGCTGCCCAGTTCTTTGATCGCGGCCACCATTGCCAGCCACGAAGAGCCGGCCGACGAAAGCTTCACGCCAGGATCGGCGGTTTATCTGGCGCGAAAGCTGGCTGCCATTGTTGCCACGCCTCTGTGTGGCCCCGTGGTGTCTGAGCCGCCGCTTTCAGACGCCTTTGTGATTCGACACCAACTGGCCAACGCGCTGCCAGCTTTCCTGGATCGCGGCCACGGTGCGGTGGCATCCGCGTGCCGCAGCCTCAGCCCGCTGCCGCCCTTGCAGCAGCAGGCAGTTTAAGGTTCGCTACACCAGAACCGTTTGACCCATCAGGTGCTTGTCGACAGCCCGCGCCGCCTGGCGGCCTTCGGCGATCGCCCAAACCACCAGCGATTGTCCGCGGCGCATATCACCGGCTGCAAAAACGCCTGGCACCGAGGTGCTGTACGCGCCTTCAGTCGCCTTCACATTGCCACGCTCGTCAAGCTCAACGCCCAATTCGGTAAGCAGGCCGGGTTTCTCGGGTCCCAAAAAGCCCATCGCCAACAACACCAAATCCGCCTTGATGACCTGCTCGGAGCCCGGGATCTCTTCAAAACGGGGGCGCCCTATACCGGGCACTTGCCTTAGCCCCACCACGTGGATCTCTTTGGCGTTGCCCTCGGCATCGCCCACGATGCGCTTGGTGCTCACCGCGTATTGCCGCGGATCTTGGCCCCAAAGCGCCGCGGCCTCCTCTTGGCCGTAGTCCATCTTGTAAACGCGGGGCCATTGCGGCCATGGGTTGTCGTTGGCGCGCTCATCGGGTGGACGCGAAAGAATTTCGAGTTGAATCAGGCTCTTGCAGCCATGGCGAATCGAAGTGCCCACGCAATCGGTGCCGGTGTCGCCGCCGCCAATGACAACCACGTGCTTGTCTTTGGCTGAGATGTACTCGCCATCGGCCAACTGGCTGTCCAGCAGGCTCTTGGTGTTCTTGGTCAAGAAGTCCATGGCGAAATACACGCCTTTGTTCTCGCGGCCTTCCACCTGAAGATCGCGGGCTTGAGTGGCCCCGCCACACAACACCACACTGTCGAATTCGCTCCGAAGCTTGGCGGTTGCGTAGTTTTGCCCCACCCACGTGTTGGTAACAAAGGTGACGCCTTCTTCCTTCAGCAGGTTCACGCGGCGTTCGACGAGGCGTTTCTCCAGCTTCATCTCGGGAATGCCGTAGGTCAGCAAACCACCAATGCGATCAGCGCGCTCGAACACCGTCACCGTGTGTCCAGCCTTGTTCAGCTCGGCGGCGCAAGCCAAACCAGCCGGGCCAGAACCTATCACAGCCACCTTCTTGCCGGTTCGCTTTTCCGGGGGCGCAGGCTTGATGAAACCATGCTCGAACCCATGATCGACGATCGCGCACTCTATGCTTTTGATCGTTACGGCAGGCGCGTTGATGCCCAACACGCACGAGCCTTCACACGGCGCTGGACAAACCCGCCCCGTAAACTCGGGGAAGTTGTTGGTTTTGTGCAGGCGATCCAGCGCTTCACGCCACTGGCCGCGGTAAACCAAATCATTCCATTCTGGAATCAAGTTGTGCAGCGGGCAGCCAGAGGTCATGCCGGCAAGGATCTGGCCCGTGTGGCAAAACGGCACGCCGCAATCCATGCAACGCGCGCCTTGCTCCTGCAGCACCTGATCGGGAAGGTGCTCATGAAACTCGTTCCAGTGTTTTACACGTGCCTTGGCATCAGCAAAGGCGGGGGCGTGTCGTTCGTATTCTAAGAAGCCCGTTGGCTTTCCCATGATTCTTTCGGCCTACTTCTGTGTGTCGTTGTCGCCAGCCAAACCCGCCGCCATCACTTACCTGTTGCCCGTGCGGCGCTAGAGGCGTTCTTTTCAAACGCCGCCATTTCCGCTTCTTCAGGAGACATGCCTTTTTGCAACATCTCCTTCTGGGCATCAAGCATGCGGCGATAGTCATGCGGAACAACACGCACGAAAAGTTTTCGCCATTCTTGCCACCCGGTCAAAATCGCCTTGGCACGCTCGCTGCCTGTGTACTGATGGTGCTTGGCGATCATCTTCTGCACGATCTCCAGCTCCTCAGCGTCATCAAGCGGCTCAACGCCCACCATCTCTTTGTTGCAGCGAGCCTCGAAGGTTCGCGCTTCGTCCAAGATGTACGCAATGCCGCCTGACATGCCCGCCGCAAAATTGCGCCCTGTGGGGCCCAAGATCACCACGCGCCCGCCCGTCATGTACTCGCAGCCGTGGTCACCCACGCCTTCAACAACCGTGTTCACGCCGCTGTTGCGCACGCAGAAGCGTTCGCCCGCCATGCCGCGGATGTACGCTTCGCCGGTGGTGGCGCCATAGAAGGCCACGTTGCCCACGATCACGTTTTCTTCAGGCACGAAGGTGGATTGCCGCGGCGGATAAACGATCAGCTTGCCGCCCGAGAGGCCTTTGCCCACGTAGTCGTTGGCATCGCCTTCCAGCTCGAAGGTGACGCCCTTGGGAACGAACGCCATGAAGCTTTGGCCCGCAGAGCCGTGAAACTTCACGTTGACGGTGTCTTCGGGCAAGCCAGCGGCGCCGAAGCGACGCGTGATTTCCGAACCCAAGCGGGTGCCCACCGTGCGGTTGACGTTGCGCACCTCAAGAGTGACGTTGAGCTTGTCACCCGATTCAATGGCCGCCTTGCACGCGGGAACCAGCGTGGTGTCGTCGAATTCTTTTTCCAAGCCATGGTCCTGCGCCATGGTTCGGTAGCGATCCACTTTGCCCCGCACATCGGGCTGATGAAGGATGGCGGAAAGGTCTACGCCCTTGGCTTTCCAGTGGTCCACGGCGTCTTTGGTTTCCAGGCACTCGGTGTGGCCCACCATCTCGTCGATGGTGCGGAAACCCAACTCGGCCATGATCTCGCGCGCCTCAGCGGCCACGAACTTCATGAAGTTCACAACATGCGCCGGATCGCCTGCGAAGCGCGCGCGCAGCTGAGGATCTTGCGTGGCCACACCCACAGGGCAGGTGTTGAGGTGGCACACACGCATCATGATGCAACCCAAAGCCACCAACGGTGTTGTTGCAAAGCCAAACTCTTCGGCGCCCAGCAAGGTGGCAATCACCACGTCGCGGCCGCTCTTCATTTGGCCATCGGTTTCCACGTAGATGCGGCTGCGCAGGTTGTTCAGCACCAAAGTTTGGTGCGTCTCAGCCAGGCCCAATTCCCAAGGCACGCCTGCGTGCTTGATGCTGGTGAGCGGTGAAGCGCCCGTGCCCCCGTCAAAGCCGCTGACCAAAACCAC
>JBBSJE010000410.1:0-4747 GCA_038257535.1 Polyangia bacterium
ACTTCGTAGCCGTGAAAGTTCGCTCGCTGCAAACAAAGCCCAACGTCTCTGGTGAACGAGGGATCCCAAAGCACGCCGTTGACGCCATCCTGGTGACGCCCGTAGGAGTTGAGGGCGACTACAACCGGTATCGGCACGAACGCAAAAAGGACGATCCCGCGCACGCGCTACTTCTTATTCCTCACGAGACGCTACAAGGGCTCAACCGCGAAGGGTGGCCCGTGTCGGCAGGCGATCTTGGCGAAAACGTGACAAGCGAAGGTGTTGCCTACGATGCGTTCGTTATTGGCCAACGGGTGGCAATAGGCGAGGTGATCATCGAAATCTCTGAGCCGTGCGTGCCGTGCTCGACCCTGGCTGTCCTGCCATACGTAGGCGCCGCGCGCGTGAAAGAATTTATAAAGACGCTGCGTAACCGCCGCGGATGGTACGCCCGGATCGTGCATGGCGGCGCCATCCGTGTGGGCGATACGATCTCATTGTGAGACGACAACGTTGTGGTGTGAAGGCCTGCAGCTGCACAACGTGAGGCTGCAGGGGGATACCCAAGCCCCTATGGGGCTAGTCGCCGTTGTTTCTGGCAGCACGTTAATTGACCTTGTTTCCTACTCCGGAGGTCAAAGCATTGACTAGTGTACTGATGGGAAATTCGATCAATCATTCGTGATGTGAGCGGATGGGGAGAGCTCGTGTCTACGTCGATTTATCACTTAACCGTTTTGCTGTTGTTGGCCCAATCGTCGTGCTGCCTCGTCGGACGGCGTCGGGACACTACGCCTGTACGAAACGCCCAGTGTCCCTTGGACTATTACTGGTTCGACGGGCAGGGCCTGACGAAGGCGAAGACCCAGAAGCCCACACGCGCCGATCTTTCGGACGTGAGGCTGTATCGAAACTACATGGCCGTCTCCGAGGTCCTCCCGCTCGGCCATCACTTTAGGGTTACTGCAAAGTTCAAGGCGGCCGACCTGCGCGTGGACCTCGGTCGGGAAGGTCGACTGATTATCGCTAAGGAAGGTGGTCACCATGTCGAGTCTGATCTTCTCCCTCCGTCTATTTACCCCATCCCTGTCAGCGTGAGACCTCTGGCCCAGCAACTCGAAGCCGACCTCAGGGCTCGATGCGATGGCCCGCTCGACTTGAAACTCGAGTACACGGGTTGGAATCGATCCCTGTACGTGCGGGAGTTCATTGCCCACTACCCATCCCGTCGCGCAACGGAGCTAGTCGGGTGGTTCGCTGACGCAACGCTTGTGATGGATGAGTCCCTCACTCACATCGTTGGCGTTATGCAAGACCTGAGTGGCTTCGGCTCAATCACAATTGGGGGCTCTTCACAGTGGGTAGAGCTACCGCAACAAACGGGGGTACCGAAGCTTTGGGTGTCATGGAACGAGATGCGTGGCCTGTCGCCCCAGCTTGCCGACGCCGCGCGGCGCTACGGCGTGAAGGCGCCGCCGCCCCCGCTGACCACGCTCGTACCTACCGATGCGCCGATGCTGCCGCCTGGTTACGTATCTCGGGTTCGCGCAGTGGTCTCGCTTGCGGGTCAAGAGTTGGATGTGCCGCTCGATCTTCACGATGCAGTGTTCGGTGTGAATGCCAGTGGGGTGGGTGCAGTCACGTTGGGCGGAATTCCGTACCGGCTGCAAGTGACGCTTTCCCCCTCCATGCCGCGGACCCCTCAACCCGGCCGAATGCGAGACAGGTACACGGGCACCCTCAAACTGCAACTGGACGATGATCGCGGACGCACCGGGTGGCACCGCTCCTATCCCGTGGTGGGCGAGTTGGATCTGGAGGGCGCGTCCGTGGTGGCACCGGCCGGGTTCGACATGCAGCAGGACGCCATCACAAACGGACCTTTGCCCTTCCACGAGCCGGGCCGCAGAGGTTCTTTCTCTTTGAACAGGTCGCTATTCGACGATCCCCGCCCTTCTCCTAAGGCGCCGACACCCTTTTTAAAACGGTGATCCCCTAGTGACCCTCGAAACAATCGACGGGCGTTATGACATATGTTATAACATCATAACGATGACCGTCCTCAAACTAACGCAAATAGGCAATTCGGTGGGCGTGGTGCTGCCTAGAGAGGTTTTGGCAAAGCTGAAGCTGGAAAAGGGAGACACGGTTTACCTCACGGAGAGCCCGTCCGGCATCTCGCTTTCGCCTTATCAACCGGGCTTCGAAGAGCAGGTGCAAGAGGGCCGCAGGTTCATGAAGGAATTTAGGGACACGTTCCGTGCGCTCGCCAAGTGAAGTCGCTCTGGAGGTGGGTAGATAAGCACGCGCTGCTCATGCTGCATGACGAAAGCCTCGCCGAGCACGGTGGAAGCAGCGGGCTTCGTGACGAAGGTCTTTTGGATTCTGCTCTTTCGCGCCCACTCAATCTCGCCGCGTACGGCACACCTGACGTTGCAGACTTAGCAGCGTCCTATGCCTCGGGTCTATCAAAGAACCATGCATTCGTAGATGGAAATAAGCGCGTAGCGTTTTTGGCTATGGGCGTCTTCCTCTACCTCAACGGATACCGCCTCACGGCCACGCAGGCGCTAGCCACAGCAACGATGCTCTCATTGGCGGCGGGTGACCTCCAGGATGATGCATTGGCCGACTGGATTCGTAAGCACACCGAGAGACGATCGCCCTGATTGGGGGATTGGCGCCACAACGGCCAATTCGTGCTGCGACGGCGGTTAGATCGCGTGCTTAGGGGGCAAGGCTCGACGTCGAGCACCCGGGGAAGGGAGTTTTTGGGAGTGAAGGACGAAGGGTCCGCGCGAAGAAGTCTTCAGCGACCTTTTCGGCGCCGTGCCGAGTGCCGGATAAGAGCGGCCACCACGATGAAGGCTGCGCAATACGGCCCGCGGCCCGAATGGCTTGGGGCGTGCGAGCATCCAAATGAGCTGTTGGTGTCATTGCACGAGTTGGAAGCGGGCGTGGACGTAAGGTTTTGCTGAGCCCAAATATTACAAGGTACCGGACCCTCGATCACAGACACGAGCTGCTCCACCCCTATGCGTTCGTAGGCCGAACTACAGACGATGTTGCCAGCGCTATCGAGTGGAAGCGCGGTCTGCCAGCGACCAACCTGAATCCCGACCAGCCACCGCGTACCTGGTGAGGGTTGCGGAGAGATCGCCGCATCGATTGCAAACTCGTCACCGACACCGTAGTCCGGCACTGGCCATGGCGTCGCATCAATCGACGTGGCCTGCGTTACCGAGGCAAAGCCGCCGTCGGGCGTCATTGGAACGGATATCCCGCCGTCGGCACTTCCGTCGGTGGATTTGCGTACAACCTTATCGACACGAAACATTCCTTTTTCAAAAACCGTTGCCTCAAGGATCAACACCGCCTCATCGAAGGGGCAGATGCAACTCACGGGTCCCGCGCAAACGCCGCGCGCCACGGGCGTGAAGCTAAGAAGCCCGAAGGCACCAAGAAAAATGATCATCGCGATTCGCATAGTCGTGCTCGTTTCTTGTGCTGACAGAAATGGTATGGCGACCTAACAAGGACGAGAATGTCGTGCCGCCACGCCCGGAAAGCTCCCGTCCCAAATTCAAGGCGGATTCTTTGATGTTTCCGGCTTTGCAGCAAGCGCTATGCCACCATGCCCTCTAGCTCGCGGCGACGTTGGCTGGTCGCCGATCGCACCACCGATGAATGACGGTGAGGCCTCCGCATTCGGCCTTGGTGGTGCACAGGCCTTGGCGGCGCGCTTGCGATAAAAGGCGCAACCGTCGTGGTGAGGCTGGCCCCCGCGCGGGCGGCTACAAACTAGAGCAGGGCATGGGTGACCTGCGCGTGATCGTCTCAACACCAGTAGCCGCGCGCTCTACGTGCTTGGCATCGTACGCACAGGCACCCCGCGGTCGCGCAGGTAGTCGCGCGCTTGCCCCACGGTGAATTCGCCAAAGTGAAAAATCGACGCCGCCAGCACCGCGTCGGCACCACCTTGGTCGATGCCTTCGTAAAGGTGCTCCAGCGTGCCCACGCCGCCCGACGCAATCACAGGCACCGGCACCCGATCCGAAACCGCGCGTGTGAGCCGCAAGTCGAACCCATTTTTGGTGCCGTCTCGATCCATGCTGGTGAGCAAGATTTCGCCGGCACCCGCTTGCGCCATGCGCACGCACCACGCCACCGCGTCGATGCCCGTGGGTGTGCGTCCACCGTGGGTATAAACCTCCCACGTGGGGGCTTCGGGCGGGCTTTCGGGGCGTTGACGCGCGTCCACCGCCACCACAATCGCTTGGCTTCCAAACGCGTCCGAAGCGCGGCGAACCAGCTCGGGATCTTTCACCGCCGCCGTGTTGATGCCCACCTTATCGGCGCCTGCCAGCAGCAGCGTGCGAACGTCCTCTACGCTGCGAACGCCGCCCCCCACCGTTAGAGGTAAGAACACTTGCTCAGCGGTCGCGCGCACCATATCCAAGGTTGTGTTGCGACCGTCGGACGAGGCCGAAATGTCCAAGAAGCAAATTTCGTCGGCGCCTTGCAGATCGTAGGCAGCGGCCACCGCCACCGGATCGCCTGCGTCGCGCAGCTCTTTGAAGCGAACGCCTTTTTTCACGCGGCCCGCGTCCACGTCCAAACACGGAATGATCCGGCGCGCGAGCATCGTTAGCCTTCCAAGCCTTTCAGGCTGCGGCCCAAGGTCACCGCCTCTTGCACGGTGAATACATTTTCGTAAATCGCTTTGCCAATGATCACGGCGGTGGCGCCGGTGGTGGTGACGCCT
>JBBSJE010000411.1:0-4743 GCA_038257535.1 Polyangia bacterium
CGAAACTCCCAAAGCAGGACGCTTTGGAAATGCTTGAGACGCAACACCGCGAGGTTGAATCGTTATTCGAGGCGTACGAAGACGCGAAAGACGGTCGGGCCAAGCGGGCAACCTTCCAGCGCATCGCCGACAAACTGGCCATCCATGCCACGATTGAAGAACATCACCTTTATCCAGCGGTGAAGGCGAGCCAAACCGATGATCTGCTTCACGAAGCCGTTGAAGAACACTTGAGCGTGAAGCGCATCATCGCCGACTTGCTGTCCATGTCCGCGGCTGACGAAAACTTCGACGCCAAGGTTAAGGTGCTCAAAGAACAGGTTGAACACCACGTGGAGGAGGAGGAAGGCGAATTGTTCCCGCAGGTTCGTGAACTGTTCGCTGAAGACGCGCTTGACGAAATCGCGGTGGCAATGGCTGAGGAAGCGGCCTCCTTGGAAGGTCAGCACCCCCGAGACCAGGTGCCCGCGCAAACGCAGAAGGCAGCTCCGCTGAGTTAAAGGGACATCAGCGCAGTTTGCAGTGCCTCAGCCTGACCGGACGTAAGGCTTGGGGCGCGAAGTGGTTGCGGGTAGCGACCCACCCGTGGCGCGCCTCGAGTCTCATAGGCGACGATCCAATGAGCCCGCTCTCTGGGTGCATGTACTTGCTGGTACCGGCGCTGCGCGGGAAAATAGCGCGTTTCGATTCGATGATGAACGTCGGCAGCAGAGCGGCCCCGGGCTTGATCTCGAGCCATGATGCGGTCGCGAGCTTCTTCCCAGCTGCAGTCGACATACACCAGGGCAGCGCTGGACGCTAGGGTCAGGCGTTGGCTGAACACGCCTTCAACCACGACAAAGGGCTCGAGAGGAACAATTTGCAGCCTATAGGTCGTGCCCCCGTTTTCCTCGAAGCTGGGAAGCTCAATTGTACGAGCGCCCGTGGCAATCGTCTTGAGGATGGCGTCTAGGGCCAAGAGATTGAAATACTGTTCGGCGTAAAGCTTGGCTTCGGGAATGGCCGTTTGGGTCCAATCCACGGTTTGCCTGAAATCATCCACTGCCAGCAGAAGTGGGTGCAACCCTGCCGCCTCAAGCCGGTCCCGGAGTTGTTTGGCCAACGTTGATTTTCCGCTGCCATCCAGACCGTCTACGAAAACAAGCGGGTATGTGGTCATAAGAAAAAACGCTGGGCGCGCGTTAACATCGCCTGGTGCACCAGCGTGTTGCTGGCCACGATGCCGCGGCGATGAACCACGTCAGCCTGGTTATAAACAAAAGTGTTTCCCAGCACATCGGTGATTTGACCGCCAGCTTCGCTCACAATCAAGCCGGGTGCGCAGGTGTCCCATTCTTTCTCGACCGCCGAAAGCCACACGCACGCTTCCAACTCGCCGCGGGCAAGCGCCATAAGTTTCGTTGACGCGCCCATGCTGACTTTTTGCAAGGCGGGGGGCTCAGCAAGAAACGCGCGAAGGTTGTCCGTCATCGCAAAACGGCTGGTGCCCACGCGGCTGCCCGCGGCGCTGGCTTGGGAAGACACACGCAGCGGCAGGGGAGCCATGCCCCGCTCGGACATGTAAGCTCCCTGAGCGCGAACGGCCCATGACATCCGACCGGCCGCAGGCTCGATCACCACGGCAACTTGAGGTTGTCCCTGAACCGCCAAGGCCACGTGCACGGAGAACTGGCCGGTGTTTCCAACAAAATCGCGGGTGCCGTCTAAAGGGTCGATGATCCAAACCCGCGCGCGATCGAGCCGCTGCGGCCCGTCCACCGATTCTTCGCTCAGCAACGCGTCTTGTGGAAAGTGCCGGCTGATGAGATCGATGATGGCTTGGTTGGCGGCCAAATCCGCTGCCGTTATGGGCGATCCGTCTTCCTTGGGCCGCACACGGCAGGGGCCCAAATCTTCTATGGCCGCGGCGGCGGAGGAGGCAGCGGCTTTTGCCACCGCGAGCTCTTCTGCGTAACTGACGGTCACAAGTTGCAACTCGTGGCGGGCGCCAAACGGCAAGTTCCGCCTACGCATCGGGCGGGTGCCTCGCACCCTGTTTGTTGAGCGGGATCGCCGCAGGGTTCGCCATCGCGGGCCGCCTTCACACATCGAAACGAACCCATACTGTCTTGGACGCAGTTTGCGGGTCCGCCGAAACAGTGCGCAACCACGTTGCCATCAACAAGACACACCTCAGCCGCTAGCGCCACGCTGGTCATGCGGCAGACGGGGGCCGACACAAGCTGGGCGCGCGGCAGATCACCTCCACAAACGTAGCCATCGTTGCGCGCGCATTGGCGCGTGCTTTCGCAGGCAACTCCAGCGGCCAGGGGCGCCACGCACTTGCCTTGCACACAGGCAAGATGTGCTTCGCACGCCGTGAGGCGCTCGTCGCAGTCAGCCCCATTGGCGCCGGGCTTTCGACATTGTCCTTGCGCGCAGACCAGACCCGCCGTGCAGGCGGGATTTTCCGCGCAGGGGTTGCCAATCGCCTGCTTCGCCTGGCAGGTACCGCAGCCGTCTGATTTCGATTGCTGCTTCAGATTGCAAAAACCGCTTGCACACTGAGTGTGCGAAACGCAGCTCACGCCTTCGCGTTTTCGACCCGTGGGCCGGCAACCTTCTAGTTCGCGCTCATCAAGCACCGCTTCGCAACTGGCCACAGCGATGGTTTGCGCACAGCTTACCAACGAATAAGTTGTGTGCCCGCTGTCTGGCAGCGACGCCTCCCAAGCGCATCGGGCCGCGAGCCGCGCGCGGCACACCTCGTAGCGTCCGTAAATGGCGCGCAAAGTGAAAGGCGAACACGCCTCCAAGCGGCTGCAAAACCTGTCCGCACGCATGTCGCAGGCAATCTGTACCGTCACCAGCGAAGGGGGGCCGCCCTTGTCAGCATCAGCGGCCGCGTCCGGCATAGGAAGCGGTGATAGCGCCCCGTCCTCAGCGCCGCTCGTCTTGCCCCGCCCCGGAGGGTTTTCAAGGCCGGCGTCATTGGCCGAGACGTCGGCGTCTACACCTTCAAAGTCACCCGACGTTGCGGCCGGGTCGCTGCAACCCCAGCCGGCAGCGATCGCTAGCACGCCCGCGATGCGAAGGTTTTTGCTGCGCCACCCACGGCTTTCAAGGTGAGCCTTAATCATAGGTTTAGTTCTAAGAAACAGACTAAGTAAGGAAGATTAAGTCATAAGCTTACGCAGGAAATCGCCTGCACGCCATCGTTGCTGCCGCGCGGAAGCGACGCCGAGCGCGCAGGAGGCTTTTGCTTCTGCGACCTTGGCACACATCTGTCGCGAAGCCTGCCAAGGCGTCTAACTGCGATAAGTTAGTCGGGCTTTGACCAGCAGCCTCAAGTCGCTTTGGCCTTTGGCATTCAAGAGTAGGTCAATCCAGGCCGCGCCAGAGGATGGGTCGGCTTTGATCTCTGCTTCCTGCTTGGCCGCTTGCGTAGCTGCGCTGACTTCAGCCCAATCTACTCGGCCACGACTTTCCGCGGGCAGGGCGACCACAGCGAAGGGCTTCTGCCCACACACCAGCAACGCACATAGGGGGGCCCCCTCAACCAGGTAGCGGAGCCCCCAGCCGGCTTGTGGCCCGTAAAAAAACACGTCCTCTGTGACTCCTTTGTGACGCTGAAGAAAACTCCGCGTGCTCTCGAGCCGTTTGCTGTCTGCCGGCTCAAGGGCGGTTAGAAGGTCATCTGCGCTGGGAGGCTGCTTCTTGGTCGCAAACGCAGGCCGCATCCTCAGTTTCGCCGCGCCCGCGCTTGCGGGGGCGAT
Organism: Polyangia bacterium; assembly: GCA_038257535.1. Classification (GTDB taxonomy): domain Bacteria; phylum Myxococcota_A; class Polyangia; order Fen-1088; family Fen-1088; genus JAGTJU01. Next base: position 3,756 of record JBBSJE010000411.1, read on the forward strand.
GTCCTTGGCGTCGGAAGGGGCGGCGCGCTGGCTCTTGGCTGCAGTCATGACAGGGAGGCTGCCTAAACTGCCTCGGTCACGCGCCGGAGGCAAATTCCGCAACAAACCACGAATGGCGCAGATGGCTGACACCCCGCGCTTGCGTATTCACGCGAAATTGCCCTTGCCGAAACGCCCACGCAACGAAAGCGAGGCTACGTTTGAAGCGAGGCGAGACCATGAGCGCATCAACAAGATTCAGTGGAACAAGTGGGTATGCCCTGCGTCCGGCCGGGGCGGATTCACCGGGGGTTGAACGGGCTGTGTCGGCCACCTCGGTGGTGGAATTGGCGGCGGAACCAAGCCGAGACCGTGAGGTGCGCATCCGCCCTGACGGAACCGTGACCGCCAGTGCACCCACGGAAGAACACTTTACGGAGGCGCTGTCGTACGGCGCTCGTATGGCGGCCTTGGTGGGCGAGTTGTTGGGAATGGACGGCTTTGCTTCTGCCGACCTGCACTTTAAAAACAGCCGCTGGGGTTTGGTGGTGCTGCCCGACGGTGACGTGGTCGCGAAACAGGTTGCAGGCGCAGAAGAGTTCAAAACGTTCAAAGGGCGCTTTGGCCGTTCGGCTTAGCCTCGTTTGCGAAAGGAGTCGTCGTGGATGTTGAATTGACCCGGGTGCTGCCATCTTTGCGTGACGTTGAGGGCGTTTTGGCAAGCTTTGTGGTTTCGGATGAAGGAGACGTTGTGGCCCGCGATCTGGCGGCCTTCGTTGACGACGGTACATTGCAGGAGGTGGGGCCGAGGTTGGGGCGCTTCCACGAAGCTCTGTCTTCCTCGGGAGATTTTCTCGACTTTTTTGTGCTTGAGTTCGCGCAACAATCGCTGCACGCGCGCCGCGTTCCCAATGGTTTTTTGTGCCTTCTCAGCGGGCCTCAGGTCAACGCGCCGTCCTTGCGGATGGCCGTGAACCTAATGGCCCGCAAGGTGGGCGATCGAATCGCA
>JBBSJE010000412.1:0-4716 GCA_038257535.1 Polyangia bacterium
GTTGGCGACAAGTTCAAGAATGTGTCCATTCCCGTTGTGGTCGCAGAGCCCGCTCTATGGCCCAGTATGGGAATGGTTTTGCCTACAGATCAGGGAGGGGGCTGGCAGAAATCATTCGGTGATGTCCCTTCGCAATCGGTGATCGAGGTTCGTACCCCCGGCCATCCCCTCGTCTCCGGCCTTGATGGCCAACAAAGCGTTGTCTTCGAGGAAAAGCTTGTTTGGGGGCAGCCTGTGAACACGGCGATCGTTGCGGCGACGCTCGCAGGCGATAAGGAAAAAGCCGCCGTCTTTGGCTATGCGCGCGGTGCTGCCATGGTCGGAATGAATGCGCCAGCACGCCGGGTGGGCATCTTTTTAGGCGACACTGCAGCGGGTTCTTTAACCCCTGCGGGAGCTTCCATAGTTGATGGGGCTACCAACTGGGCCGCGGAGGCGGCCCCGCAAGCTTTGTTTGTGGTTGGAACCTTGCTGCTCATCGCCGCTGATGCAGCTCTGATGTCTTATATAGGCCGCATTGGGTTCGATGTCGTAACAAAAGCCGCTCCTCAGATTAAGGCAGAAGACGCACAAGGGATGACGGTGGTGGTCGTCTCAGAGAGTGTTTTATCACGGGACGTAGGTTCCAAATTTCGAGATGCAACGGTTCCCGTGGTGAGCCTTGAGCCGAGCATTTTACCTGCGATGGGCCTCAGTCCGGCGACGTGGCAGGTTGGCTATGGCGATGGCATCGAACAGACAAGTCTGCAGTTTCTTAACCCGTTACACCCCATCGCGGGTGGGCTATCCGGCGTTGTTCCCGTTATGGAGTCGCCGCAAAAATTTGTGTGGGGGCAGCCGCCACAAGGGGCGCAAAAAATCGCTGCGATTGCTGGCGCTCCAGACAAGGTGGCCATCTTCGGGGTCGATAAGGGGGTTCCTTTGTTCGATGGCGATGTGGCCCCTTCGAGAAGGGTCGGATTCTTCATGGGCGAGTTTGCATCTGATCATTTGCTTGAGCGCGGTGTTTTGCTCTTTGAGCGCGCCGTGACTTGGGCCGTGGGGTCCCCAGAAATGAGCGTACAGCCCTACGTGACATGCATCGAGCGCAATAGCTCCGGCACATTCACTGCGCTATTTGGCTATGCGAATGACCAGGCGGAAACGACCACGCTTGCGGCCGGTCCTCGCAACAAGATCCTTGGTGGAGATGGTGAGGCCGAGCCAGCCACTACCTTTGCGCCGGGCGCGAATCCGGCGGCATTTTGGGCGCAATCGAAGGGTGCGATCTTGGTGTGGACTTTGTCGGGAAAGACAGCGGTAGCAAGTTTCGACGATGCAAACATTCCTACTTGCCCAACAGCTACCAGCGACAACGGCCAAATGTTTTCCGTGGCACAGCGCCAATGCGATTCGTACTTGGGGAGCTGCAACGAAGACTCGACGGGTGGCGGCGACGGAGGCGGCGGGCCAGATCCCGTAAGGGTGGGGGCGTCCACAGGACGTGGTTGGGCCACTCGGCAGTCTACACGGGGATCCGCACCGTTCACCCCCAGATCAGGCCCTCCATCTGGCGGTGTCGTTGCGGACGGTGAAGAACAAAACATCGCGGCCAGCATCGCGGAAGCGTCTGCGGCGGGTATCGCTTACACCTTTGCTGGTTCTCCTTTTCCACGGGCAACGGGGCACCAGGCGACACCAGCAGAGCCTCGGAGCCCACAGCCCTCGTCAGATCCGGTCAACGTCTTCGACGGTGAGCTCTACATCGACCATGTTGATTTGGAGGCGCCAGGTCGGGGCGTGGCCTTTCGCCTGACACGCACTTATCGAAGCCGGATCGACTACGTTGGGCCGTTAGGAGCCGGCTGGAACCACTCTTTGAACCAACGTTTAGAACACTCAGAAGGAAAGGTGTTTTTCTCCGATGGTGCGGGCCGTGTTGTCACGTTTTCGCCAGATGGCCAAAACCGCTTCAAGCCTCCCATCGGGGTTCGGCTCAATCTTAGTATTCAAGGCGAAACTACCACGATTTCAGATCCTGAGGGAATCGTGCGCACCTTCGACGCGCGCGGCGTTCTCGTTGGGATCAAGGATGCGAACATGTTGGGGCTGAGTCTGGAGTGGGAGGACGCCGATGGCGTAGGGGTTCGGCTTGTTTCGGTTTCGGATGCGGAGGGGCGTCTCTATAAGTTTGAATATTGTGGCGGCTCTTACCTATGCAAGGTGAACGAAGAGAAAACTGGCATAGGGGCATCTTACACCTATGATGGCAAGGCCCTTCAGACGGCGACCGACTCTAGCGGGAAGCTTCAGCGCTATGTCTACCATCCTGAAGGCGAACCTGACGTTGATGACCAAGCTCTGCTACCTGAGCCCATCCTAAGAATTGCGTGCGACCTCGGCTGTCAGAGAGTGAAGGATCAATGTTCTCAACAGGCGCAGAACGTTTGCAGCCAGTCTTGTGCCAGTCGCTGTGATAGAGCTTGCGAAATTTGCGACGATTGCAGTCAATATTGCAACGATGGGTGCGAACGCGCCGCTGAGAACTTCGACGGAGGATGCTTGCCTTCGTTCCAGAGGGCGGTTGATTGCGCTCGTTGCAGCCAACTCCAGGATTCATTTTCTAGAAACGAGTGCGTGAGAAGCAACTGCGATGGCTCGGAAAGAAAGCACCCATGCGCAGGCTGCGATCGTGCGTTGTTCGAGGGAAACCTCTTGGCAGAATGCTACGACTCGTGCAAGGAAACGGCCATTGACGCTTGCCTGGAAAGGACGGCGGAAGCCTCTCGAAAGAACTGCATCAACAAGTGTAAACCTTCTTGCAAGAGCTCTTGCAAGTGGCCCGCAGGTGACCCCTGCGTTAGCTGTAAGCCCAGCGAATGCTCGAAATGCTTTGCAAAGCCGTGGGAAGCTCTATGTTCGGAAGGCTGCCAAACCGCCTGCCGCCAAAAGCTAAATCCCTCAGGAACCGTTGTTTACGGTCAAAAACGCGACCTTGCCTATAACTTGACAGACATCTTTGATGCAACCGGCCGGTTGGTTTTGCACAGCGACTTTGGCCTGGATCAGGCATTGCCTTCGTTCGATGCAGTTGTCGCCCAACGAACGAGTCAAGGTTCCCTGATGGCGGCCAGCTATGAACTCCTCGCTGAGCAGGATGTTGAGGCGGTTGTTGTGTGCCCCAAGGTTCCGCAAACCTGTCCACCGGGCATCCCGTGTGCAGCCCACGGCCTACCTTCCTTTTCCCCTGTCGTTCGTGGATGGGGAAGTACGCTCGGTCGAACTGGGGTTGCGCCGAATGTTGACGTAAATGCACGCACAAATCGCATACTGTTTTCGCCTCGCCTGCGCCGGACAGCCTTCGTTTACCAACTGTTGGGCATGCCCTACTTCGACGCGTTCGACGCCTACGCAGTTACCCACCCTGCGTACAAAACAGAAGTCACGGACACGCATGGCGTGAAGTGGTCTTACCACTTTGATACCGAAGGCAGACTGCTGCGGTCAGAGAACCACAGCACGAACGCGATCCGTGTATTCAACTATGACGAAGGCGGGAATGTTGCCGCCATTCTTCATCCCACGGGCGAACGGACTTGCAGAACATTCGACCCTGACGGCAACCTGTTGCAAGAAGTTCTGTTGTCAAATGGTGTTGAAACAGGCGGCGACCTGGAGATCGAGCGCCGCTTCACCTATCGGAAGTACCCATCAGGTATGATTCGTCCTGAAAGCATCTACGATCCGAGCGATGCACGAGTCGAAATGAGGCTTCCCACATATTCATGGGATGGGCATGGAAATTTGCTCTCAGTAGAGCGTGGGGATCGTCGAGATCCTCTTGCATTTCTGCGAACGGTCTACGAATTGGACGCTGCGGGGCGACCGTTTATGGTTCACGAGCCGGGTGATGTGAAGACTCGTTACGAGTATGAGCACGGTGTTTTGTCTAAGATCGTGCGGAATGCTGGCGATGTGCCTGCACAGCAGATCAGTTTGTCGCTTGCAACTGACCAAATGGGTCGGCCCGTTTCGGCGATTGGCGCATTGGGGGAAGTGACCAAATGGAATTGGACAGGTGGCCGCATCACCAGCATCGAGACCATCAATGATGGCAAGTCGGTGACTAAGTCTTTGACATACAACGATGCGGGGCAGATCTTCGAGGTGGCCGACCCGCGAAAGCGAACTCGCTACACGTACGATGTTTTCGGCATGGTTGAACAAACCAGGGAATTTGACCTTGTGCGGATTGCGATTGAAGAGGCGCTGGAACCCGGAGGGGGAGGATCGTTCCCCGGCGGGGGCTTTGGATCAGGTGGTGGTGGCCTAGCATCCGGGGGTGGCGGGTTCGCATCCGGGGGTGGCGGTTTCGGCTCGAATGAGAATAAGACGCCAGTCAAATTGCCCCCGCCCCAGCGCCCTGACCGCATAACTTGCACGCATTTCTCCCCTGAAGGCCGCTTGATGGCCATGGTCCTCCCCGAGGGGAACCGGCACGCTTATGGGTACGATGGTGAAGGAAGACTCGAATCAGAACTTCATGGTGCTGTTGTGCCTGATGGCACGTGGGACGCTGGGTGTCCTACGTATGCCGGCACCTATCCAGACGTCGGCTTCACTGCCCAATGGTCCTACGACGCGAGTGGCCGTGTGGGGCAGATCACGAACGGCCGAGGCAAGATCACGCAGATCGTTCATGACGGTTTCGGTCGGCCTGCTCTCCGCAGAGATCCA
>JBBSJE010000413.1:0-4712 GCA_038257535.1 Polyangia bacterium
AAAAATGAAAAACGTCAAGGCGCTTGCCTCTTTCATCATCCTGCTTGCTGCACCTCTTTTGGCTACGGCCTGCACTCGAGATCGTGCATCTACGTGCGCCACCGATCTGGAATGCGCTCCCGGCTTGTGCGATCTGGTTACCAACACCTGCACAATGACCGCGGGGTTGGACGCAGGCTCGGATGCACATGATGCAGACGGAATGGGTACAGACGCCCTCGTAGACGGATTGGAAGGCGACGCGATCGGTGGGTGTGTTGCGTCTGCCAACTGCTCTGGCGTTCGGCCGGTGTGCGCGGATGCGATCTGCGTTGCGTGCACCTCAGATGAACAGTGTGCGGCCAAGGCAAGCACGCCGTTCTGTGACGTGCCATCGGGCGCTTGCGTGGCATGCAAGGCTCATAGTGATTGTCCTGAAGCCACACCTGCTTGTTTGAGTGGCGTTTGTGGCCTTTGCAACGCGCAGGAAGCGCCAGCCGAAGCTTGTGCTGCACGCGGCGCTGGGAAGCCTGCATGTTCGGCAGCCACAGGCCTGTGCGTTGAGTGCAACAGCAGCAACGAATGCGCCATAAGTAGCAAACCCATCTGCGCGTCGAATGCGTGTAAGGCGTGTGATGCCGATGCGGAATGCGTGGCCAAACTGGGCGCTGAGCCAGGGGTATGCATGAAACATGATGATGGTCGGTGCGCAGGTTTGGCCGATGCGGTGTTCGCCGAAAATGTTGCTGGCAAATGCATGAACACACCACAAGCCGGCACAGTGGCCACGCCGTTCTGCGCGTTGCAGTCAGCAGTGGACGCGGCAAAATCGGGGAACAAAGCGGTGGTGGTGCTTAGAGGCCCAGCGGCGGTAGACAGAGCAAGCTACAACGGCTCCGGCAAGCTGGCGGTCATTGGCAAGGCCGAGGCTTTGATCAGCGGGGGCGCTGGCCCAGGATTTCACGTAAGCGGTGGCGATGTATACCTTCGGGGCATCACCATCGAGGCCAGCAGGCCGGGGTTGCAAGTGACCAATGGCGCGAAGCTTTTTGTGGAACAGGCAACCGTCATCAACAACCCCGGAGGCGGCGTTCTGGCAGATGGCGGTACCCTGGTTGTGGTCAACAGCCTTGTGTCGGGCAATGGGCCGGGCTTTTTGGGGGCAACGGCATGGGGTGGATTGCTTTTGAATGCGGCGGGTGCGGGCACGCGGCTGGAGAGGGTGAGTGTTTTGGATAATAAGGCGCCAGGCGTATCGTGTTCGGGAAGCGTTGCCGCTACGGGTGTATTGGCGAATGGCAACAGCACCACTGAGATCGCGCCCACATGCAACTTTGCGCCGTGTGGGGCGGCGGGGCCTATGTGTGGGGCTCAGTTTTAAGCGGACTTGCCGCCTGCCCCTCGTGCCATCTCGACAACTTACACCGCTGATTCCTGACGTGCGCGAGCGATCATGTCCTCAACGTAGTGCCTTATGTGAACCATCTTATCTTTCCACCCTTGTGCCAAGATGGCTTTCCCCAGAGGCGAGTTTGAAGAAAGCACCCTGTGGTCTTCTGTCGGGTCGATTATCTCCACCGCTACGAGCCGCCGCCACTCTATGGATCCCTCGCCCAGCGCCCTTATCGTGTTAAGCACAGTGCCCTGCCCAAGGTTGTAAGCGGCAACGTAGAGGCGATAGCGCTCGTCCTCTGGGAGTGTCGTGATTCGCTCTGCCAGGGCCTTCACCAGCGCGTTGCGCTTCTCGCTCAAGCCCAGCGCGCCAGCGCGGATCGCTTTGTCGGCATCGAAACGATGATCCACCCCATTGGGTGCCCCAAACTCAGTGCAGCCTGCACGCCCTGCAATGTCCTTGGAAACCTGCGTGAGACCGGCATAGCTGCCTGAAGGCCGACACGCATCGGTCTTGAACTCACTCTCTTGTGCTATCAGTGACTTGAGAATAAGGGGATCGACATCGAACTCGCGCGCGGACGCCAAGATGTACTCGTTGAATCTATTCTGATCCGCAATGTTCTTGCGGAACCCGTTTTTCCAATCCGTGTAAACATGGCCATCCGATTTCAGATCGGTCACTTCTCCCGTTATGCCCAGCAGATCGGTGCACACGCCGAAACCATCGATTTCGCTGGAAAAGCTACCGTCACGAAAAGGTACGAAGCCCTGCGCGCCGCCCGCGTTTGCCTGATATTGGGCCACGCTCATAAACACCGGGCGGCCTTGGCCATTTGCACCAGATCGGTGCGGAAAACTAAGTACCGCGAAGATTTTTCCTTCGATAAAAGAGCGCACCCGCTGCACTGCAGAGGAATCTAGGGTAAGCGCCGCACGAAAAGTTCCGCCAGCGTCAACACTTAAGGGAACTTCGTTGCCCAGGCTCTCTATGTGCGGGCGGCTACTTGGTCCGCCTGTTTCTGGGGGAGTGTGAAGGTAAAGCCGCGTCGCCATTGGAAAACTGAATTCATGTGAGAATCCGGTGAAGGTACCGCTTAACCCGCAATTCATAAGATCGTCGCCAGCTGAGGGCTCAGACGGCAGCTTCGTCAGTTCAAGATTGGTCAGCTTCGGGATCGCGGCGGTGCAGAAGGTCCCCTTTCGGACGGCACGAGCACCAGGAACTCTCGCGCCGCTCGATTCCTCAATCGTGACCTCCCAACAAAAATTCAAGTTTGCCTCAGTCTCTGGAGCTGTTGCGTACCAGAACTGGGGCACGTCCTCGGCGTTTCCAATCCCAAGACGCAAAGTTTGGCTGTCGTCAATTTCGTCTAGTTGCCAGTGAAGCGCAGCCCCTCCGGACGGCGTCTTACTGGCCCCGTCATCGTCTTCGTCCTCGGCAACGATCTCGTCTTCCTCCCACCAGCGGATGTTGAGCGCTAGACCATGGAACAGGGGCCCGGCTGCCACCTTCACCGTGAAAGCGGCGCCAACGGAAGCGTGATTCGCCGCTTGCAGCGACCATGGGTGCCCGTCGGCTCCTTCAACTGAGAGCGTTAGCGGCGTATTGTATGAAATTCCAGAACCACTCGGCAGCAGCTCAAGTGGAGCCAGTCCTGGAACTTCAGCCATCACTGTCGCGCCAATGCGTCCACGACCATATAAGCCCATTTTAAACACGTCGAAGCCAAGCGCTGTGAGCCCGCTGTCCCCCACCTGCTTAATCTCTAAGTCGATGTCCTTCAAGGGTCCGCCACTCTTGGCCGGAACCAGCACAGTTTTGGCAGGATGGAGCACCGTGAAAGCGGCTGCATCCTCGGGCTCGACCAACCACTTCAGTTGACATGGGAATGTCTGGGCAAGGTTGCTGCACTTGCCCTTGAGGGACAAGGTGCCCTTCTTGGTTTCTATCGTCACTGCAGGTGTGGTTGCGACCAATGACGCACGGGTTTCCACATGTGCCCGCAACCGCAACACGGGGTGAAAGCCCAAAGGAAGGTCGATCGAAGTTGCCATGTCTTTGTCGCCATCAACGCTCATTGCGCGCCCTCTGCAAGATGACCAAAGGATGAATCAGTTTGAACAGTGGCTTCGAGCGGACTGAGCTGACCGCGGGTTTTGCCTTTGGCGCTAAGACGAAACGTGTACGTGGAGTTCTCCTTCAGCACCGATTTAGGGATCCGTGCTGCAAAAACCCCGTCGTGGTTGATGAAACCATACTTATTGCCCGTGGCCGGCAAGTAATACTGCACCTGGCCCTGCAAAGGTTGTCGCCGTCGTCCAAAATTCACAGTTTCATCGGGCGTGATCAAAAGCTCAAGGCTCATGGCATGAGCACTCTTTTGCGGGGGCCCAAGCGTACCAGGTTGGGTCGCTTCAGCCGCCGACCCATGGACAAATGGAAGCCCAAGCGCCCCTCCCTTAGGAGCCGCAACACCAATTGATCGGCACCAGATGATGACGTGCTCTAACGTTTTCACGACGTTGAGGCGCCCATCGCCCGCTGCGATTAACTTCGGAGTCAAATCGATCGTTTTCCTCAGATCGGGAATGCTGCTAAGCACAGCGTCGGAGGGTTGATCAACCTCGAACGTCAGCTCAGCGCTGTTGGCGGCCGGAAGAGGAAAAATTGCTGTCAGCGATTGGGCGCCCTCCGACAGGCAGATTCTGACAGCTTTCTTCGCGCCCTTCATGCTCGCTTTGACTTGAACCCCGGACCAAGCTGAGCGGTTCCCTGACAATGCCACATCAACCGCCAACTCCTTTTCGATAATGCGCATGTGCATGCTGCCGAAACTCATCGCATGCAGGACGCCTGCGACAGCAGGACATTTTGCGACAACCGCGTGGGGAGGCGTTTGCTTGAAGCCTTTGAGATCCTCTTGGAAAGCAAATCCTTGGGGCGGACTCGTCGGTCCATCCAAGCCCGCTTGCCCGTACCCATTCACAGCGCAGAAGTAGAATCGGTAGGCAAGGGTCTGCCCTGGTTTGTTAAGGTACCCGCCCTTCACTGCCTCTGCGCGCACGGCCGCAAGCAAACGTGAGGGGTCAACCGAGGCGGTGACGGCGTTCTGCGCCGGTGCGTATACGAGCAGCGACTTCGCTTTGCCGACTGTGACTTCTTCAGCGTTGGAAAAGAACGGATTGGCACGCGCATGAGGGAGAAGCGACGGGACGCTGATGGTGCAGGTTTGCCCATCGCGGCTCAGCGAGACGATGTTGAAGCTCTTCTTTGCGTCTGTCATGAGCTGTTCCAGCCCCTGTGCCAGTCGCAGGCCGATCACCGCTGGCGCCTTCGC
>JBBSJE010000414.1:0-4689 GCA_038257535.1 Polyangia bacterium
CCATCATGGTGCACGAGGTTTTGGGTGGCCGAAGCAGCGAACAAGTCAAAATCTTCGCCACGGACGTACATCGCGCCTCACTCGAGACGGCCGCCACGGGCTTCTATACCGAGCAGGGCTTGGCCGACGTCAGCATGCAACGGCGCGAGCGTTACTTCAAGCGTGTGAAAGACGGGTATTGCGTTTCGCCCGAGATTCGCAAGCTAGTGGTCTTCGCCCCCCACGACGTGATCAAAGACGCGCCGTTTACCCGCTTAGATTTGGTGACTTGTCGAAATCTACTTATCTACTTTGATCAAAACGCACAGCAGAAGGTGCTGTCGCTGTTTCACTTCGCACTCAAGGCTGGGGCGATCCTGTTTTTGGGTCCTAGCGAATCGCCGGGCGACCTGGCTTCCGAGTTCGAACCCCTGGAGCGGCATTGGAAGGTGTTTCGCAAGAAACGCGACATTCGTTTGCCGCACGATTTCCGTTTGCCCTTGGCCGGTGCGGTTCTAAAGGCTCCACGTGTGCGCGCCAAGGCTGCCGTGGCTTTGCCAAGCGCTGAGCTTCCCTTGCGAAGAGCTCAGGACATTCTGCTGCAGGCGTTCGTTCCGCCCAGCATTCTTATCGATGCCAACCATCAAGTTGTGCACACCTACTGTGGCGGGGGGCGGTTCTTGAGCCAGCCTTCTGACGGGCGGGCGTCGCTGCACATTCTTGATCTGCTTGATTCCGAGTTGAAGCTCACCATCAATGGGGCTTTGCAGCGCCTTAGCAAAGAACAAGAGCCCATCACCTACGCGGGGGTCCGTGCAACCACGGCTGACGGCCCTCGACGTTGCCGCGTCACCACCCGGCCCATTGCAGGGGATGAAAAGCAATATCTGATCAGCATCCAGGCTGAAGAAGACATCGGGGGTGTGCCCGGGCCTGACGTCAAGCTTGACGAGATGACGCGAGAGCGGATACAGACGCTAGAGCGAGAACTGCAATACACGCGCGAAAATTTGCAGGCCACGTTGGAGGAGATGGAGACGGCGAACGAGGAGCTTCAGGCCACAAACGAAGAGCTTGTGGCTTCCAACGAGGAACTGCAAAGCACAAACGAGGAACTGCACTCGGTTAACGAAGAGCTCTACACCGTCAATACGGAGCACCAGCACAAGATTCGTCAGCTCACAGAATTGACCGAGGACATGGAGAACCTCTTCGCTGCCAGCGACGTGGGAACCATATTCCTTGACCGTGACCTCTGTGTGCGGAAGTTTACGCCCGAAATCGGCAAGACATTTCATTTGCTTCCGCAGGATGTGGGGCGCCACATCGACAACTTTGCGCATTCTTTGGATCTTCCTGAGTTGGTGGATCGGTTGTCCTGGGTGCTCAAAACCGAGAAGCGCTATGAGGCGCAGGTCAAAGACCGCCGACAACGTTGGTACCTTATGCGCGCCATCCCCTATCGCATTGGGGGCGGGGTGCAGGGTGTGGTTTTGAACCTTGTTGACATTACGGACCTGAAAACCACCGAGAAAGAATTGGCGCGCATGTCCCGGGTGTTTATGGAAGGCGCAGATCCAATTTTGATCGAAAACCGAGATGGCGAAATCACCGACCTGAACTACGAAGCCGAGGCTTCGTATGGCTGGTCGCGTGAGGAGCTTATTGGCAAGAACATCGAGGTTTTGATCCCAGCGGCGGCGCGAGACACTTACCGCGAGCTTCGTGAGCGATGCCAGCACAACGCACATGTTCGCAACGAGGAGACGCTGCGCTGCGATCGTGAAGGGCGCGCGCATCCGGTTTTAATCACATTGTCATCGCTGCAGGACGATCAAGGCGCCAGCTTGGGCGTGGCCAGCATCGCCAAGGACATCACGAAAATAAAACTGGTTGAGCATGAGGCGCGCATGGCAGTGCGCCGTCGAGACGAATTCCTGGCCATGTTGTCACACGAACTGCGCAATCCCTTGGCAGCTGCCCAAAGCGCGGCCGTGGTTGTTGCAAATCCCAATGTTCCCGCACAGACAACCGCCAAGGCAGCCGGGATCGTTCAGCGGCAGATCAACCATGTGGCCAGACTGCTTGATGACCTGCTTGACGTTTCGCGCGTGATTCAGGGCAAAATCGTGATTCAACGCGAGCCCACGGCACTTAAGCACGCGACCATGGAGGCGGTGGAGGCGTTGCAAGGGGTTCTCACGTCACGCAATCAGAAGCTGATCCTTGAGATCGATCCCACGCCCTTGATGGTGATGGGCGACCGAGTGCGGTTGCGGCAAATTCAAGAGAATCTGCTTTCGAATGCGTCGAAGTTTTCGCCCGACGATTCGGAAATCGTCATGTCTGTGCAAAAACAGGGCAGCGAAGCGGTCATTCGGGTCAAAGATCAGGGGCGGGGAATACCTCAGGAACTGTTGGAGGGTATCTTCGAGCTGTTTACACAAGGCGAGGGCAACATCGATCGGCGCGACGGCGGCATGGGCATTGGGCTAACGTTGGTGCGCCAACTTGCCTTCATGTTCGACGGCACTGTGAAAGCCGATAGCGCGGGACCGGGCAAAGGCAGCACATTCACTGTCCGCTTGCCGCTGGCCGAGACGCTGAACGAAGCAAGCTCAGAGGCTCAGCAGAAGTTGCCCCAAACGCATGCCACCGCTTTGGAAGGCGGGGCGGCATGCAAACGGGTGTTAATCGTCGAAGACAACGAGGACGCGCGGATCGCGTTGTCGATGTTGCTGGAAAGCGAAGGCTGGCTGGTTGAATGCGCCGAAGATGGCTGCAAAGGGCTAGAGCAGCTGTTGGCGAACCCGCCGGCCCTGGCTATTGTGGACATCGGGTTGCCCGGCATCGATGGGTACGAATTGGCGCGCAGAGCGACGAAGCAACTGGCACCCGAGACCGTCAAGTTGGTGGCGTTGACGGGTTATGGCAGCGAAGATGATCATCGCGAAGTGATGTCAGCGGGGTTCAGCGCCCACCTGGTGAAGCCCGTGCACCGTGATGATCTGCACGCCATCATGCAGGTGGAACTCACGAAACAAGCAAGTTAAAAGGCGCGCGTTTTACGGATCGGTTTGCGGAGGCTCAAGCGCCCTGGGCGGCCCTAAAACCACGGCCAGCGCGAAGGCGTGTTGCTGTCGCTTAGCGTCTCCAAGGGCCCATCGCACTTGACCCCGATCGATGCTTGCGATGCTTGCGATGCTTGGCGAGGCGAGCGAAGCCGTGGGGCCAGGCGCGGCTTTGCGGCCGCTGGCGGCTTTGGACGTTTTGCGGGGCGTCGGTGCAGGAGGCACAACCGTGGCGACAGGTGCGGTTTCCGGCCAGGATTCCCCTGGGGGAGGCCAGGTAAACGGATCGAGCGGCTCGATCGGGCGCGTTTTGTCCACGGTGTCGGCAACCTCATGGCTTTGCTGAGCGAGCTGTTCGGTCTTTTGGCGTAGCCAGTTCTTCACGGCCCGCCATATCGGCACGATCACAAAAATGAGCAGCAGAATGATCTGCTCAATCTGCAGACCTTTCACACCGCACCTTTGTTTGGATCCGAAGGCCCGCCAATGGCCTCACGCATGCCCGTGTCGGCTTGAAGGTTCTTCATGCGGTAATAGTCCATGATGCCCATGTTGCCTTTGCGGAAAGCATCGGCCATTGCTTTGGGAACTTCGGCCTCAGCCTCCACCACCCGTGCGCGCATCTCTTGCTCTTGTGCCACGGCCATGGCCCGTCGTTCTTCCGCCTTGGCCTGCGCGATTTGCTTGTCTGCGTTGGCCTGGTCGATTTGCAATTTGGCGCCGATGTTTTCGCCCACGTCTACGTCGGCAATATCGATCGACAGGATCTCGAACGCCGTACCTGAGTCGAGCCCCTTGGACAAAATGTTCTTGGAGATGTGATCGGGGTTCTCCAGCACGTCTTTGTGGGTGGCGGCAGAGCCGATGGTGCTCACCATGCCTTCGCCCACACGCGCGATGATGGTTTCTTCGCCCGCGCCGCCCACCAAGCGATCCAAATTCGTGCGCACGGTGACGCGCGAGACAGCGATCAGCTGAATGCCGTCTTTGGCCACGGCTGCGATGCGCGCGGTTTCAATGACCTTGGGCAACACCGACATCTTGACGGCCTCCAGCACGTCGCGGCCAGCCAGATCGATCGCCGCCGCCCGCTTGAAAGGCATCTCGATGTTGGCTTTGTCGGCTGAGATGAGCGCGTTGACCACCCGAACCACGTTGCCGCCCGCAAGATAATGCGCCTCAAGGTCATCGATTGAGATGGGCAGCCCCGCTTTCACCGCGCTGATGCGAGCCGTAACCAACGTGCTTGGCGGCACCCGCCGCAAGCGCATGCCGATCAAGGTCACCAGGCCCACGTAGGCTCCAGATGACCACGCCGCAATCCACAGGCGCAAAGGGATGAAATACATCACCACGATCACCAACAGCAGAGCCCCAAGCCCCACGGCGGCGCCCATCATCAAGCTTGCATCAACACCTTCCATTTAAGCGCTTCCCTTCTCATTGTTTGGCCCGATTTCGGCCGACGTTGCGGCGGAGTCATCAGGAATATGGGGTTCCACCACCACGCGATGACCTGCCTGCAGAACCACCTTGATGGGCGCTCCCGCGGATATGAATTGACCCTCAGAGACAACATCCACCCGCTGCCCCTGCAGCTCGGCGGTTCCAGCGGGGCGCAAAGGCGTCAGCGCGGTGC
>JBBSJE010000415.1:0-4685 GCA_038257535.1 Polyangia bacterium
ACATCGAAGAAACCCCGCAGTGTCGTAAGCGCTGTTCCGCTCACTTCCCCTCGAAGCATTTCCAAAAACTGTGACTGCAGATCCTCGCGCCGGGTTGCCACGAAATCGAACAAGGGCTGCGGGAAGCGCTTCTTATCCTCTCCCTTGAGCACATCGCCTACGCGGCCTTGAAGGCTGCCACCGGATTTGGAAAAGCAATCAAACAGAAAGGCCAAGCCCTGACGCCTGAGAACCTCGGGGGCACTCAGGTAGCACCCCGGCGGATAGATGCTGCCAGCCATGGCTTCTAATGGCTGGGCAAAGAAGTAAAGATCGTGGGCCCGTGCAGCCGCGAAGGCCAACACCAAAGCGTTGCCAGTTCTGCGCCCGGCGCGCCCCACGCGTTGAATGTAATTTGCAGGCCCTGGGGGAACGGAGCACAACAAGGTGGCGCTGAGATCGCCGATGTCGATGCCCATCTCAAGGGTGGGCGTACAAGACAAGAGGTTTGGCGAATCGGGGCGAGGGCGTTGTTTGAACTCAAGTTCAAGTTCTTCCCGCGAATCGCGCGCCAATAGGCCCGTATGTTCTTTCGACCACAGCCGGCCTAACGTTGCTCGCTCGTAAAAGCGGCGATAATAGTTGGCCATTGGCAGGGCATCGTTTTCATCGGCACCATCCGTTGTAAGCGCCGGTTCCACGAAACGCTGGCGGCCACCACATCGAAAGCGAAGGCAAGGGCCGTCGCGAAGATCAGTGACACTGCCCTTAACTACGGCCAATTCGTTTCCGCACGAATCGCACCGAAGGCTGACACACGCGCGGCTTACTTCCAGGCAATCGGGATTCAATCCCCACGCAACCGCACCGCCGTGAGAGCCAAGCCCGCGCTCGTCGGTTTTAAAATCATACAAGATGCCTTGGCGCACCAGCACGGGAAGCGCGGCCAAGTAAACGTCGTTCACAATTACAGGATCAGCGGGCATTCCCAAAGACCGCGCCGCCCAATCCACCACCCACGTGGCTGCACGTGCGGGGCAAACGGAATCAAAGTTCTTGGGCTTCGGGGCGTTTGTGAGAAACGTGGGTTTGTTCGTGGCGCTGGGAAACGGCGAAAGCAGCGGTGCCTTTTGTTTCGATAGCAGGAAGCTGTTGCCGCCCGATTCAACATACAGCTTAAGCAGTGGATCACAAACACCGCCGCGCAACCGCAAGCGCGTGAGCAAACCACCCAGAAACACAGCCATGGCGTCATGGCTGGGGGGCTCTGCAAGGCCAATCTTTTCGCGCAGCTCTTGCAAGACACCATGCACGGCCTTGTTGAAAAGGTCTTCGTTGATGGTAACGCCAACACACCCACTTTGTTCAAGTGTTCGCCCCACACGCGAAGCGACGCCCAACTCACGCACGCACTCCCAACGCAAACGTTGCCGCACGTCGGAAAGCAACTGGAGACTGGGCTCGGGCAGGTGTGCCGCCACCGATTCTCCCGCGGCTTCGGCCTGCCTTTGGGCGCGCACGAATTCATCCATGCGCTCGTGCCAATCTTCGACACTGGCAAGCCAATGCAGATCTACCGGCAAAACAATGGCGGTGAGCTCAGCTTCCCGCGACATACCTTTGCCGCCCATCTGGGGAAGCCAATGCGCCCAAGTGGCATCACCCAACTGCGAAAGCGGAACACGGTGGCCATCGCGCGGAACTGCGGCCAGCATGGCGGACCGAAGGGCGAAACGATACGTGCGCGCCCCGTAAAATCCAGCGCGGTGGGCGGCGTCTTGCACGCTGTCGCTAAACGCCAGCAATTTGCGATCGGTGTTCAGCGGGGTGGTAAAAAGATGGCCAACGGCGACGCTTGAAAGGGTTGTGCTGCGTGCGGCGATCATGCCCAGGCTGTCGTTGCCACACGAAGGGCAATAGGCGTGGCTGGCGGTGGGCTCGTAAACGTAAACGAGTGCGTCGTTGGGATCGGCGCAATCTTCAGGCGCTTTTTCAAGCAATCGGGCGTTCTTAGCGTCGATCCACGCTTGCCGGGGCACATTGCCATCGGCATCGGTTTGTTGGCGGACAAGTTCATCATTGGCGTGCAGCAAGCGCAGGCTTGCATCGCGCTTCCTGAAGGCTTGTGCAACATCCTTGTAGGCGAGGCCGAGGGTGTCACCGGGGCCTGATTCTGTGAGCAGCCAACCGGTGTGCCCACAATCGCGGCACACATAACAAGGCACCCAAGCTTCGCCTTCGGGGGCGGGGGCATCGTCATGAAAACGGAAGGCGGGCTTTCGGCTTACGCGACCGAGAAGGCGTCGAATCTCGCGAACCCAAAGCGTGGCTTGCACATTTACAAGCGGCATCACAAAGCTGCCGGACTGACGCTGCGAAAATGACAGCATACTAAGCGCGGCGGCCACCCAACCTGTCCGTTGCGCGGGAGTGCCTGTGGTGAAGACGGGCAGTTCACGTACAAGCGTGGCTTGCAACTCTGGGGCTGAAAGCGGACGCTGGTGGGCAACCGCAAGCAAGGTACGCGCAAGGGGCAGCGAAAGAACGCAGCGGCCCAGGGCCACGCGATCGATGGCTTCTGAGACGCCATCGGGGGCACGGGTGATCACGGCTTTTTGTGCGGCGGCGGGTAGCCAAGCGCGCACCACGTGCTTAATGTGTTCCTCGGCGGCATCACCGGGTTCGGGCCACGGGCCAGGTTGCGTTGGGTAGAGTTCGGGGGTGGCTTGGGGGGCAAGAAGATCGCGCGGCTCAAGCCGGGTTTCGCCGATGAAGGCTTCGGGGGGGAAGACTTGATCGAACAGGGTGCTGGCAAAGCGCAGCAATTCAGTGCGCGTATCAGTGGCACCGCCCACTGTGGCGCTGGTGCCCACGGGGCACAGGGTTTCTGCGCTGCCGAGGCGGTGTGACAGACGGCGAATCAAACACGCAACGTCGGTGCCTTGGGCGCCGTCGTAGGTGTGCAGTTCATCAAGCACAAGATAGCGCAGGGTATCGGACTGGTTGTGCTTCCACAGGCCGGCATCTTTGGGGCGCTGCAAAAGCAGATCGAGCATGCGGTAGTTGGTGAGCAGAACGTCGGGAGGTTGGCTGCGGAGGCGATCGTTGTTGTCGATCACGTGGTCGCGGCCCATCTCGCGCTGGGGGCCGTTTTCACCGCCCACGAACAGGCCCACGCGCAGGCGGCCGCGCAGGGATTCGTTGCCTTCGATGGTTTCGGCAAAGCGCTGGGCCTGATCGGAGGCAAGCGCGTTCATGGGGTAAAGAATGATGGCCTTGATGCCGGGCTTGCCCGCGCCTTGTTGGCGGGCGGCGTGATCAAGAATGGGGTAAAGGAAGCATTCGGTTTTGCCGCTGCCGGTGCCTGTGGTTATGAGCGTTGCCTGGGGCGTGTGGCCTTTGCTTGAAAGGCGCTGCCAGGCCTGCAGTTGGTGAAGGTGGGGTGGATAAGGGGGCGCAATATCCAGGGGAATTGGTGCGTCTTTGGGGGCTGTGGCGAAGGGGAGGCCAAGCTTTAGATAGGGGCCCTGGAACAGGCCGTTGGTGCCGGCCAGGAACCTGAAAAGCGCGGCTTCAACTTTTGTGTCGGTGATCGACCAGGTGCTGCGCAGGTAATCGAGCAGGGTGGAACGCAGTTCGCGGGCGACGACCCAGGGGATCATGCTTTGCCTTTGCTAAGCGTGCGGGTGAAGAACTCATAGGCATGGCCCATATCTTCTTCGCGATCGCGGCGTTCAAAGGGGGGAAGCAGGTTTTGGGTGTCGACGCCGGAGGGTAACGGGACGCCGCGACGAAGGTGGTCTTGCCACAGCTCGAAGCT
The DNA here is from genome assembly GCA_038257535.1 of Polyangia bacterium. Classification (GTDB taxonomy): domain Bacteria; phylum Myxococcota_A; class Polyangia; order Fen-1088; family Fen-1088; genus JAGTJU01. The sequence goes on from JBBSJE010000415.1 coordinate 3,800, forward strand.
TTTGCGATCGAGGCCCACGCCTACAAGGCCTTTGCTGGCGGTGAAGGCGATGCGCCCGCGGGTGTCGAACCAAGTGTCATTCTCGTATTGGCGCAGGACGGGGAATTGGGTGCGGTAGATGGTGCCGAGTTCGGGGAGGGTGAGATTGAATTCAAGGGCGGCGAGAGCGTCGATTTCAACGAGGGCCCAACGGCGTTCGAAGGCGTTGCGAACTGCGGAAGCGCGCGACCCTTTGGCGGAGGCGGTGGGCCAAGGGGAGAGGCGGGGGTCGTTCGAGGACCAGCCTGGGCTTTCAGAGTTGGGCCAAACTTCGTTCCAGAGATCGGCGTAGTGGGTGGTGAGGCAGTTGAGTCGAAGCCCTCTGGCACTCAAAGCGGGTCTGATGCGGGAAGTTTCCAGTGCAATGGGGACCATGCCCGCCGCGCCAACATTAAGATCACTTCCCCCCTTCGCGCGAATCATGTAGTCGACCGGAAGCGAAAGCGTTAGTGCTGAGGCGCTGCAAAGCTCCGAGTTGGATGCAAACACAACCGAAACGACCGTGTGAATTTGACCCGATTCGCGAGGAACAATGGCTGCAACCACCGTCCGCTCTCCCGTCAGGGCCAACATCCGCCGATGCACGTGCCGATAGAACTCCGTGACGGGCCTTCCTTTGAACTTGGGGGTTCGGGATAGATAGGTGGCGAGGTCGCAGGCGGGCACGTAGTTGGTGCGCGGCAAATAGTCATCGGGAATCGCCTCAAGATCCACAACCTCGTAGTCCTGATTGTGTTTGCAGCCCTCACGTGGCGTCTTGTTGAATGGTGTTCCTACGTAAAAATGCGGCCCCGACAGAATCCACTCGCGTACATCCTTTGGGAAACGAGTCTCGTGGCGGAGGGTC
>JBBSJE010000416.1:0-4671 GCA_038257535.1 Polyangia bacterium
AATGGCATTTCATTCAACGGCATCTCGTTCAATGGCATTTCATTCAACGGCATCTCGTTTAACGGTATGTCCGAGGGTGGGCTGGCGGATCCCGCCACCCGCCAGGTTGTGCAATACCTCATCTCCTGCGCGCTGCCAGACGGCGACAAGGTGAGCTACGACATCGCAGGGCAGACCTACGAGTTCACTGGGAAATTGGGGTTGGCTCCTGAGTGGAAGGACAACGCCTGCGGTCCCTCGTGCCAGCGCTGGGTCTCGGCGTGCATGATGGCAAGGGTCAATGCAGCCCAGGAAACCAAAACCATCTCCCTGCGAGGCGCCCACCAAGGGTTAAAGGTTGAGCCGCAAGAAATGCAAACCTTCAAACACCGCGAGGCCACGTACTTCGGCAACATTTTCTTACCCCAGCCGCAGGTGTACGCCTGTCTGTCTCCTGGCCAAACCAACATAGCCCGGATCTGTGGCGATAGCCTTGAGGGCTGCGCGCTGCCGGTGCTGGGTAGCTGTGACGACGTGTGCGAAGGTACGGGTCGCCACCACAGCTTCCGTAACTGCTCAAACGGCAACGGCGGCGAAAACGACGTTTTTTCTGAAGCCATCACCGTGTTTCTGCCGAACCAATAGTCATGATCGGTACGGTCGTCGCGGGCCGCTTTGAACTGGAGGAAGAAGTTGGCGTAGGCGGTATGGGCACCGTCTACCGCGCCCGCGACCTAAAGGATGGCGCCTCGGTGGGAATCAAACTGATTCCACGGCAGGGGGGCCGCGACGAAGCGCGCTTTGGGATGGAAGCCATCATCCTGGCGCGCTTGTCGCATCCGGCGATCGTAAAGTACGTGGGCCACGGCACGGTGGGCGCACGTCACTACCTCGCCATGGAATGGCTTGAGGGCGAAGATCTCTCGCTGCACATTGACCGCCAAGCCTTGGGCCTGGTGGCCTCGTTGCAGGTGGCCCGCAGAACCGCCGAAGCGCTCGTGTACGCCCACCAGATGGGCATCATTCACCGCGACATCAAGCCCAGCAATTTGTTTTTGCCCGGCTCGCGCCTGGATCAGCTCAAGGTGCTCGACTTCGGCATCGCGCGCTTGGCCCAAAGCGAGCACAGGCTCACGAAAACGGGATGTTTCGTTGGAACCCCTGGCTACGTTGCGCCCGAACTTGTTGGCGGCGGTCCTTGTATGGATGGCCGCGCAGACGTTTTTTCGCTGGGCTGCGTGCTATATCACTGTCTCACCGGACGCTCTGCGTTTTTAGGTCACGACGCCAACGCCCTCATCGCGAAAATCATGATCGAAGATCCTGCCTCGGTGCGGGATCTGGTGCCTTCGATTCCGCAAGCGGTCGGCCATATGGTTTCTCGCATGCTGGCCAAGCGAATTGAAGACAGGCCCACGGCCCATGAGCTGCTTGGCATTCTAGAGTCGCTTAGCGATGTGACGGACATTCCCGCCAACTATAAGGCGCGACGAACCACGGCCAGCCTGACGATCAGCGAGCAGCGCATTGGCTGCGTCATTATGGCAAAGGTGCCTGATGCGAGCCTGCAGGAAAATCAAGATCTGCAGGCGACGCAGCCGATTCTCAACGCCACCGTGATGCCGCCCGAAGTGCAAGCGGTTTTGATTTCACAGCTGCAAGCGCGCGTCTATCCGCTGCCGAACCGAACGGTGGTCATCACCTTCCCACCGGGCAAAAGGCCCACCGATGAAGCGCTGGTTGCGGCACGCGCGGCGTTGCTGGTTCGCCAGCACATGCCCAACACCTCTGTGGTGATTGCCACCGGTTTGGGTAGCTTCTCTGTGCGAACGGCCTTGGGCCCCGTCATTGATGCGGCCAGCCGGTTGCTTCGCGCCACACCGCGAGGGCACGTGCGCATCGACGCCACGATGGCGTCGTTTCTGGACCCTCGCTTTGAATTGCACCGCGAAGGCGCCTTGACCTTCCTGCGTCGCGAACGCGAACTGTTTGAACCCAAACGCAACCTGCTGGGCAAACCGGCCAAGTTTGTCGGTCGCGGCCAAGAGCTTACAACGTTGGCAGGAACGCTCACCGATGTGAGCAGCGAAGGTGTGGCACGTGCGGTGTTGGTGACAGGCGCGGCGGGCATGGGGAAGTCGCGACTGCTGCAAGAGTTTCTTGACTGGACCTACAAGCAAAGTGAGCCGGTACAAATTTTCTTTGGCGTGGGAGATTCGGTGGCAGCGGGTGCCCCCTACGCCATTTTGGGTCGCGCGCTATGTGCACACGCAGGCATCAAAGACGGCGACATCCCGCTGGTGCGGCGAGAAAAGCTGGAACAAGTGCTTGGACGGAATTTGCCGCCCGAGTCGCGAGAAAACACGGTCAGCTTTCTGGGCGAAATTGCGGGCGTGCCGTTTCCCGATGTGGATTCAGATGTGTTACGCGCAGCCAGGGCCAACCCGCTGCTGATGTCCGATGGCACGCGCCGGGCGTGGGAAGATTGGTTGCGCGCTGAATGCCGCGCTCAGCCCGTGTTGTTGATCTTGGAAGATCTGCACTGGGGCGACCCGGCCACGGTAAGCTTGGTGGATGGCGCGCTTCGCAGCTTGCGCGAACAACCGCTGATGGTTCTGGCCTTGGCGAGGCCTGATGTGCACGATTGTTTCCCCAACTTGTGGGCGGGCCGCGCTTTGAACGTGATGCAACTGGCACCGCTGTCAAAACGCGCGGCCGAACAATTGATTCGCGAAGCGCTGGGCCCCGGCGTTGACGCCGAGGTGGTCGACAAGCTGCTGGGCCGCGGCGACGGCATTCCCTTTTACCTTGAAGAACTTGTGCGCGCCGTGCACAGCGGCCACGTAGACAATCTGCCCGACTCCGTGTTCGGTATGGTTCAAGCGCGGCTCGACGCCGAAGGCCCGCAAGCCAAACGTGTGCTGCGCGCGGCCAGCATTTTTGGCAGCCGCTTTTCTATTGCTGGCCTCACCGCGCTTTTAGGCGGCGAAGCCGAATCACTGGATGTGCAGGAGTGGGTTGTGCGCTTGGTGGAGCGAGAGCTTTTGGCCCACAGCGATGCGCCCGGCGCATTCGTTCACGACTTCGTGTTTTCACACGCGCTGGTGCGTGAGGCGGCGTACGCGATGCTTACCGCAGAAGATCGCGTGTTGGGGCATCGCCTGGCAGGGGAGTGGCTGCAAGACAGTGGATCAGGCGAGGCCATGTTGGTGGCGGAACATTTTCGGCTTGGGCAGGCGCCCGCCAAAGCGGCGCCCTGGTACGCCAAAGCGGCCGAGCAAGATCTCAAAGCCAACGATCTGAGTGGCGCTTTGGCGCGCGTGGATTTGGGGCTGTCGGCCCTGGTGGAAGCCGCACAAGACATCCCCACGGAAGCGATTGCCGGGGCTTTGATGCTCACGCGCACGGAGGTGCTGTTGTGGCAGGGTGAATTGATGGAAGCGGAGGACGCGGGACTGGCGGCGTTGCAAAACTTGCCCTCGGGAACACCGGCTTGGTTTCGTGCTGCCGGGCAAACCATTGTGGCCCTGGGCAAGCAGGCCAAGCTTGATGAGATTGAAGTGGTGTTGACCCGTGTGAACAATTGCCCCGTGGAACCTGTGGCCCGCGACGCCGCCTTGAGCTGCTTGGGATGGGCGGCCGGGTTCTTGGTGGTGGCCGGTCGCTACACTTCGGCAGACGTCTTGCTCGCGGAAGCCAAACGGCTGGCGCAAGGAGCCGCATTGGACCCCCAAGCCTTGGGTTTATTGCATCAAGCGCAGGCCGCACGGGCTTCAAGCGCGGACGAATTGGGCAACTGCCTTGAAAACCTGGAAGCCGGGCTGGCCGCGTTTGAGCAAGCGGGCGATCTTCGCAACGCTTGCACCATTCGGTCAAACATGGGCTTTTTCTACCTTGAACTTGGCGAATTGGAACGTGCCGAATCGCTGTTGCGAGACGCATTGGCCTCGGCCCAACAACTGAGGCTGGTGGAGGTGTCCGCGGCGGTGATGCACAACCTGGGTCGTGTTCTGGGATGGCGAGGCGATTTGCTTGAAGCCGAACGCTTGGAGCGGGAGGCCGTCACAAGTTTTGGTGAACAAGGCGAGCGGCGCCTGGAAGGCTTGGCGCGCACCTATCTGGCGGAAATCCTGTGCGATGGGGATCGCTTTGAAGAGGCTGAAGCCGAAGCCGAACAGGCCGTGTCACTTCTGCAGGTGTCGTCGGGCGCGCGCGCGTTCGCATTGGCCACCTTGGCGCAAGCGCGGCTGCGGCGCAGGTCTTCGCAAGCCGCCCTTGAAGCTTCGCAAGGCGCCTACGCCACTTTACAAGCGCTTGGCACGCTTGAAGAAGGCGAGGCCACGGTGAGGTTGGTGCAAGCGGAGTGCTTGCGGGCACACGGCCAGCGCGAGGCGTCTTTGCAGGTGCTGGCTGTGGCGCGAGAGCGGCTTTTGGCGCGCGCCGCGCGCATTGCATTGCCGGCTTGGCGGTCAGCGTTTTTGAACCGGGTGCCGGCCAACGCCCGAACACTCGCTCTAGCCCTCAATCAAGCGCAGTTTGAGACAGAAAGCATTACAAAGGCCTGAAAAGCCGGGTATTTCGTTGGTTGCGAGACCAAAACAAAAAACCCAAAGAGCTTTTCAGGTGAAGAAAAACATACGACGAAAACTGGACGCGCGGAAGCGAAAGATTCTGGATCGCTTGGAAGCTGCG
>JBBSJE010000417.1:0-4666 GCA_038257535.1 Polyangia bacterium
CGACAACCGTTTCGTGCTGATCCAGCCTGAGCGCCTGGCGGCGTTGATGAGGGTGTTGGGCGATCTTTACAGAGGTGAGGGACGCGAGGGCCTGGTGGCGTTCAACGATGGCCAGGCGGCGTCGTTGGCCGAGCTTGACGACGCCTTCGGAGGGCCCGAGTCGGGCCAACTTGAATGGCAAGGGGCCACTGAGGTGCGGGATAGGGGGCGCAATCTGGGTTTGCGTCCGCCCGTGCCTGCCGAACTGCCACGCGGGTTGCAGGCCGATCTGCGGGCCTACCAACAAGATGGGTTGGCGTGGCTTCAGCATATGCGGGCCAACGAGGCGGGCGGCATTTTGGCCGACGACATGGGGTTGGGCAAAACCCTGCAAACCATCGCGCACATCACGGCTGAAAAGGAAGCGGGCCGGTTGGATTTGCCGGCGGTGGTGGTGACACTGACGAGCCTTACCGGCAACTGGCGGCGCGAGATCGAAAAGTTTGCGCCGGCTTTGCGGGTGGTGGTGATGCACGGGGCAGGGCGCAAGGAGCTGCGCTACCTGGCCCGCCGCACGGATGTGGTGATCACCACGTACCCCTTGTTGATACGGGATATGGATTTCTACAGCGCCACGCCATTCCACATGCTGATTCTGGATGAAGCGCAGGCGATCAAAAACTCGCGCAGCCAGGCGCACCAAGCGGTGAAGCAGGTGAACGCGCGTCACCGTTTGTGTTTAACGGGCACACCAATTGAAAACAGCTTGAGCGAGTTGTGGGCGCAGTTTGATTTCCTGATGCCTGGCTTGCTGGGCAACAGCGAATGGTTTCGGCAGCGGTTTGTGCAAACCATTGAACGCGAGGGCAGCAAGCAGCGGCTTGAAGAGCTGCGCCAGCAAGTGACGCCGTTCATGTTGCGGCGAACGAAAGAGCAGGTGGCCACTGAATTGCCGCCGAAGACCGAGATCGTGCGGCCGATTGAATTGCGCGGGCCGCAGCGAGATCTGTACGAGAGCATTCGTTTGGCGGCGCACAGCGAGGTGCGCCAAGCGATCACCGAGAAGGGGTTTTCGGCTTCATCGTTTACGATCTTGGATGCGTTGATGAAGCTGCGCCAGGTGTGCTGCGATCCGCGGTTGGTGCCGCTGGAATCGGCGCAAGCGGTGAAGCGTTCGGCCAAGTACGAAATGCTGATGGAGCTGCTTGAACAGCAGTTGCCGCGGGGTCGGCGCGCGCTGATCTTCTCGCAGTTTGCGTCGATGTTGAACTTGATCGGCCACGGCCTGCGCGAGCGTGGCATTCGCTTTGTGTCGCTTACGGGGGCCACGCCCAACCGGCAAAAGGTTGTGGATGCGTTTGAGGGGCGGCAAGTGGATGTGTTTTTGATCAGCTTGAAGGCGGGCGGCACAGGCTTAAACCTCACCAGCGCCGACACGGTGATTCATTACGATCCCTGGTGGAACCCAGCCGTCCAAGCGCAGGCCACCGACCGGGCGTATCGCATCGGCCAGAAAAAGCCGGTGTTCGTGTACAACCTGATCGCGGCGGGCAGCGTGGAAGAGCGCATGCTGGGTCTGCAACGGCGCAAAAAGGCGCTGGCCGATGGGATCTTGGGGGAGGGGCGGGCGCAAAGCGCGGCGCTCACGCAAGCCGATGTTGAGGGCTTGATGGCGCCGCTGTCGGATGGGGAGTAGGGGGGCGGCACCTACGCCCTCCGGGATCTGTGGGCTTGCATCGATTTGGTGCCGACGAGCGTCAGGGCGGAGATTTCTTGTCCGTGGGTAAAAATACCGGTAAATTACCCGGATGTACGAAAGAATGGTTCGTCGCCTTTTGCCAGCGAACCGCAGTGTGCTCGTGCTCGGGGCTCGCCAGACGGGCAAATCCACCCTGTTGCGTTCACTGGCCCCGATCTCGAACTGAACTTTGCTAGTCCCGCCACGTTTCGTGAGTACGTGGCACACCCTGAGCGACTTGAGGCCGAGCTTCGCGCGGCCCCCAAATCAGTAAAGCTGGTGATGCTCGATGAAGTCCAACGTATCCCGGCCGTGCTCGATACGGTTCAAGTGATCGTGGATGCACAACCCAAGCGGTTTTCGTTCCTGCTTTCTGGATCCAGCGCCCGCAAACTTAGACGAGGTTCCGTCAACCTGTTGCCCGGGCGCGTCCGATCACTTGCTCTGCACCCGCTGGTGGCCTCTGAGATAGGAAGTGAGTTCGAGATTGAGCGGGTGCTTTTGCAAGGGTCGTTGCCAGGGATCTACAGGCAGGAAGATGACGAGGAACGAAGTGCCGATCTTCGAAGCTATGTCGACACTTATCTACGCGAAGAAATTCAGGCCGAGGCATTGGTCAGGGATATTGGCGGTTATGCCCGCATGCTTGAATTGATGGCGGCTTCATCGGGTCGCGTGCTGAATCTGCTCAATCTGAGCCGCGACAGCGGCATTCGGTACGAAACTCTAAGACGGTATGTTTCGATTCTTGAAGACACTTTGATTGGCTTCGTTGTTCCTGCTTGGTCGCCCGGAGACAAATTGGGCCTCGTGGCTCACCCCAAAGTATTCTTATTCGATACGGGTGTGAGGAATGTTCTGCTTCGGAGAAACCTCAAGACGATAGCCCAGGACGATAAAGGGATCTTATTCGAGCATTTGGTGGCTTTCGAGCTTTGCCGACGAACGGGCGGCATCTGCCCTGAAGCCAAGGTGTCACACTTCCGTACCAAGCATGATGCCGAGGTGGATTTTGTGTTCGAGATCGACAACGAGCTTTGGGCGATTGAGGTCAAGTCAGGTTCAGAACCCACAAGTTTTCGCGCCTCCGGCATGAAAGCGCTGTCTCAGCGACTACGCATCTCGAGAAAGATCGTTGTTTTCCAAGGCTCAAAGAAGCTGCAACGCGATGATCTGGAGTTCATTCCGTTCCTTGATTTCGCGCATTCTTTACCTATGTGAGGCCGCGGTGTTTGGCCCAGTTCCGTTATTGGCGGTTCGCGCCTTTGTGCGATTGGGAGCAAAATCGCAGACGCCCAAGAAGGAGGACCCGAGCGCGTCCTGCTGAACAGCCCGTCGCTAGCCCGTCATGCCGGGCAACGGGCCCCGACACTGATTGGGCCGACCGAACGTGGTCGCAGGAATGCCCATGGCATTCATGAACGACACATAAAGTTCGCTCTGGCTTGGTCCGGTGGCTCTATTGGAGCCGGCGTTGTACTGAACGTATCCTAGCCCGTCGGTCCCGTTGCTAAAGGACAAGCGGCGCCCCGTTTTGAAATACCCACCCCCGCTGCCGGCGGTCATGACGGTCATCATGTCGTAGTTGTGGTTGCCTGCTCCATGCTCGGTTGTCCAATAGACAACGGTATTATCAAGTGCGGACCGACCGCCTTCATCAATGGCCTTGAGCTGATCCAGTAGCATCGTAAACCGCCCCGCGAACCATTCTGTAATGCGATTGCGGAGGGGCCAGCCAACCGGGCCGTAGTCGTGTGAAGCGTCGTGAATGCCCTTCGGAAAACCCGGCAAGGTCGTATTGTCGGCCGCGCCTCCGTACATAAGCGAAGCGACTCGCGTGAGGTCGCAGGCTATCGCAGTGGTCATCAGCTTGATGTGGGCATCACCAATGACCGCTAGACCAGCGCCTCCCCCCGACGTGGGCCGGGCCGGCTCATCCGGTTTTGCACAATCGCCTGTGGACTGGCCGGCGCCGGTCAATCTGGTTTCTACTTCGCGAATGCCCTCGAAATGAGATTCGAGCTTAATCCGGTCATCGCCGCTTAGTTGCCTAGACATCCGATCGTAATCTTCCTTGATGCCGTCAAGCACCGACCGGCGATCTTCTTCAGCTTGTGCAAATGCGGTGTCGTTGGTTTTCACATCAGAAAACAGGCGGCTAAACGCAAGTTGTGCACTGGTGATCGGGGGCGCCACCACGCCCGGAGCGGTGTAGGAAAGCCCTCCATGCCCGCCAGTGCGGGGAAACACGGCCAGTTGAACCGAAGGAAACTTGGTGCCCTTTGAGATCTCACGAGCGATGGCCTGGTCTATTGAAATGCCACCACCCATGCCATTGGCAGAGGGCACGCAACACATCAAATTGACCATGGGTTTTACGTGGCCGGGATCGATGCCAGCGGAATCGTGAAGCGCGCTCTGATTGTTGATCCCAATAGGAATGATGAGATCTTTAACGTGTTTTTCGAGGGACTTCAGCGGTGCCGTTAGGCCCAGCGATCCGTTGCTCTCGCTGCGAACCTTCAACCATTCGTCACCATGACCAGAGGATGTGAAGAACACGATGAAGCGCTTAGGCGCGCCGTTGGGCCCCATCTTTGTGATGGCGGTGTTGGCGGCGGCAACGCGGGGGCGTGCCATGATGTCAAGCAGCGGCATCGCGATGGCGGCACCACCGAAGCCCCGCAGCACGGTCCGTCTAGCGATAGGTTTAACCTTGGGCAACATCATTACTGATTCCCCTTTCCATGGGCCATCAAGCGAAAGGCGTCAGTTTTGGTAACCGCACCAAGAAGGTTTCGAAAGCTGGCGTTTTTACCTTTGAAGCGACACTCGAGCTGGGCAAGCGAACGCTGATCGCCTTCGGTTTCATTGCGGCCCATGGCGTAGCGAAACCATTGCCGGGAAATGCAGTCGCGTACCATTTCGCTACCAGCCAAGCGCCGCGAC
>JBBSJE010000418.1:0-4636 GCA_038257535.1 Polyangia bacterium
CGCGTTTCTTGAAGCGCAAGGCGCAAGCCTTCACCCCGCTCGCCGCGCAGGCCACGCCCCTGCCCAGCGCCCAGGTGCATGAACTCTTGCTCACCTTTGACGACGGTCCCGATCTGCAAACCACACCCTTGGTTTTGCGCGAGTTAGACAAACGCGGGCTCAAGGCGGTGTTTTTCGTGAACGGGAAAGCCTTGATGGGCAACAAGCCGGCCGACAGGGCCCGCCGGCATTTGTTGCGGAAGCTTGCAGCCCACGGACATTTTGTGGGCAACCATTCGCTCACTCACAAGAAGTTGTGTTTGGACCAAGCCAGCATCCCAATGGAGATCGACGGCAACGCCGAGATGATCGTGGCCATCACGGGGGTGTATCCACGCCTCTTTCGATCGCCGTACGGCGGCACCTGTCAAGCGCTTGAAGCCGCGCTCGCCGAGCGAGGCATGATCAACGTGGGCTGGAACATTGATCCGCAGGAATGGCGCGGCGATGACGCAGACACAACGGTGCCGGTGGTGCTGGCGCAGCTTGAACGGCTCAATGGCCGCGGCATTTTGCTCCTGCATGACACCAAACACTCAACCCCACGCGCTTTGCCCCGCATTTTGGATTGGATAGAAAGCCACAACCGTCGCCTACGCGGCGATGCCAATGCGCCTCAGCAAGCCCAAAAAGCCTTTGAGATTGTGGACTACACTGTGTTTTTGCCGGCCCGACCGCTCCCCAACATTGGTGTGCAGTGGCTGCTGGCGTCCGCAATGCAGGGCTTGAGCGCTTTGCCGCTGTCACAGGCACCGGTTGTGCAAGGGCCCTAGCCTAGGCCTTTCTGGCAGACAATTCGATGTTTACGATTCGCGCGGCCATCGCTTCTGACTTGGACTCGCTTTTTGACGTTTCGGGGCACTTGGCCACCGTCAACTTGCCTCACGATCGCGACGCGCTGGCAAAGATCATCGACGCGTCCGAGCAAGCCTTTTGTGGCAACCTTGCCCCCGACAAACGGGCGTTCCTGTTCGTGCTGGATGTTCAAGAGCCCAACGCACCGTCGCAAATTGTGGGCTGTTCCATGGTGTTTGCCCAGCATGGTTCGCGGCGCGCTCCGCATGTCTTTTTCGACGTGATTCACGAAGAGCGGTACAGCGAATCTTTGGATCGGCTGTTCGTTCACAAGGTCCTTCGTATAGGTTACGACCATCAAGGACTCACTGAAATTGGGGGGCTGGTGTTGCAACCGTCTTTGCGCGGGCACCCAGAACGCCTAGGGCAAATGCTGTCCTACGTACGTTTCGTTTATCTGGCGATGCACCGAAGCGATTTTTGCGACGAAGTTGTTTCTGAGCTGATGCCCCCGCTTGAGCCCGATGGCCGCAGCCTGCTGTGGGAAAGTTTGGGCCGGCGGTTTACGGGCCTAAGTTATCAAGACGCCGATCAACTCTCGCGTGAGAACAAAGAGTTCATTCGCACGTTGTTTCCGCAAGGGCCGATCTACGCCACTTTGCTGGCTCCTGAGGCCCAGGCGTTGATAGGGCAAGTGGGCCCGGCCACCAAAGGCGTCGAGCACATGCTGACCAAAATTGGCTTCCGCTACGCCGACCGCATTGATCCCTTCGATGGCGGTCCGCATTTTCACGCCCGCACCGATGACATTTCCCTGGTTCGCGCCGTGCGCCGGCTGCGGGTGGAAGACGTGGCCCCTTTGCCCGAACGCGTGCCGGCCCTGGATGGCCTGCTGGCAACGGACCTGCAATCGGCACCGCATTTTCGTGCGTCACGAGGCAAAGTTGCGCTTGTGGCAGGACACTTGATCGTGCCCCCAGAACTCGCGACCACACTGGAAATACAAAGCGGCGACGAGGTGGGGTTTTTGCCCTGGCCGTAAGGCGCCCAGAGCGCTAGCGCCGTTCGGCCGTTGGCGGCAAAACCCGGGGTCTCATCCGCACCGCATGCTGCTAAACTCGCGCCAACAATGGCTGCCTCTGTGTTCATCGTCGACGATGAGAAAAACATTCGTCGAACCGTTAGGATGGTTTTGGAAGGCGAAGGCTTTGCCGTTGAAGAAGCGAGCACAGGCGAAGAAGCCCTGGCGCGCCTGCCAGAAGTGGCCCCCGATGTGGTGCTGCTGGATGTGCAATTGCCCGGGGTGTCGGGGCTGGAGGTGCTTGAATCACTCGTAAAAACCACCGCCGCGGCCACCCGCCCCAGCGTGATCATGATCTCCGGCCACGGCACCCTGCAAGACGCTGTGCGGGCCGTAAAAAGCGGCGCCTATGATTTTCTCGACAAGCCGCTTGATCGCGATCGCCTGATTGTCACCCTTCGCAACGCGCTTGAACGGCGCGCGATGGCCCTGGAAGTGGAGGGGCTGCGGGCGCTGACCGAAGGACGCTGGGAAATGGTGGGGCGCAGCGCGGGCATGGGCGCTTTGTTTGCACAAATTACCAAAGTGGCGCCCACCCGCACGCGCGTGTTGATTACGGGAGAATCGGGCACAGGCAAAGAACTGATTGCACGCGCGGTTCATCGTGAAAGCCCACTGCGGGACAAGCCCTTCGTGAAGGTGAACTGCGCGGCCATTCCCCCCGAGCTGATTGAGTCTGAATTGTTTGGCCACGAACGCGGCGCCTTCACCGGCGCCAGCCAACGAAAGAAGGGTTTGTTTGAACAAGCGGATGGCGGCACCATTTTCTTGGATGAGATTGGCGACATGAGCCTTTCAGCGCAGGCCAAGGTGCTGCGTGTCTTGCAGTCAGGCGAATTCACGCGCGTCGGGGGTGAACAAACCTTGCGGGTGGATGTACGGGTGCTGGCGGCCACCAACCGCGATCTGCAGGCCGGGGTGGCGTCGGGTCAGTTTCGCGAAGATTTGTTTTTTCGCCTCAACGTTGTGCCCCTGAAGGCCCCCCCTTTGCGCGAACGTTCGGAAGACGTTCCGCTGTTGGCGCGGTCATTTGTGGAACAAATTTGTCGCGAAAATGGTTTGCGAACCAAGCCCATTTCGGCGGAAGCGTTGGAAATCTTGGCGCAATATCCGTGGCCGGGAAACGTACGCGAATTGCGCAACGTGATTGAGCGCTTGGTGATTTTGTCCGAGGAAGCCATTGGCGTAGGCGACCTGCCTGAGGAGATCATGATAGAAGCGGTGCGACCGCAAAGCCCACCGCCCAACATCACGGGTTTAGAGCTGCCGCCCGAAGCGCGGGATCTGCCGCTGCGAGATTTCCGCGACCTGATGGAAAAGCAATACATCAAGGCCAAATTGGAAGACAACGCCTGGAACATCTCTCGCACCGCCACGTTGTTGGGCATTGAGCGCACCAACTTGCACAAAAAAATGCGCGCCCTGGGCCTAAATCGCGACGAGCGCACGCCCGAGCCTTTGGTGCCATGATGGCCCAAGCGCAGTACGTGTCATCGCGGTGGCTGGGCACGGCGGGACTGGTGGGTGCGGTGGGCGTGGCTTTGGGCGCCTTCGGCGCTCACGGCCTCAAAGACCGCATCAGCGCCGACCTGCTTGAGGTCTACCGCACAGGCGTGCTTTATCATCTCCTGCATGCGGTGGCGCTGTTGGCGGTGGTGCTGGCTGGCAACCAAGTGGTTTGGGCGCGGCTGGTTAGGTGGTTGTTGTTGTTAGGGATTTTCGTCTTCAGCGGCACGCTTTACGCGCTGGCGTTGTCGGGACAAAGGTGGCTAGGCGCCATCACGCCCTTGGGGGGGTTGGCGTTTATCGCGGCGTGGGCGGCGGTGTTTGTGGGGGCCGCCACGTCGCGACAGGTACGCTAACACTTTGCCGCAAGCGCAAGCCGTGGTACCCAGTATCTATGCCCACGTCGGCTCCGCGCACTGGCAAAAGCAAAGCACTAGATCCCACCTGCAAACGGCTGGAGGCCTTGCTGAGCAAAAGCTCGGCCTATCGCAAGGTAGACAAAGGGCTATACGTCATCAAGCAAGGTTCTAGCCTGGTGATGATCAGCGTCCACCCCTGGAAAGAAACCCACGTGGTCATTCGCCTAACAGCTCAGCTGGTCAAGGGCGTGACCATGGAAGTTCCCCTCGCGTTGGAATTGCTGGAGCTCAACGGCGTGATGCGATTCGGTGCTTTCGCGTTTATTCCCAAAGGCAACATGGTGGTGCTCTGCCACACGCTGCTAGAACGCGATTTGGCCAATCCGCAAGAGTTCCTGGACACCTTGGCCGACTTTGCCATCGTTTCAGACGAATACGACGATCGCATCGCGGCTCGCTACGGCGGCTCCACCATGCAAGATCTGCTGGAAGAGGCCACCATGCATCACATTCGCGAAGCTTACGAAACCAAAGATTTCCTCGCCTAAAGTGCATCGTCGCCCAGGCGCACCACAATGCGCCCGGGCGATTTGTCGCCGATCAGGTCCTTGCAAGCCTCAGGCACTTGTTCAAGGTCAATGGTTTTGGCGATGTCGTGCAAGAACGCGGGTCGAAGCTCGCTTGCAAGTTGATCCCATACGCGCTTGCGAAGCTGGGATTCACACGTGGCTGAGTCGATGCCCAGCAAGCTGACCCCGCGCAGAATAAACGGATAAACGCTGGCGTTGAACGTGGCGCCGCCTGCGTTTCCCACGCTGGCCACCGCCCCCCCGGGTTTCATCGCGCCAAGCAGCCA
>JBBSJE010000419.1:0-4591 GCA_038257535.1 Polyangia bacterium
TGCGCGCCGTAATCCCATGATGCGGCCACGTTGTGACCCCACACGCGTGACATCAACATCAGGCGGTCAACGGCGCTGGCGCCATCACAATCAGGACAAGCTCCGTTGTTGAAGAACATGCCGCGGCCAAAATGCCAAGGCATGCGACCGAACTTGAAGGTGCCGAATTCCGTATCCACTTCGCCCCACGCGCGGCGGGCGCGCACGCTCGAATGAATGCCGTTGATGCCAATTTCGGGAGGATCTTGGGTGTTGTGCAAGATGGGGTGCGGAGCGGCGCCGCTGCCGGTTTGCAGGCGGTTGTAGCCGACCATCGAATCGGGCGTTGATCCGGCTATGGTGTTGTCGAGCACGTCGACCATCGCCATCACGCGCACTTGATCGGTGACGTTAATTGTGGGTTCAAGCCGCAGCCGCATGTTGGCGGAGCCCAAAGCTTTGGTGCCGCAACGGCCGCGGCCGAGGCCGCACTCGAGAGGCGTGGGGAAGGGCGGGGTGCCGATCGGATCACCCATGTCGTCCACGCTGGGGTAAACGTAACCCTGACCCAGATGCAGCTGGTTCAACCAATCGGTGCGCAGACGATAGTAGCCATCAAGCTCGATCACCTGTGTGCGGCGCCGGGTGGCTTCCGAAAGCGGCGCCAGCGGAATGTTCTCGTCGTCTTGCTCGTCTTGATCGGGCGCGGCTTCGGCGGGGCCTTCAGGTTGATTTTCATCCATGCCGGTGCCCGAAGGGCGTTGGCCACGACCGGGGGGCATGCCGGGCATCATGCCGCCGCCGGGGGGCCCGCCGTACTGTGCCAGCGCTTCGGCGCCGCCGCCCAAAAGCACGATGAGTGCAAAAGACAAAGCGCTCAACTTGAGCACAGGGGTGCATGACTTCACGGTGAGATTTCTCCTTAAGCGCACTGGCAAAGCTCGAACAAGATCCCGCCGGTGGCGCGGGGGTGAATGAAAGCCACCAAGTGGCCGTTCGCCCCCATGCGGGGGGCTTCGTCGATCAGGCTGACGCCCGCGGCCTTTAACTCCGCGAGCGCGGCCGCAAGATCTTCCACTTCCAACGAGATGTGATGAAGCGCGCTGCCGCGGCGATCAAGAAACCGCTGCAGAGATTCGTTGCCCGCGGGCGCGATCAGCTCGATCTCTGTTTCCCCGGCGATGGTTTGCAAAAAACAGGTGTCGGTTTTCTGATCGGCAACGGTTTCGTCGGGCGTGGTGGCGAGTCCCAGGATCGACAAGGCCGTTTTCCCCGCTTGCAGCTGGGGAACGGCGATGGACACGTGGTTTATCCGCTTGACCTTAACCATAACGAGGGGCGCGTGGGGCGGGACATTAGCACGGCCAAATGCGCGCGCGGCGCAGGATGACATATGATGATGCTTGTGACCACGAACGAGCTTCGGCCCTTGTGCGGGCAACTGTTTTCTTTGGGTTTTGAAGGCACAACGGCGCCCGCAGGTTTGCTGGCGCGGGTGGCTGCGGGGGAGGTGGGGGCCGTGATGTTGTTCGGGCCCAATGTGCGGGCGCCCGGCCAGGTGGCCGCCTTGGTGGCGCGGCTTCGTGGTGCGGCCCCTGCGGGGGTGCCACTGGTGGTTTCGGTGGATCAAGAGGGCGGGCGTGTGCAAAGGCTCAAAGCGCCGCTGACCGTGTGGCCCCCCATGCAGCTTGTGGGGCGCGAGCCCGATGCCCACCGGATCGAGACGCTGGGGCGCTACGTGGGCGAAGAACTCGCGGCTTTGGGCATCGGCTGGAATCTGGCCCCGGTGTTGGACGTGCACACCAATCCGGAAAACCCCGTAATTGGCGACCGCGCCTTCGCTTGCACCCCCGAAGGCGTTGCCGCCGGCGCGATTGCGTTTTGGCGCGGGCTGCGGCGGGCTGGGGTGGCGGGCTGCGGGAAGCATTTCCCGGGGCATGGCGATACGCATCTGGATTCGCACTTTGATCTGCCTGTGGTGGCGCATGCGGAGGCGCGGCTGCGTGCGATGGAGTTGGCGCCTTTTGCCGGCGCCGTGGACGCGGGCTTTGAGGCCTTGATGACAGCCCATGTGGTGTATCCCGCGTGGGACGCCGAACGTCCGGCCACGCTGTCGCATCGAATTGCCACGCAGCTCCTGCGTGACGAGTTGGGGTTTGCCGGCCTGCTGGTTTCAGACGATCTGCAAATGAAGGCCGTAGCCGATCGCTATGGCGCAGGTGACCTTGTGGTGGAATCGCTGATGTCGGGCGTTGACCATTTTTTGATTCGGGGTCCCGAGACGCGCCAGCTTGAGGCCTTTGAGGCGCTGGTGCGCGCGGCTGAGTCGCAAGCTTTGGTGGCGGAACGCGTGCGGCAGGCGGCGGGCCGGGTGGCTGCGTTTAAGCAAACCATCAGTGTGGGTTTGCCGATGCCTAGCGCGCTTTTGCCCTCGGTGTTGGGCACGCCAGCGCACAAGGCGATGGCCGGTCACTTTGCGAAATGGGCGGACACGCCGCAATCGTAAGAGGCTTAGGTCACAGTCCACGAGCCAGCGTCAAGCAACTGCTGCAAGGTCTTCTTGTTGCCATGTTGCGCGGTGGCCACCTGCTCGTTTAGCATCACGTCATAGCTGCCTCGCGAAACCGCGCGGAACACGCCCAAAGGCACTGGAAAATCGGGGTAGCGAAGGCGGCTGAGCAACAGCGACGTGATCTCGTTGGTCTCGTCGTGAATCAAAAGCTTGTCTTCGCCTTCACTCGCCACATCAACGATGCGAGGCCGCAGGCCGTTGTCGAGGCCAATGCCCTTTTCGCCGTTGGGGCCAAAACGCAAGGGCTTGCCGTGCTCGAGGATGAGCTCGTTGGCAACCTTCTGGGTTTTGTCGGTGAGGTAATCAAACGCCGCATCGTTAAAAATGTTGCAGTTTTGATAGATTTCTACGAAGGCGGTGCCTTTGTGCTCTGCCGCGCGCTTGAGCGTTTCTTGGATGTGGTTGACGTTTACATCCACGGTGCGTGCCACGAACGTTGCGCCGGCGCCCAGGGCCACGCTGACCGGATCCAGAGGGTAATCCACCGAGCCCAGCGGGGTTGATTTGGCTTTTTTGCCCAACGGCGACGTGGGGCTGTATTGGCCTTTGGTTAGGCCGTAGATCTGGTTGTTGAAGAGCAGGATCTTCACGTCCACGTTGCGCCGAAGAATGTGAAGCAGGTGGTTGCCACCGATGGAAAGCCCATCGCCGTCGCCGGTGACCATCCAAACACTGAGATCAGGGCGCACGGCCTTGATTCCCGTTACCACCGCGGGCGCGCGGCCATGGATGCTGTGCACGCCGTACGTGTTCATGTAATACGGGAAGCGGCTTGAACAGCCGATGCCGCTGACGAACACGAAGTTTTCCTTGGGAATGCCCAGCGAGGGCATCAGCTTTTGCACTTGCGCCAAGATGGCGTAGTCGCCGCAGCCTGGGCACCAACGCACATCTTGATCAGATGTGAAATCTTGCTTGGTCTGCCCGCTGGGATCGGTGGGCGTGAGCTCCGGATAGGCGCTTTGGGTGGGCATCAGTTGGCTTCCAGAATCTTGGTGATGGCGTGTGCGATTTCCCCTTCGCGGAAGGGGCGGCCTTGCATCTGCGTGTGGCTATCAATGTTGATGTCGGGAAAGCGCCCGCGCAACAACAACGCCAATTGACCCAAATTCAGCTCAGGCACAAGCACCCGCTTGAACCGCCGCATAATGCCTTCGAGGTCCTTGGGCAGTGGGTTGATGTGCAGCAGCTGTACGTGACCTATGCGGTGGCCGCGCGACTGCACGCGGCTGATGCCGCCCGCGATGGACCCGTATGTGGATCCCCAAGCCAAAACCAGCACGTCGCCTTCGCTGGCGCCTTCAACCACGGTGGCGGGAATGTGATTTGCGACGCGGGCCACCTTTTCGGCGCGCAGCCGGCACATGGCCTCGTGGTTAGCGCCATCGTAGCTGATGTTGCCGCTGAGGTTTTCTTTTTCAAGCCCGCCTACGCGGTGCTCTAGGCCCGGGGTTCCGGGAATGGCCCAGGGGCGCGCCAAGTTTTCGTCGCGTAAGTAGGGTTTGAAGCCTTCTGTTTCGGTGCGGAAGCTGACCGGAATGCGCGGCAAGTCACTGACATCGGGCACGGGCCAAGGTTCGGCGCCGTTGGCCAGATAGCCGTCCGTGAGCAAAACCACGGGCGTCATGTGGGTGATGGCGATGCGCGCGGCTTCAATAACGGCGGTAAAGCAGTCGCCCGGCGTACGAGCGGCCAGCACAGGAATGGGCGATTCGCCGTTGCGGCCAAACATGGCCTGCAACAGGTCGCCTTGTTCGGTTTTGGTGGGCATGCCGGTGGAAGGGCCGGCGCGTTGCACGTCGATCACCACCATGGGCAATTCAAGCATCATGGCCAAGCCCATGGCTTCCGCCTTGAGCGCCAAGCCGGGACCGCTGGTGGTGGTGGCGGCCAAGGCCCCTGCATAGGCGGCGCCCACGCAGGCACACACGGCAGCAATCTCGTCTTCCGCCTGCAGCGTGCGTACACCCATGTGCTTCATGTTCGCAAGCATGTGCAGAACATCGGACGCGGGGGTGATGGGATAAGAGCCCAAACACA
>JBBSJE010000420.1:0-4566 GCA_038257535.1 Polyangia bacterium
AGCTGTTGCTGTCGCCGCCGGGGTCATGAGAAAGCTTTTGCACTTCTTGCCCTTGCGCCACCAGGGCCACCACTTTGCCTGGAGCGTGGATAAGGTCGTAGCCCAAAAATTGAGTGGCGCCCACCCGATCCGATATCGCTTGGAACACGCCCTCGACGGCAATTTCTCCTGAGCCCACGAACGCGGCGCGTTTGCGCTGCGCTTGCATTTGCGCCTCGAAACCAGCCTCATCTACCTCAAGGCCGCGCCCATTGGCGATCACGCGCGTTAGATCCAAAGGAAAGCCATAGGTGTCGTAAAGCCGAAACGCCAACTCGCCGGGCACTTCCTTGCCACTCAAACGCTGGCTTTCTTCGCCCAAGATGCGCACGCCGCGCTCCAGCGTTTCGCGAAAGCGACGCTCTTCCTGATCCGCCACTTCCAAAATCGTTCCCCGCCGTTCTTCCAGTTCGGGATAAGCGGACGCCATCAAATCGATCACTTGCCCTGCCATCTTTGCGAAGAAGGCCTCTTTGATGCCAAGCAAATCGCCGTGATAAATCGCACGCCGCATGATCCGCCGCAGCACGTACTCGCGTCGGGTTTTTTCAGGGAACACCCCATCGGCCACCAAAAACGCGGTGGCGCGGGCGTGATCGGCAATGGCACGCATGGAGACCGAGGCCGTGTTCTCTCGGAAGTCAGCTGCGTCGAAATTTTTGTTGCTTAGCCGCGCCACCGTGTCGATCAGCGGGCGCAGCAGATCCGTTTCGTAATTCGAGCGTTTTCCTTGCAGCACCGCGCACAGGCGCTCCAGCCCCATGCCTGTGTCCACCGAAGGGCGGGGCAGCGGCGTGCGGCTGCCATCGGGGTGCTGCTCAAACTGCATGAACACCAGGTTCCAGACCTCAACCCAACGATCGCAATCGCAGGCCGGGCCTTGGCAGGGGCGCCCAGCCAACACTTCAGCGCAGGGAAGGTCGTCGCCTTGGTGGTAATGAATCTCGCTGCAGGGGCCGCAGGGGCCGGTGTCGCCCATCGCCCAGAAGTTGTCCTTGTCGCCCAAGCCGACGATTTGGGAATCAGGCACGCCGGTCACGGACGACCACAACGCGCGGGCTTCGTCGTCCGAGTGGTGCACCGTGAACACGAGCCGATCCAAAGGCAGCCCGTACACTTCCGTAAGCAACTCGTGGGCGAAGTTGATGGCCCCCTCTTTGAAGTAATCGCCGAACGAGAAATTGCCCAACATCTCGAAGAAGGTGTGGTGGCGGGCGGTGCGACCCACATTTTCCAGATCGTTGTGCTTGCCGCCCGCGCGCACACACTTTTGCGCGGTGGTGGCGCGGCTGCGGGCGCGGCGGCTTTTGCCGGTAAAGACGTCTTTGAATTGGTTCATGCCCGCGTTGGCAAACAACAACGTGGGATCGTTTTGCGGCACCAACGACGAGCTTGCGGCCTCTTCGTGGCCTTTGCTGACGAAAAAATCGAGGAACGCGCGACGAACGGCGGTGGCGCCAAGAAACGGGCTTGAGGGGTGCGGCATGAGGGGCCGAAATCTAGCAGAGATCTCGCGGGTGTTGGCGCGAACCGCTTGGTTTTGCTCAGCTTGTTGACAACAAGCGCGCCGCCGCCGCGGCCGTCTGTCACAGCGTGGGGGCGCTTAGGTCTTAAACCGGTCGATCTGAAAATCCTCGGGCAGGGTGTTGCCAGCAACGCGGGTGGCGGTCACTTCGCGCACCTGGGTTTGCGAGACGCCGCCCATCCGCGGGGTGGGGTCGTAAATCTGCTGGGCGTAAGCGTTGGGCCCCGCGCCGTCTGCATTCGCCGCCCCGCCTTTGCTGAATCCGCGGAAATAGAGCGCAAAATCGTCAGGGTTGCTGGCGTTGGAAACCGCCGCGTCATAGGTGATGACTTGCCTCTGCACCAGCTCCGTCAGCGACTGATCGAAGCTGATCATGCCGTAGGGATCACGGCCGGTGTTGATGGCGTCGCGGATTTCGCGGGTGCGCTTGTCATCGGCAATGAGTTCCTTAACGCGGGCTGTGTTGACCAAAATTTCGCAAGCCGGAATCATGCCCCGCCCATCGGCCCGAGGAATGAGCCGCTGCGAAACCACACCCTTGAGCACGGTCATCAATTGCAGCCGCGCTTGCGCTTGTTGGTGGGGCGGATAAAGCGAGATCACCCGGTTTACCGTTTCGACGGCGTCAATGGTGTGCAGCGTGGACAGCACCAAGTGCCCGGTCTCTGCAGCGGTCAGGGCGATTTCGGTGGTCTCGAGATCGCGCATTTCACCCACCAACACCACATCAGGATCCTGCCGCAAAGCCGCCCGCAACGCGCGCGAAAATGACACCGTATCGAAGCCAATTTCGCGCTGGTTGATCACGCTGCGGCGATCTTTGAAGGCATATTCCACCGGATCTTCGATGGTCACGATGTGTGCCGCCCGGCGCGCGTTGATCGAATCAACCATGGCCGCCAATGTCGTGGATTTGCCAGAACCTGTAATGCCCGTAACCAGCACCAACCCGCGTTCTTCGGCGGCCAGGTCCAGCACTTTGGGCGGCAGGTTGAGGGTTTCAAACGGCGGCACGTCGGGGGGAATCAGGCGCATCACCATGCCCACAGTGCCTCGCTGTTGAAACACGTTCACACGGTAGCGCACCCCATCTTGAGAGGCGTACGCCAAGTCCACGTCCCAGGTTTGGTCAAACTGCTGCCGTAGCCGCTCGTTCATAATCGAATCGGCAAAGTTGCGCAGCACTTCGCGTGACAGCGGCGGCACGTCCCGCACCGTCCGCAACTCGCCCTTGATGCGAAATATGGGCGGCAACCCCGCCTTCATATGCACGTCAGATGCGCCCAGCTGTCGCGCCGCCTGTAGCACCCGGTCCAAAATCGTGGTCATTTGGTTTCCTGCAGCCCTTCGCCGCCAAGGTGACACCCTTGGCCCGCCCGGAGCTTTCCTCGTCCCCTTGTTACTCGTGACCCTGGCTTGTTTACTTAAGTAACGCTGCGTCGCGTCGTAGGCGGCGAACGTTTTTGATCTTTTCGCCCGTGTGACCTAGGTTGCTGAGGTGGCCAAACGAAATCCTTGGACGGGCCAGGAGCTGCTGATCGTCGATCAAGACGAGCGGGTGCTCCGTGGCCTGGAGAAGCTGTTTGGCGACGTGGGCCTGCTGGTCACGTCCGTAACCGACACCGGGCGCGCGCGGGAGCTGCTGACCAACAAGTTTTTCCCGGTGGCGCTGTTTGATCTCGACACACCCGGCACCGATGAGGGCCTTGAACTGCTGCAGTTCGCCAAAGAACGTTCGCCCGTAACGAATTTGCTCATGATGGCCGCCCGGCGCACCTTCGAGGCCGCCTCCGCCGCTTTTCGCGCTGGCGCCGCAGATGTGGTGCCCAAGAGCCAAGACGCCGTGGGTTACCTGCGCGACCGGGTGATTCGCGCGTGCCAAGAGGTTGAAGCCAAGACCGACGCACAAAGCTTGATGACCCAGCTGGCCGAGGTACACGAAGACTTTTTGCGCGAGATGATGGACCTGTCGCGGCGGGTGGTGGATATGGAAGACCGCATCTTGTCGCGCGAGCAGGGGTCGTCCCCCTCGTTGCAAGAGGTCAGCCACATCCCTGTGCTGTTGGTCGACGACGATTCTGCCTTGTTCAACGCGCTTGAGCGTCTGCTCCCCAGCGAGCGTGGGTGGCGGCTGCGAATCGCTCAAAGTGGTGGCGAAGCGCTCGACGCAGCCACCTCAAGCCCGCCCCGCGTGGCCGTCATCAAAGAAAACTTGCCCGACCTGCCTAGCTCCATGGTGGTCAAAACCATCAAAGCCAACAACCCCGAAGGCATCGTTTTGCTGTTCACGCCGCCCGCCGGCACGGCTGTGGGTGAGGTCAAAGCCGTAGAATCGTCACGTTTGCTCACGCTGGTTCCCTCGTTTACGGATCCGGCGCAGCTGGCCGCGGCGCTTGAAGACGTGCGCGAAGCCATCAAGCAAAAGGGCAAAGAGCGCCGCTATCTAAAGGTGTTCCGGCGCGATCACCTGGAATTCATCAACCGCTACAACCGAGTGCGCACGAAGCTCAACACGCAGCTAGGGAAAACCGAACAAACGTGATCAGTGGGTGGCATTGACCACCCCCACATAAGGCAGATTGCGGTAGGCCTGCCCGGCGTCAAGCCCGTAGCCCACAACGAAGTGATCGGGGATTGAAAACCCTGTAAATTCCACTTGCACGTCCACCTTGCGGCGGCTGGGTTTGTCGAGGAGGGCGCACACCCATACGCTTGCGGGCCCGCGCGCTGTCAGGATTTGGCGCAAGTACCTCAGGGTCAAACCCGTGTCCACGATGTCTTCGACCACCAGCAGGTGACGGCCGTGGATGGGTAGGGCCAAATCCGAAGTTAGTTCCACCACGCCCGAGGATTCGGTGCTGTCACCATAGCTGCGCAGCGTCAGGAAGTCGCACTGTAGTTCCCGGTCGATCCGCCGAACCAGGTCGGCAGTGAAGATGAACGCGCCTTTGAGGACCCCAACCACGGTCAAAGGGCCCGGGGGCAGGCGGCCGTTAATGTCG
>JBBSJE010000421.1:0-4466 GCA_038257535.1 Polyangia bacterium
GGTCCGGCGTTACATTCGGTCCTCGGGCACTTTGAGCAGGCTTTTGGCCTGGCAGGCACGCAGCGCAATTGGCGGCGACGTGCGCATAGCACCTTTGGTGCTGCTTCTGGTTGCACTGATGCTGGTGGGGGGGCGCCGCTTGAGGCATGTGCGCCGACTCAAAGGCGATCCGCTGGTTGCCAGATTTGCGGGGCTGCAGCGGTTGCCCTCAGATAGATCGCTTTCGCGGCAGATGGCAAAGTTTCGCAAGCGGGAGTTTGAGGAACTTGATGAACTGATGTTGGCAGCGGCTGCCGATGGAGTGAGGCCTCAGAATTTTCCTCGCCTAACCATCGACATTGATGGCAGTGTTTTGACAACCGGCCAGAAGGTTAAGGGTGCCCTGCGGGGATACAACCCGCACAACCGCAAGAACCCAAGCTACTATCCCATTACTGCAACGCTCGCCCAGACCGGCCATGTCATTGCGCACGAGAATCGCCCCGGCAACGTACATGACAGCCATGGTAGCGCCGCATTCTTGCGCAAGTCTGTGCAGCGCGTACGCGACCGATTTGCGCACGTAGGCGTCGTTGAAGTTCGCACAGACTCGGCGTTTTTTCGAGCCGATTTCCTCAAAACATGCGACTCGCTCGGCGTCGACTACGCAATCAAGGTTCCGTTTTGGCCCTGGTTGAATTTGCGCGGATTGATCAAGAAAGCTGGACCGAACGCCTGGTCAGCCGTTTGTCGCAAGACAAGAGTGGAAGGCCTTTGGCTCGACTTGCCTATCGACCCATGGGGCCGCGTTCAGCGGATCGCGGTCTTCCGCACCCATCGCGACAACGTGCCGGTCAAGGGTCAGCTCGATCTTTTCAATCCCGATGACGGCTACTGGGAGCATTCTGCTGTAGCCACGAATCGCGAAGTGGGCTTGCCCGCCCTGTGGAAATTCATGTGTGGCCACTCGGTGCAAGAGAAGATCAACGCCGAACTAAAAACCGCTCTCGCTTACGCGGACATCCCAACGGCCGACCTTCGCGCCAACACGGCTTGGCAAAAAATTAACATCCTGACCCACAACGTGATGACGAGCTTTCAAATCGATGTCCTGCCCATGGCGAAGCCGACTACCCTCAAGCGCACCGCATCTTTTCTTATAAAATCGATACGCACTCTTCGCTTCGAGTGGATCGTCAAGGCTGCGAGGCTTGTCAACATCAGCGGCCAACAACGAATCCGGCTGGCCACTAACCCTGATGTCCAGCACACCTACGACAAGATTGAAGAGCGCCTCCCTTTCGCCGCCTAAACACTGCGACTTATTGTCGCTTTAGGGCTAGCTTATCTACAGTCAATGCCAAATTTAGTGCCACCAAGCTGGCGCCCGCCTTAGCCAAGGCCTTTTGCTCGAACGTGCGCAACTGCCGGCTGAGCGCCTCTCGTTCTAACCGCTCGCGAAGTTTTCCGTCTAGCCCCTCAACCTTGATCAGACCCAACCTTATAGGAAGTGGTTTACCCGAACCCTTGTAGCCCTCCACTTGCCGCAGCAGCGATTCACGGAAGGTGTTGGGGTGGAACACCTTCTGCAACAAGGATGTCTCAAACAGATCCACGGAGGCCGAAGCGCTCCGCACCGCCGCCGCTGTTGTGGCCAGGTCTTTGCGCACGTTTTTCCACTCCCCCAACGCCTTCTAGTATTTGGCCCAGGCCTTGGATGCGGATGCCACAGTCGCCACAAGGTCTTCCTCAAGCGGCGAAACGTTGAGGCTGCCGATGGCGGCTTTTAGGTCCTTCTCAAGGGCTCCCGAAAGTTTCGTAGCGAAGTTCGAGAAACTTCCCCCATCGTTAGCATCGTCTTCGAATTTCGGGGCTAAGCCGGCGATCATCTTCTTCTGGGCATTCACAAGCAGCAAATTGGCCCTGGCAGATTGGATCGAATCCAGCGAAGCCGCATATTTGGGCGACTCTCCCTTGACTTTGGTCGGCATGAGATGCGGATATCGGCTGCCAAAGTGGAGCAAGATCGAAGCCTCAAGGCTGGGCATCTCGAACACATGAATTTCCACCTCACCAAAAAGGCTTTGAAGCCCAAAGGCTAGTGGAAATGTACGTTTCACCACGCCAGTCTTGTGCCTACCCGTGGTGTGGTTTAGATCGTCGGACTTGATGGAGACAACGCAATCGCCAGTTTTCAGATGATGGCCGAACGCGGCGTACGCAACGTACCCACCAATCCCCTTATCAGGCAAAGGAATCTCCACGGTTCCTTCCACCCGCGCCAGAGCAACCGTTACGCCCCCGAGCTTTGCGCTAAGGCTTTCCGGTTGCCGCCGTAGCACCGCCGTCTCGAAAAGCACCACCAGGCAGCGCTGCCGCAACAACATCTGGCCGCGAAACTGAGCCCCGCTAGCAAAGTGCTCATAGATTTGCTTTTCCGCTTCAGAATCAGGAGGGCGCAAGTCGTCGCGCGTAAACTTTATGGGAATGGTGGTGATCTCTAAAGGCACATGAGCCTTCCCAATCGTCTCAAGTAGCTTGTTTTGCCAGCCCGCTTTGTAGGCAGCGAAGCTGGCCATCGCGGTCCCTGGGGGGGCCACAGCAAGCTTCAAAGCTTGCAAGGGCAACCTTTGTACGGGGTGTAACAACTCGCCTTTGGCGCCCACCGAAACGATCATGCCACGCTCGTCGGTCATGTTGAGGGAGGGCTTGCCCTTGTGATCGTGAAGAAGAACGATCCGATCGCTTACGAGCTCAAGACTGCCCTCAACACACTTTTGCGTATTGGGGTCGTAACCGCCCGACACCAAATACAAGCGGCTTACGCCCGCAACTACCCCCATAGCGGATCTCCTGAGCTGGAACACGCTTCGGCCAGCTCTTCGAGCTGCTCGGGCGATTGATTGGCGATCAGCACATCAACGCCACCACCTTCGTCGGGGCCGTGGTCACGCAGCAATGAATATTTGCGGCTGCGCCGGGCGCACTCAAAACGCAACCGAACCCAGTCGCTGCCTTCCTTTGCCATGCCCGCCACAGCAAGGCGCTCCACTTCGCCCTCATCGGCGCCAATCAAGATCAGTTCATCGTCCTGGGCTTCAGGATCATCTGGATCGATTTGCAGCATTAGCTCCCAAACAAAGGGTTCAACTTGAAGGTTGCGGCTTTCGCAGATGCGCTCGTGGGATTCCGCAAGAATGCGGAACTCGGTTTTTCCAGGTACAACTTTCGTAGCGTCAAAATCATCCGGCACCACCCACCGCGCGGCCGCCACAAACCTCCCGTCCGATTTGACGACGCTGCCGGTAAGCTTTTCAACAAGGGCACCCGAGCTGGCTTCGGAGATCGTGAAGGTCACAGATTCGCCTTCAAGAAGGCCCTCCGTTGTAACTGCCACTTGAACCTCATCGTCTAGGTAGGCCTTTGCAATTCTCGCCTCTTTCGTTGGCTCTGAAGAGGCGGCCAACCAGCGAGCGTCAATAAGCTTCAGGGGCCGCTCACGTTGGGCCAAATGCTTGAGTTGTGAGGGCGTCACAAACTCGGCCGAGGAGGACACACGCGCGATTTGAGGTGCCCTTTCAATCATAACCAGGCGCTCTAGGTTTGAATCGGCTTTAAGCAAACGTCGGACTTGCTCAAAGGCAGGCAGGAGGTCGGGTGGCGGGGGACGCTCGCCCTGAAGAGCATCCAAACGGCTCAACGCCTTGGGCGCAGGCAGCAAGTTGAACTGGCCCGTGGCCTGCCAGATCGTTTGCCATGCCGAGAAAGAAACCAACTGGCAACGCCGAGAGCCCCCCGCCAGGGCCCGGCGGCTCCAATGCACGAACCTCTCCAGAGTCGCAGAGCCCGTCGGCGTGTTGGTCGCGTCTGCCTTCAGGAGAACAAATTCACCGCGGCCATGCCCCCGTACGATCAGCCGTGCCACCTGGATGGGGGAAAGCCCACGAAGTTCAAACGCAGTGACCAAGTCCGCACGTCGGGCGAATGAATTGAGCTTCCATGGCGCGCGCTGGGCGATGGCTGCAAGACTCGGCGCGACGGACCAGGGCAATGCGGATTTGCTACGTTGCGACGCGCCACTCCCTGTTTCCCTGCTGGACACAAGCATGGCGTTGCCTGATGTCAGGTGAAGTGACAGAGCATTGCGTAAGTTCAGGGGGGCCATTCGCTGTGGGAGACTATCCGCCTCGCCAAGGCGAGACAACGGCGGAGCCGATAAATAGACATCACGTTATCGGCGCGGGGGCTTAGGATGTTGCTATTTTTTTTTGCGGCCACAAGCGGTGCCGGGTTCGGCGGCGATGCCGACGCAACCGACCGCATCATTGCCTTTTCCGTGACCAACCCGGTTACAGCTACCTTGGCGACTTTCAAGAACGCCCCGGCAACAGCAACATAGAACTAGATTGGCTTGCCCAAGACCTCAAAAAAGCTGGCTCCAGCCAATCACAAATCAACGTAGCCCATACAAGTTGCACACTGAAACC
>JBBSJE010000422.1:0-4410 GCA_038257535.1 Polyangia bacterium
ACAGATCAAAAAGGCGAAATTCGCAGCTACAAATGATTGACTGCACGGCGCTTCTTCTCAGTCCTTTACTTCAAAGCAGTAAAAACGATGAAGCGAATCGCACGTCCACAATTCTGCATCGGTGGCACCCATCAAGCCGACATTGCGCAGGTGCTCGCATTCCACGAAGTCATCTGCGAGCAATTTGGGCAGCCGCGGGCTCAGATTCTCGTCAAACAGGAACTTCACGCTGCTGTACTTGCAAGGCGGCGCTCGCGAGCCGCCGCGAAAGATAAGCATGCTCGGATACTGTCGATCTCAAGATCGGGAAAATCGGCGAGGATCTGCTGTTCAGTCATCCCCCCCGCCAAATACTCGAGGACGTCGTACACAGTGATCCTGGTTCCCTTGAGGCAAGGCTTGCCCGCCCGCACGTTAGGATGCATCTCGATTTTGTCTTGCCACGACATCCTTCCCCGAGTTTACCCGCGGGGGCCTATGATGTCGCTCCGTTTCTATGAGTCACGCTCTAAATTCCGGGTGAGGCCCGTCGAACAGCTTCTATCAACATCCCGTCCCCGGCGGCGCCTTCGTGTGGCATGTATGGGCGACCGATGCCGCTCGTCTACCTGCCTGACGCCGAATCGCTGTTCCTCTGGGGTGAAAACTCCGCGCCGCGCAGTCTCCCCGCTTTGGATCGAGGCGGCAAGCCGTGGTCGACGACGCTCGTTGTTCCCGAGGGCCTGGCCGAAACAGCGGGCCTCAAGCTTCCCCTCTTTGACACCATGGCCACGCTAGCCGTCGTGCCCACCGCTGACATCGAGAGCCTGCCCGGCTCCATGGCAACCTGGGTCTTGGCCAGCAAGCTTGCAATGGATCTCGTGGCCCGCGAGCGCGTGGTGCCCACCATCACGCGGCATGGTGGCCGGATCGAAGCGCGCTGGGCCGCAGCCCTCGCGGCAAGCGAGGACGCCGCGAACGTGTTTGCGCTTGCCAGAAGCATGCCCCCTGCGGCGCACGCCGTACCGGTGGCAAGCCAAGGATCGCTTGCCGTGTGGGCGCCCGATGCGCTGTTGCGCGCTTACCTCGACGCCGTCGTCGATGCGCTCGTGCGAACGGCGCGCGGGGGACCTTCGCTGCCGGCAGGTCGGCCCCAGACGCCGCGCGTGAGTTCCGATTCCTGGTCCGATCGATGGCGCACAGCCTTGGGTGGCGCGCAGCGGAGCTTCGAGACCAACGGCTTCGCGGAGCGCTCCGTGGTGGACGAGCTTGCGCGCTGGAGTGAGCCGGCTTTGGGCGCGCGCGACCGGCTCCGCGCGTGTTTTCGCTTGGAACTGCCGGTGGATGATGGCGCGCCTTTCGTGCTGCGCTTCTTGTTGCAGTCGCCTGATGATCCTAGCTTGATCGTTTCTGCAGAGGACGCCTGGAAGGCCAAGGGTCGCAGCCTTGAGAAGCTTGGGCGTGCGTTTCGTGATCCGCAGGAGGCCCTGCTCGAAGCGCTGGGACGTGCCGCGCGCCTGTTTTTGCCGCTGGGAGCGTCGCTTGAGGAGGCGCGCCCCGAATCGGTGAATTTGGATCCGGCTGCAGCGTGGACCTTTCTTGGCGATGGCGCTGCGCTGCTCGCAGAAGCGGGGTTTGGCGTTATCGTGCCCCAAGAGCTCACGGCCGCTGGCCAGCGGCGGCTTCGGCTGCGCATGCGCGTGAGCGGTGGCAGCAAGAAGGTTGCCGGTGTTGTCTCGGGCGCCGCGGGCCTTGCGCTGGGCGAGCTGCTTGCCGTGGACTGGGAAGCTGTGATCGGCGACCAGCCGCTCACGGCACGCGAGCTTGCAGCGCTGGCCAAGCACAAAGCGCCGCTTGTGCAGTTTCGTGGTGAGTGGGTTGCCATAGATCCACACGAACTAGGCGACATCCAAAAGCGCTTGGCCACAGGCACCTCGAAGTTGACGGTGCGTGAAGCGATTCAGGCGGTGCTGGCGGGCGAGACGCGGCAGGGCGGTCTGTCATGCGCCGTCACGGCTTCGGGCAGCGTGGCTGAGCTGGTGGAGCGGCTGCGCAACGGTGGCGCAACGGCATTGGGTGCGCCTCGCTCGCTGCAGGCAACATTGCGCCCGTATCAAGAACGCGGGCTCAATTGGCTTGTCACGATGGGCGCGCTGGGCCTGGGTGCGTGCCTCGCCGACGACATGGGGCTTGGCAAGACCATGCAGCTTCTCGCGTTTCTCCTACGCCGCAAGGAGGAAGCCCGCCGCGATGGGCGACCGGCCTTGCTCGTTGCCCCAACCTCGGTGGTGGGAAACTGGGAACGCGAGATTGAGCGCTTTGCGCCTTCGCTCGAGGTTGTTCGTCACTACGGCGCCGCGCGCGCCAAAACGGTGGAAGACATTCCGAAACAACCAGGCACGCTGGTTTTGACGACCTACGGCCTCTTGCGCCGCGACGCCGCGCTTTTGTCGAGCGTTGATTGGTCCGTGGCCGCGCTCGACGAAGCGCAGAACATCAAGAACGCCGCTTCGGCAACCGCACGTGCCGCCCGCGCCTTGCGCGCAAGCCACCGTTTTGCGCTCACCGGCACGCCCGTTGAGAATCGACTGGCCGAGCTTTGGTCGATCCTTGAGTTTGCAAACCCCGGCTTGCTCGGATCGCTTGATGCCTTTCGCAAGGACTTTGCGCTGCCCATCGAGCGCTACGGCAGTGACGACGCGGCCGCGCGCCTGCGCCGCATCGTGGGCCCGTTCATCCTGCGTCGGCTCAAGAGCGATCCCTCCATCATCCAAGATCTGCCTGCAAAGAACGAAATGAAGGTGGTGTGCACCCTCACTACAGAGCAGGCCACGTTGTACAAGGCCGTGGTCGATGCGGAGCTTGCGCGCATTGAAGCTTCGGCCGGCATCGCGCGGCGGGGACGTGTGCTTGCGCTGCTCATGTTCACCAAACAGATCTGCAACCACCCCGCGCAATACCTTGGCGAAAGCGGCCCGCTTGCCAAGCGCTCGGGCAAACTCGCGCGCACCACGGAGATGTTGGAAGAAGCCGTGGCCGCGGGAGACAAGGCGCTGGTGTTCACGCAATTTCGTGAGATGGGCGACAAGCTTGCCCTGCACTTCCGCGAAAGCCTGGGCTGCGAGGTGGTGTTCCTTCACGGTGGCACGCCAAAGCAGGCCCGCGACGAGATGGTGCGGCGCTTTCAGGAAGAGCCGCATGGCCCGCGCATCTTTGTGCTGTCGGTGAAAGCGGGGGGAACGGGCCTGAACCTCACAGCGGCGAGCCACGTTTTTCACTACGACCGCTGGTGGAACCCCGCCGTCGAGGACCAGGCCACTGACCGCGCCTATCGCATAGGCCAAAAGCGCGCCGTGCAGGTTCATAAACTTATGTGCGCGGGCACGGTTGAAGACAAGATTGACCGCTTGCTTGAGCAGAAGCGCGATCTGGCCTTGAAGGTTGTTGGCGCTGGCGAGCGGTGGATCACCGAGCTTGGCGGCCCCGAACTTCGCGACCTGTTTTCGCTCTCGGCCGGCGCTGTTGCGGACGGTGACGATGACGACACAAGCTTGTCCGTGCCATCGAAACCGCAAACGAAAAAACGCACAACGCGTGCCCGCGGTGAGGTGCGCTCATGAGGCGCTTTGGCCGCTATGGCAGGTACGAGACCCGACCCAAGAAGCCGCCGCCCGAGCGAGGCATTCGGATGAAGAAGGCCGGCACCACTTGGTGGGGGAAGTTGTGGATCGAGGCGCTTGAGCATGTGCTTAGCGGCGATGCCGGGCGACTTGCTCGCGGACGAACCTACGCGCGGGCCGGACGAACGCACGATCTCGTGGTCAAAGGTGGCAAGGTGACAGCCAAGGTCACAGGCTCCAGGGCCACACCGTACAAAATCACAATCGAGCTTTCCCAGCTTGGCGCGCCAGCTTGGAAGCAGGCGATTGATGGCTTGGCGAAGAAGGCACAGTTTTCAGCCGAACTTCTGGCCGGGCAAATGCCGCAGGCGATCAACGAGGTTTTCATTGAGGCGGGCATAAGCCTGTTCCCCAACACGCGCGCCGACCTCAAGACGAACTGCTCGTGTCCGGACTGGGGCGATCCGTGCAAGCACGTTGCGGCAACCCATTACGTGCTGGGTGAGGCGCTCGATCGCGATCCCTTCTTGCTGTTCGAGCTACGCGGAAGAACGAAGGAACAAGTGTTGGCTGCGCTCCGCGCGGCCCGGGGCGGTGACAGCCTGCTGCCGGACAGCAAAGCTGCCAAGGCGAAAGCGACGCCGCAGGATGTGATCATAGAGGTTCCCACAGTGAACCTCGGCAAGGTGAAGCCGGGCGACTACGACAAACTTCGCGGGGCGCTGCCAGCCTTACACTTTCGCTTCAGCGAACCCGTTGCCCACGGGGCCGTGCTGCGCCAGCTTGGTGTGCCGCTCGCTTGGGAAGGTGA
>JBBSJE010000423.1:0-4359 GCA_038257535.1 Polyangia bacterium
AGCGTTTCCACCGTGCCTTTGCGCAGGAAGTGCGATTCGTAGATCATGTGCTTTTGTTGAAAGCGCTTGATGGCGTTGCGAAGCGCGTCGTCGAAGAGCCCTTTTTTATGGCCGCTTTTGGCATCCAGAAATCCCTCACAGGCCAACCGGGTTTCCACCGTGCTGACCGCCAAAATGTCCGCTTCGCGCTTTTGCACCAATTTCAACTTGGCGGCGCTGCCCTCATCGGCCGCGGCCAATTCCTCAAGCGACGACACCTTGGCTTTTCGCCGGGCCCGCTCAAGCTCTGCACGCAGCCGAGCTACCTTGAGGTCTTCGCCGCGCATCCGATCTGGGGGCAGATAGGCCACGGTTTCAATGGATTCAAGCGCCGCCTGGCTATTGTCGTCGTGACAGGGGTGGCTTTCATCTTGAAGAAAGCGCGCCCGCAGCACAGAAAAGGACGGGGGAATGCCGTAAAGCTCCAGGTAGTTTTTGGCTCCTGGTGGCAGCGGCTGGCCGTCCTCGTCGAGCTGGTCATTGGCCAAGCCCACGAACACTCGCCGGTAGCGATTGTGCAAAGGTTGCCCGTCGGGCCCGCTGTGCTCAGCAAAGATAAAGGGCGTCCAGTCGTCGCTTAGGTCAACCAGCGTGTAGCCCTGTTCCTCAGCGGCGGCGGCATCTACCCAACGCTCCTTGCCGTTTTCCACAAGCAAGGCGCGGCGATCAGCCGGTAGTTCATTGTTGGCCGCAAGCGGACCTGAGCTGGGCTTGGCGGTGGGCTTGCTTGGTTGGGGTATCGGCCCGGAACTGATTGTGGAGTCTTCGGGAGGGGTGGGCTGGGGTGTGGACCCAGGTGAAGAGGTGCGACAGCCGGCACTCAGCAGGGTTAGGGCAAGGGGAGCAAGGAGGAGGGGCCTCGAGAACGGGCGGATCGTGAACATCATCAAAACAACCTCAGCATATCGGCAAAAATGGGCAAATGCTCAGCCACGGGACGTTAGGCCATGCCAGGCGGCAGCCATCGATCGCCGGTTTCACAGTCAACGTGCCAGGCCGACAGCTTGTTAGCCTGCAAGGTCATCATGCCGAAAACGATGGGCAAATGAAATCGGCGCGGGCCTGCAGAGCCGGGGTTGAAGATCATCAGATCTCGGTCTTGGCCAATGAACCCTTCTGCACGTGTTAACGGGGGATCCGACAAACGCTAGCCGATCCGAGGCGGCCGTGCGCAGCGCAATGGCTACCGGCGCGCTCGTCATCTCGGACTGTGTGCTCGCCGAGATCACACCGGCGTTCAGGGACCAGGCAGAGTTGATCGAGTTCTTACAAGACTGGCACCTTAGCTTCATGCCTTCTGCGCGCGAAGCGGCCATTCTTGCTGGTGCCATGTTCAAGCGATACCTCGAACGGCGCGGCTTAACTGGGCGCAGGGTCGTCGCCGATTTCTTGATCGGCGCGCATGCGATGGGTGCACGCAGACCGTTTGCTAGCGAGAGATCGCGGTTACTACCGAGACTACTTCGACGGCCTCGTCCTCCTCGAGCCGTAGTCGTGTGCGCCCTGGGTGACGTGCCGTCACGGCATGACGATCGGCGTCGTTGTTGGGGCCTGCTGGGACCTAACCACGCGGGCGTCGAAGTTGAGATCACACCGGCCTAGGTACTGGCGCGCCTGGCGTTGGTCAATTTTTGACCGTAGTCTAAATTTGTCTGGACAAAATTAGAGTTGTATCTAAAATTGTCCGATGATCGAACGGCGTCTGGAGGCTACGCTGAAAGCAGATCTGGCTACGAAAATGGTCATTCTTTCGGGCCCGCGCCAGGCAGGTAAGACCACAACCGCCAAGACGCTCTTTACCGCAGGCTACCGCTACTACAATTGGGACGCGGCTCCAGACAGGTTGGCCATTCAAAAGCGACAGCTGGCGTTCGACCACCGGTGTTGGATTTTCGATGAGCTTCACAAGAACCGCAGATGGCGTCAGTTCTTGAAGGACATGAGCGATTCGTTTGGAAAAACTCATCAAATTTTGGTGACAGGCAGCGCCCGCCTTGATCTTTACGGTCGCGGTGGGGATTCGCTTCAAGGCAGGTATTTTCCTCACCATCTTCACCCGATCACTTTTTCTGAGCTGGCCCGGCTACCCTTCGTTGCTACCAAGCACATTCCGAGCTTGCGACTGCCCCGCCCCCTGGAGAGTTGCTTGACGATTTGTTGCGGCTTGGGGGCTTTCCGGAGCCGTTAACGTCAGGTTCAGATCGGCACGCCGCGCGCTGGCGCAACTCTTACGCCGAACGCTTGGTTCGTGAAGAGGTTGTCTCGCTTGAGCAAGTTCGTGAGTTGGAGCGGATGGAGCTGCTTTATGACCGACTCTCCGATGTGGCGGGAGGCGTTTTGTCGATCAACAGCCTAAGGGAAGATCTAGACGTTGCCTTTGAAACGGTGAAGGCCTGGATAGCCATCTTCGAGCGCTTGGATGCTGTGTTTCGCATTCCCCCTTGGGGGCCTCCGCGAATCAAGAGCGTGAAGAAGGAACAGAAGCTGTATTTCTGGGATTGGCCCAGATGCACCACAGAGGGTGCACGGTTCGAGAATTTGGTCGCTTTGCATTTGCTACGCGCCGTGGATTGGGCGCGGGAAGTTGAAGGTGAAAAACTTCGACTCACCTATTTTCGGCGCCGCGATGGCCAAGAGGTTGATTTTGTTATCCTGAAGGCGAACAAACCTTGGATCGCAATTGAGGCCAAGCTAAGTGACAATGCGTTCAGCCCGGCCCTCAAGTACTTTGTAGAGCGGGCGAAGCCAGCGTTTGCTTGGCAGGTGGTTTTGAAGAACGCGCAGGAGCGCCGCTTACAGGACATAGGTGCCACCCAGGTCCGCACCATTTCGGCTGCGCGTCTACTCGCGAATTTGCCTTGAGTGACTTCGCCGCACCATCGCGCCCTATGGCCTGTCCACCCACGCCCGGGCGTGCTCTTCGTCATCTCCACAGCGGTTTATTGTTGTCGTGTTGGAAGCTCTAGTTGCACTTGTTGTCGATTGAGAAAAAGTCCCAGCAGGCGCTGCTTATGCCTTCCGCATGTCTCGCAAGTCAATCACCAGGCCTCGTTTGGTCGATCAACAGCGCCGACTCACGCGTGTTTTGGCGCCATTGACGAGAACAAGGTGAAGGGCCACGTTCGTTGGATTTGTTGGTCAATGTCGCACAGTGGCGACTTTCGCTGGAACAGGCTCGGCGGGATTGTTCGTTGAGGTTTGACCTGTCGCAAACGGGCACCCTCGTTGGTTGAACTGACAGATTTGGGCACCAACATGCGCCCCATCGTGCTTGGGTCGATGCGACAAACGGGCTAAATGGGCGAATTCACATGCCCGCGAGTCGCTGGCACGACTGTCGCAGAGGGGATAGTGCTGAAAGATCTTTACGATGTTCAAAGACAAGAACGCGAAGCCGCGCCCAGTTCTCCGCCAGACCAGAGCGTATGGAACCTATGTTGCGCCAAAACCAATGGCTTTATCGTCAGCCGCGTCATCCAATGACTGGCGCGACGAAAATCCGAATCTGTCGCTGAACACGCCAATGGTGAGCCGGCAGCCTTGGCTCCCGGTTGCAGCGGTGCGACCAGCAACACCACAGACAATTGCAGAGCCGCCTCGTTCCCATCGCTTCAAGGTCGCGCCTGCGATACGCACGTTTGCGTTGCTTGCACTGGCGGCAGTCGTCGTAATGCCCAACCTCGATCGGCTGCAGCGGATCTGGTACCGAATTGCACCCCCGCCCGATGATGTGACATTGGACCAGCCGATTCCACAGATGTTGTTCATTCGTTCCGATCCGCCCGGAGCACGAGTGTTCTTGAATGATCGTGCTGTTGGTCGCACACCGTTTGCGCAGGGCTATTCGGATGCAGGTGCCAGGATGCACGTTCGCATCGAAGCCCCTGGTTATGTTCCTTGGCGTTCCAGCGTAGATCTCGCCAACGACGGTGCGCGGTTTGACGTGCACCTGAAACGGCGGCCCCGTCGCGCCCTTCCGGCACTCGCTTTAGCGCAAGCGCAGTGACGCTACGTACATGGTAAGGGGGCTTCAGGTCGCACGCGAGCAGAGGGTAAACTCAACTCTGCCCCTAAACTGCCGATGAGGCTGTAATGAACCGTCGTGGCGTTTTGAGTGGCTTGTGTTTCGTATTGGCGCTGTTGCCGGGCATGGCGGCTGAAGCCAAAGGTGGAAAGCACAAGCACAAGCACAAAGGCAAATCGCGTGAGGGCTGGCAACCTCCTGGGCAAAAGCGGAAGTTGAAATGCAAAGCGCAAGCTGCGCCTCCGTCGCTGCGGGCCGAGGAAAGACCGCGTGCACCTTCCGCGAGCCACGTTTGG
>JBBSJE010000424.1:0-4324 GCA_038257535.1 Polyangia bacterium
GGCACAAGTCCTGTCATTGACAGCGTCGCCGTCGCTGGTCACGTAAGTACCTGCCGCACAAGTGGACTTCGCAACGCAAGGGGTTGCGGGATTTTTATCTTTGTCCCAAGTGTCTCCTCCGCAGGCAACTTTCGCAGCTGTGGCGCCAGCACAATACTCCCCCGCTGCGCAGCCTTGGCACGTTGGAGAGGCAGTTTTGCTTCCCGCCGTAACCTGAACTTTTCCAGCCTCGCAAGGCTTGTGCGGCAAGCACATCGTTTGATTTGGCTGAGAGGTGTAATGCCCATCAGCGCAGTCTGCGCAGTCTCGGTTGGTTGTAGCGCTTCCCTCGCTGGTTACCCTCTGCCCGGCTGAGCATGGCGACTTTGCAACACAATCGCTGTTGGCCAGGCTGTCGTGGTCCCAACTATCACCCGAACAAGCCACTTTCAGCGAGGTGCCTCCAGCACAATAAAATCCACTTAAGCAGACCGAACACGTGGGCGCCGTCATTCCATCTCCAGCGGACGTTCGCTCAGTCCCTGCTGCGCAGGTTCCTTTATCGACGCAAACGCTCGAATTTTCGACCGCCGTAAATTTACCCTCTGGGCATGCGGCACACGTCTGGTCACTTGCCGCAGAGCCAGGCACCTTGATGAACTGTCCCGCAGGGCAGGCGGTCCATGCTTTACACTCGTTGGCACCAGTGGCAGCCGAGAATGATCCCGAAGCGCAAGCTCTACAAAGCCGGTCCTTGTTCTCGGAACCTTCTTCAGCGACGAATTCACCTGCCACGCAAACCCGCCAAGCTACACATGCGGTGCTGGGATTGTTGTCATCATCGAATGTTTCCGAGCCACATGGCCCACCACCACCGTCCCCGGCATCACCCGCGTATCCACCGTCATGACTCAAATCACCCCCTGGCGCGTCTTGCGGTAAAAATACAGCAGCATCGACAGTGTCGCAGGCCGGAACCGACACCATCATGTCCACCCGCAATTGCATTACCTTCCCCTTCTCGTAAGCAACCATAAGCGGATCGCTGTAACCTACTCGACACGAGCCGCCATCGAAGACCTCAACGGCCACTCGGATGCTTCCGTCGTCTTCGGTTGCGTAGGCATTCTCAACCCCTACGACAATTTCTGGTTTGCCGAGGTCAACACCAGCAAGAGACACTTTACGCTCGTCACTGCTTCCAAGGGTGATGCGGAGGTCTGTGGCTGCGGCGATTCCTTCGAAGGTTTGGATGTTCAGAAGCAGAACGTCACCTTCCGATCCGGATGTGCAGGCGCTTAGCCCCACAACCTGGAGTACCAAGATAGCGAGAGCAAATCGCATCAGTTTTGGGCTGCACATACATCCACTCCTGCAGGACAAGTTCCGTTGGAACTGCTGTCGCCAGATGAAATAACTATTGCGGCCACCACCAAGCCGACAACTACGGCCGCCGCGCCCGTCCAGAGCCAAAGACCTCTTTTGGATCCACCCTCTGGAGCTACGGCTTGAGGCATCTCTCGACTGCCGATATCCGGTTTTATGTTATCGGGCGGCATAGGGACAAATTGCTTGTTTTCGGCAACCGCAAGGCGACCACCCGTTTCGGACTCTCTTGCCATCTCGATCACTACACGCTGGTATTGCCCTCCCTGCAAAGTGAGCATCGACGACCACCGCACGTAACCAACTGAGGTCACCGACAAATGCACTTGGCCTGCGTTCGCCTTAACAGGCTCGGACAGCGGCAAGTTTCCAACTTCCTGACCGTTGACTTTCAATGTCGCGCCTGGCGGTCCACCAATGAAATCTAAGCGGACAACATTGGCTTTCGCTAATTCCAGCGACTCACGCAAGACATCGCGGTTTTTCGAAATCCAGCTATCGGAGATCTTTTCGAGAGCAATCGATAGGTGTTTCTCAGCGTCGGACCACCGACCCACCGCTTGCTCGCAAAGCCCGAGCTGTGCGGCGTTCCTGGGTGTTTCCGCCAAGGAATAAGCCTTCTGAAACTTCCGGAGAGCTGCGTCGTCATTGCCGCGGCGCCGGAGTTCTATTCCTTCTTTCACCAAGGCGTCCGCTTCGACGGTCACACCTGCCGCGTTCGCAACTCCGCCCCCCAAGAGGCAGACGGCCACAATGAGGAACCATGGTTTGATACAACGCGCCAGCATATTGGCCATGCATGCTAGTAGGCGCCTTGCCGAAAGTCGAGACTATCGCACCTATTGTCGCCCCGACCCGCGGCAGATGCTTGGCTGCTCCTTGACCCGCTGTGCCGCAAGAGGCTAGAGCATGCCAAAGTTCCTCCTGAGGTTTCATGCAAATTGGCGTCATGTATCCAAGAGCGCACGAGGGCAGTAGAACAATGCATCCGATATATCGGCTATTGCCAACGATTTGTTGCTCGAAAAAGGTCCTACCTAGATTTTAGGAGAGCGATCATCAAGGATAGGCAGCCACGGCGTACAGCCACACCGCGCCAATCGCCGTCGTGATCAACGCCAGCGGAAATCCCACCCTCAAATACCGCCAGAAGCTCAACCCGCCCACCTCGGCGCCCCCCTCGGCCACTATGATGTTGGCCACCGACCCCAGCAACGTCATGTTGCCAGCAAATGTGGAAGCCATTGCCAGCATCTCCCACCAAAACGACGCGTTCGGCAGCGCCTCGATCTGCGGCTGAATCACCAGAATAAACGGCACATTCGAAACGACATTCGAGCCTACCAAAAACACCGCCGCCGTTTGCAACACGGAGGCAAAGCTGTGCGCGCTGGTGGAAATTGGCATCAGCGCCAGCAACGCGTCGGCACCGCCTGAGCGCACCAGCCCATCTACAATCACGAACAGAGCCGAAAAGAACACAAGCACGGTCCAATCGATGCGCGCCCACAGCCGGTGCCCCTCGTGCCGCTGTGCCGCCAGCAAAACCGTGAACGCCACCACCGCCGTAATCGCCAAATGCGCACCCGCCAAATACGCCGCCACCGACAACGCCAGGACCGCTAGGCTCATCCCCCGCGACGAAGCCGACGCCAAAGGTACGTCCAGCTCGGGAGTTGTTGGGGCACGGCCTCCTCAGCCAGGCGCAAGGGCCCGCGAAACAACCACGCAATCAACGCGTGGTTTATCGCCAACGCCACCAGCGCCACAGGCAGCATGTGTGCCAGGTAGGGCCGGTACTCAAGCCCTCCTAAGCTCGCGCACAACATGTTTTGGGGATTCCCCACCAAAGTGGCCACGCTGCCCGTGTTGGCCGCCGTCGCCAACGCCAACAAAAACGGAAACGCAGGCAACCGCCGCCGTTTGATCCACGACACAACAATGGGCGTGCCCAGCACACAAACCGCATCGTTCGTGACCAGCGCCGAGAGCACCCCCGCCCCCCACACCAAAGCGCCCAACAACGCTTGGGGGCGGGCAAACGTTCGCAGCGCCCACGCGCCGCCCGCTTGCAAAACCCCCTGCTGCGCCAGCACGGCACCCACCCCCATCAAACCAAACAGCAGCAGCAGGGTGTCCAAGTTCACCGCCGCCATCGCCTGCGCCGGCGTTTGAATGCCCACCAGCACAAACGCCACAGCCCCCAAAAGCGCGCCCGCGGGCCGATCCAAAGGCAGCAAACGCAGGCGAGGCCCCGCGATGAGGACATAGGACATCACGAACAGGCAAAGGCCCAGCGCCATGTGCCCCGCATCTGAGCACCCTCGCCTACAAAAGCGAAGAATTTTGATCGCCGCAG
The DNA here is from genome assembly GCA_038257535.1 of Polyangia bacterium. Classification (GTDB taxonomy): domain Bacteria; phylum Myxococcota_A; class Polyangia; order Fen-1088; family Fen-1088; genus JAGTJU01. Next base: position 3,725 of record JBBSJE010000424.1, read on the forward strand.
AGCACGCTCCCCCATAGCCTCCGCAACATGAGTTACGATACCGCCATGGGTCTTGAGGTTGGGTCCACGGAGCATTGGGTGGCCGTGATTGGAGGCGCCACAGCCGGCGCTGAAGTGGCAGCTCATCTGGCCGATCGAGGCGTCAACGTTGTGGTATTTGACCAAAACGCCCGGCCCTACGGCAAAATCGAAGATGGTTTGCCCCGCTGGCACGAGGCCTTGCGGCGCAAGGAATACCATCACATTGATGAAAAGCTTTCGCGGCCTCGCGTGCGGTTTGTGCCGCTGACAAAGATTGGGCGCGACATCGACTTCGCCCAGCTAGCCAACGAATGGGGCTTCTCTGCCGTGATCTTGGCCTCAGGTGCGTGGCGCGATCGGCGCTTGCCCGTGCCCGGCATCGACAGCTTCGTGGGGCGCGGTTTTGCGTATCAGAATCCCTTTGTCATTGCGTTCAATCACGCTGATGACCCAGGACACGCCCCCTTGGATCTGCCTGACGGCGCGCTGGTTATCGGCGGTGGTTTGGCCGCGCTAGACGTTGCCAAGATCTTCATGCTGGAAACCACCCGGCAAGCGCTGCGCCGCCGGGAATTGCCC
>JBBSJE010000425.1:0-4319 GCA_038257535.1 Polyangia bacterium
GAAGGCGCGAAACACCTCATCGGGCGCCTTGCCGCCGCCCAACGCCAACACGGTTTCGCGGAACTTCATGCCCACTTCTGTAAGCCGTGCCAGATCATCAAGACCGGCTTCTTCAAATGCGGAGAACGCGTCGGCAGCCAACACTTCGGCCCATTTGTAGCTGTAGTAACCTGCCGCGTAGCCACCCGCGAAAATGTGGCCGAAAGAACATAAGAAGCGGTCTTCGGGCAAGGGTTTGACGATCGTGTTTTGCGCGGCCACTTCGCGGGCAAACTCTTGAACGCTTTGGTCGCCGTTGGGATCGAAGCCGTTGTGAAGACCCATGTCCAGCGTGGCCAGATACACTTGGCGCAGAAACTGGCTGCCCGCGCGGTAATTTCGCGCCGCCACTATGCGGTCAAACAGATCACCCGGCAACGGGGCCCCTGTTTCGAAGTGCTTGGCAAAACCCATCACCGTGGGGCGGTGGTAGCACCAATTTTCCATGAACTGACTGGGCAGCTCAACGGCATCCCATTCAATGTTGTTGATGCCCGCTGCATCCACATAATCAACCCGCGTGAGCATGTGTTGCAGCCCATGCCCGAACTCGTGGAATAGCGTTTCCACCTCGGAAAACGTCATCAAGGAAGGTTTGCCATCCACGGGAGGCGTTTGGTTGCAAGTTAAGTAGGCGATGGGCAAACGTACGGAACCATCTTGTCGTTTGCGTCGATCCAAGCAAACGTCCATCCACGCGCCACCGCGCTTTTCGGCCGGCCGGCTGTAGGGATCCAGAAAAAACGCGGCCATGGGTGCGCCCTTGGCGTCAGTCACGCGGAAGAACCGCACGTCAGGATGCCACACCGGTGTTTCGCCATCGGCAGCCTTGATGTGAATGCCGAACAAACGCGACGCCACACCAAACAACCCTTCCAACACCGCCGGCAAAGTGAAATAGGGCCGCACTTCTTCATCGGTAAATGTGTAAAGCCGCTCGCGCATGCGTTCAGCCCAGAAGGCAATGTCCCACAGAGCTAGGTCCAATGAAGCGTTGCCGGTTTCTTGGCGAGCAAACTGCACAAGCTCTTCGTATTCGCGCAGCGCTGCGGGCTTTGACGTTTGCCGCAGCTCCGCCAGCAGATTCGCCACCGTGCCCACCTGCTTGGCCATCTTGCGGCTGAGGCTTAAGGCCGCAAAGTTGGCGTAGCCCAGCAAAGTGGATTTTTCCTGTCGTAGCTCCAAGATGCGTTTGACGAGCGGCTGGTTGTCGAACTCACCGTCTGACGCGCGGGTTATTTGCGCGCGGTAAAGCTTTTCGCGCAGATCTCGTTTGCGCGCGTGCTCCATGAACGGAATGTACATGGGCATGTCCAAGGTGATGCGCCACGGGCCCGCTTCAGCGGTGGCGTTGGCAAGCGAGGCATCGTCTGCGGCGGCCGCGCGGGCAGATTGTGCGGCGGCGGCCAGCAACGAGGGGGGCAACCCTTCCACATCGCCTGGCTGATTCAGAACCAGGGCGTAGTTTTTGGTAGAATCAAGCAGGTTGTTTTGAAACTTGGTGCCCAGTTCCGCCAATTCCATCTCCACTTGCATGAACCGCTCGCGGGCCGCGCCCTGCAACCCGATGCCAGCCTGCTCAGCCGCCAAAATCGAACTGGTAACGATGCGCCGTTGGGCTTCGTCAAGCGTGGCCCAAGCGGGCCCATCGCGAAGGGTACAAAACGCCTTGTACACGGGTTCACTTTGCCCCAACCGCAGGCCGGCCGAGATCACCTCAGACTGAACGGCTTGCTCGGCCTCGCGAAACGCTGGGCTGTTTTTCACCCCAAGCACGTGATGGATCAAACGCCACGCGTAGCTCAGGGGCTCGGCCAGATCGGTCAGCGGCTCCACCATGCCGTGCCAGTCGGCGGGACAGTTGGCTTCCAGCGCCTGTAAGGTCTTCTCCTGCCTCTCAAGCAAAGCGCGAACTGTGGGCACAACGGCTTCGGCTTTGACTTTGTCGAAGGCCGGCGGCGCATCAACGGTGGAAAATGGGTCGAAGGAGGTGGGGGCGTTCGGCGTCAGTTCACTCATATTTTGAGATATCTTGCCACGAATCTTGCGGCTTCTCTCGCGTGCTTAGCCAAATACAATGGTTCGGTTGTCACAGATCAGCACCCTTCGCTCAAGGTGCAATTTGACGGCGCGTGTTAAAACCTGACGTTCCAGTTCACGCCCCTTCTGCACCAGCTGTTCAACGTCGTCGCGGTGGGTAACGCGCGCCACGTCCTGTTCGATGATGGGACCTTGATCAAGCTCAGGCGTTACGTAGTGCGCGGTGGCGCCGATGAGCTTGACGCCTCGTTGTTTGGCTTGGTGATAGGGCTTTGACCCCACAAATGAGGGCAAAAAGGAATGGTGAATGTTGATCACGCGCCCGAGCCAAGCGTTGACAAACCCGGGCGACAACACCTGCATGTAGCGGGCAAGCACCACCACGTCGACGCCCAGGCTTTGCATCAACGCTTGCTGCTGCGCCTCCGCCTGCGGTTTCGTGGCGGGTGACACTTCGATGTGATGAAACGGAACTCCAAAATGTCCCGCCACAGGGCGAAGCGCCTCATGGTTGGAGACCACCGCCACCAGATCGCCGCCCAATTCACCCAGCTGATGCGTTAGCAGCAAGTCGTACAGGCAGTGTGGGGTACGCGACGCGAACACCGCCACGCGAGGTCGCAGGTCGGAAAACGAAAGCTCCCACTTTAAATCGAAGCGCGTCGCTATGTGCGTGAGGGCCTCTTGGATCTGTTGCCGATCGAGGCGGAACCCGGAGATCTCCCACCTTAGCCGCATAAAGAACATGTCCGACGGCGTTTCGGCATGCTGGTCGGCGTCCAAGATGTTGCCATTGTGTTTAAAAACAAAATCTGACAGCGCCGCAACGATGCCCGTGCGATCCCGGCACGAAACCAACAATGTTGCGGTGATCGGGGCAGGGTTTGCTTCCATGCCGCCCCAACTTAGCACTCGCAAGGCAGTGGCGAACAGGCGCTGGCATCGCTAAGGTGCCGACACCACCTGTTTGGAGGACAAATCGTGATGGACCCAGCAAGTACGTCGTCTTTGCGCCCGATCGAGCGCGTGCTTGCGCCGCTGCGGGTGTTCTCCTCTCACAAGCTGGCGGGCGCTGGGCTTTTGCTGACCGCGGCCGTGATCGCGTTGATCTGGGCGAACTCGCCTTGGGGTGAGCTTTACAAGCACCTGCTTCACACAAAAATGGGCATCACCGTCAGCAAGGCGGCCTTGGAAAAAGACGTGGGCCATTGGATCAGCGATGGCTTGATGGGCATCTTTTTTTTCCTGGTGGGGCTAGAGATCAAGCGAGAGTTGCTGACTGGCGAATTGTCGTCGCTGCGCAAAGCCTTGCTGCCTGCCGTGGCCGCCATGGGCGGGATGATTGTTCCCGCGCTTTTGTATCATGCGCTGAACAGCGAGGGGCCGGGTGCCAACGGCTGGGGCATTCCCATGTCAACCGACATCGCCTTTGCCTTGGGCGTGATGGCGCTGCTGGGTGATAGGGTTCCCCTGGGCCTCAAAGTCTTCCTAACCGCGCTGGCGATCGTGGATGACATTGGCGCGGTTTTGGTGATTGCCGTGTTTTACACGGATGACCTCAATTCCTTGAGCCTGCTGTTTGGAATGTCGTTCTTTTCGCTATCCGTTGTGGCCAATCGCTTACAGGTTCGATCGCCGGTGGTGTTCTTCATCATTGGCACTTTGGTGTGGCTGTCGTTCTTGGAATCAGGCGTGCATGCCACTGTGGCGGCGCTGCTGATGGCGTTCACCATTCCCACGCGCACGACGCTAAAATTTCCGTTGTTTGTGTCGAAGCTGCGCAGCCGGCTTGACCTCGTCGCGCCTGAAAACATTCAAGAACTGTCTGCCAAAGAGCAGGCCGGACTCAAAGGCTTGCTGGTTGACGACATCGAAGTGTGGCTTGAAAAGGTGCAGCCCCCTTTGCGTCGCCTCGAACACTATCTGGTGGGCCCCGTCACGTTTTTGGTGTTGCCCGTCTTTGCACTGGCCAACGCCGGCGTTGCCTTAGGCAGCCTGCCATCGGGCGCGATCCAGGATCGCATCACGTTGGGGGTGATTCTTGGTTTGGTTGTGGGTAAGCCGCTTGGTGTCACAGTGTTCGCCTGGTTGGCCGTGAAATTAAAGCTGGCCGACCTGCCAGCGCAGGTCACGTGGGTGCAGGTCTTGGGCGTGGGGTGCTTGGCCGGGGTGGGCTTCACAATGGCGTTGTTCGTAGGTCAACTGGCCTTTGCCTCCAACATCAACAACGTTGAGTTGAC
>JBBSJE010000426.1:0-4290 GCA_038257535.1 Polyangia bacterium
GATGCGGCGCCAGCCCACATCCTGCAGCCCGCGGGTTGCTGGTTTGATCCGCACCCCCCATCCGTGAACAAACGCTCAGACGGCAGCTCACCCGTAAGCAGCGAACCGTAGTTGTGATGGGCATCGCCGTTGTCACCTGTGGGATTGCCTTCGCTGCGCAGCCAGTTGCGTAAAGTCAGGCCGTCTAGAAATTGAAGCTTGGTTTTGAACGGCTCAAGCGGCGCGGTGACATGGGGTAAGGTGGCGGTCGCCAACGAGCCATCGGCGGGGCGTGCCCCCGTCCAGGTAGGCCAAAATGTCTCAGGCCGAACGCCGTTGCCCTTCACCATGACCATCAGCCGCCCCTTGGGTCCCAACTGCTGAGCTGCAACTTGGGTTTCAGTCAGCACAGGCAGCAGCGCGGCCCCCAAGCCCAAATGCTTCAAAAAATCGCGGCGCTTGAGTTCCCATTTAGATAGCTTCATTGCAAAACCTCACCGGGGGATGGCTTTCGGAAATAGAACAACTCCGATTCAGCGGCTGTGGTCAGCAGCGACAATATATTGCCTCCGCCGTCTACAAACCGTTTCGCAACCGACGTGAACGCGCCCGCGTTGCCCGCGTCAACAGGCAGGCGCAGGGCGTAACTCAGAAGCTGCTGCGCGAAGCACGCTTGTGACAGGTCATTCCTGGCAAGCTGGCGCAGCAGATCGGCCGCGTTGTTGAAGCGCAGTTCAAGCCCTTCGGCCAACGGCATGGTGCCTTGGGTGTTGGTGGGCTTGCCGTAGTCGTCCTGGTCGCGCGCTTGGCCAAGCGCGTCGAAGCTGTCAAACGCGAATCCCATGGGATCCATGAACTGGTGGCAGGCACGGCATACAGCGCTGCTGGCGTGTTCGCTTAGGTGTTCGCGAACGCTTGCGTTGGCTTGCCTAGCAGGTGGATCGGGTATGGTTCCAACCAGCGGGGGAACGGGCGCGCAAGCCCCAAGCTTTTCGTAAACGAAGCGCCCCCGACGAATCACAGTGGTCAAAGGCGTGTCGGTGGTGGCGGCCAAAAACGCGGGATGCGTGAAGATCCCGGCGCGTGTTTGGTCGTTCAGATTCACTCGCTTTATTACGTTGTCGGCAATGGGCTCGAGGTTCATCAGTTTCGCGACGGTTGTGTTGGCGAAAACGTAGTCGGCTGCCAACAGAGTTTCGTATGTGGCATCTCCCGTTCCCAAAACGAGATCTTCAACGAAGGCCATAAGCGAAACCATCATGCTGGCCTTGGCGGCATGATTGGGATCTTCGGGGCCATGGGCGGCAAAGTCGGCCAACGGCAGCCAGGTCTCGAAGAAGCCCTTGATGCCCGAGCCACCACGCACGGGATCACGCACCATACGCTGCACTTGCTTTGCCACCTTCTGAGGATCTTGCAGCTCGCCCATGGCGGCCAATTCAAACAGCGTTTCGTCGGGCATTGACTGCCATAGAAAGTAAGAAAGGCGTGACGCAATTTCATAGTTTCCTAAGGCAATTACGCCGTTCTTCATCTCGGTGGCGTTGTCTCCCTGCTCCCAGCGATAGTTGAATCGGGGCGACAAGAGGGCCGCACGAACAACGAGAGAAAGCGCCTCTTTTAATGAGCGATCCTTGCGGCCTTCGTCATACACACCCATCAGATCAAGTGTTTCCTGTCGGCTTATGGGGTGGCGATAAGCGCGAGCGCCAAACGCCTTTACGAAAGCCTGAGCGCACGCACGGTCAGCATCGCTTTGGGGTTTGCAGGGCATGTCAGCCGTGAGCTGCGTGGCCGCATAACGAGCCGCCAAGGTGTCTACGGCGGCCAACATGCGATCAACTTCATCGGGGGAAAACGCTCCGCCTTCGGGATAGCCAGAGGGCCCGTAGCTCTCCGTGGCCGCGATGTCCTTTTCCTCAACCGGGACCCGCAACAGATCTGCTAGCGTTTTGCGGTATTCCACACGGCTGAGCCGCCGCAGCGGTACCTGGCCAACGGAAGCAGAGGGCGGTGGGTTGGTGGCAGGAAGCGGCGCGTTGTCCTCTGAACCTGGCTTGCCAGGGCTGGCTTCAGGGCCCACGGCTCCGCTTTCACCGCCAATCGCTCCCGTGCAGGCCAACAGCAGGGCACACCAGAGGCCCATTGCTTTAAGGTGTCCGTGTCGCATCCCTTGCTTGGTGGTTGGGACGTACCGGCTTTCTGAAAGGGTCGTGACGTTTTTGAGAAAAACCTCAATCTTTTGGCTTTTGGCCTAAATCGTTCCTGGTTGGCCTGGTTGGTCAGTTGCCAAACCGCCCGATGAGCAAAAGCGCTGCCACCGCCGCGATGGCAAGGGCGGAAAGCAGCAGCGGTATACGCTGCACAGCGCGGCGTGTGTCAAAGGATCCCAGCCACAAGCCAAAACACAACGTCATCGGGGTTATCGCAGCCATCTGATACCGCGGGTTGAGCACGGCAATGTGATCAAAGGGATACTTTAGGGCGAACAGAAAAACGAAGAACAGGACGAAGAAGATCGCCAGCGGAAACACCAACAGGCCTTCCGTGCGACCTTCGCCGCATTCGTTTTGGGGAGATGGTTTTCGCAGCTGCGTGTAGGTCGTATGAATCACCGCAAAAGACGCTGCCATGGTCAGGAAAATGCCAACCCAGGCAAGGCGAGAAAAATGTTTCACGCAGCGGCGGGTCACCGACCATTGTGGGCCACTAGGCATGAATCCACGGTTACAGCCCCACACTTCGGCGGTTGACCTTTTTCCTGGAAGACGGCAAAAGCCGCGGTTATAGAGATCCGACCACGTGCCCACAACCATCCAAGCCCAGAAGTTGGGAACTGGCGTCTTCTTGCCGCCGATGATGGGAAAGCGCATGTATTCGGCCCATCGGAAAGGCAGCGCCCACTCTGCGGGCCGCCGCTGCATCAGCGGTTTTGCCAGATCGGGAAACACTTCAGCCGTTGCCAGATCCCAAGGGTGTGGAAAGGGGTACTTGTAAGCACGCAGGTTGGGGCCACACCACCAGCCCACGGTCAAAGCAAATACAAATCCAGCCAGCAGGGCAGGGCCTACAACTTGTCGTGGGGGAAAATGCGACTTGCGCAAGAGCAAGCTGAGCACGCGCCTGCCCATCATAGCCAAGGCCACAAGGATCAACACGCTAGACGTTGCCTTGGTAAGCAGCGATAGGCCTGCCAGCAATCCGAAGGCGGCGGCCCATCGCAAGCGGTGGCCATGAGATACGGCAACTTCCTGATCAAGACGCCAGAGCGCGCACAGCGCGAGCATAAATAGGGTTGCATGAAACCCTTCGGGATTCACCTTGCCGTCGATAAGCACTGCGAGCGGCAAAACCGCGTGAAGCGAAAGGGCCGCCAGATGGGCACCGTGCTTACCAGGCGCCGCCTTGCGCAGCGCCCAAAATAACACCCACTGCCTGACCAGCCACCCGATGACCGATAAACCCGCGATGGCGCGTTCAGATTCTGTGAATTTAAGAACGAGCGCCGCAGCCGCGTACCACAGGGGCGGCTGATAGTTGACCTGTGAGTTGAGGCTTTCGTGAAAATGGAAACCTCGCCAGTGTTCAAGCATCCAGCGAACGCCTTGTACATAAACGGCATAGTCAGAACCCCGGCCGGGACCATCGAAGGTAAGCGCGTGTTCGATGCGAAGGAACAAACCCAACGCCGTGACGGCCAAAGCCAAAACAGCAAAGCTGCGCGCACTGAAACGGGCCTGTTGCCGCGCGTCGTCGCCAAGAAGCCATGCCATCTAGGTGATCTGACTATCCGTTGCCGGACGTCTTGTCAAAACAAAATCACAGGCGCGAGTTGGCCGGTGTTTACTTCGACACGAGACGTACGTTGTCGCCCAATTCGACCACCCATACCCATGGCTTCGTGGATTTTTCGGCCACGTTACCGAACTCCCAAAAATGAAGCCCTGCGCGCTTTGGCGCAAAGCGGTGCCCGAAAGCTTCTGCTGCAACTCAAGCAGCCGACGTTCGTAGCTGGATTCGGCGACGTTCACGCCAGGGGGCATTGGCAGGGTGGCGCTTGCGATCTATTACCTTCGGAACACCGTGAGCTCTCGGGTGGTGTTGTCGAAGCTGAACGTCCGATCGGTTCGGATGGCCAGGGGATAAAAATACAAGCTTTCGCTTCGGCACTGGCGCCCGAACTTGGTATCGGGGGCTTCATAGCAAGGGGCAAAACGCAGCGTCTCGCTTGCTTCACCAGCCACGGCCTCTGTCGGTTGACAACAAAATGTGACGTACTGTGAAGTGTCACCGGGTACATGGGCTTCCACC
>JBBSJE010000427.1:0-4284 GCA_038257535.1 Polyangia bacterium
CCAGCGCTATCGACGCTGATCGATTATTCCTTCCCGCCAGCGCGTTTCGCGCTCCTTTTCGGCCCCGTCAGGTTGGCCTGCTCGCGTGTTTTCGGGTACTTACCCGCTCCAACTCACGCAACGATAGGAATTGCACCCTTACATGGATCGCGAGGCAACAGGATTGTTCTAGGGTGTTACCGCGCAGGTGCCTGACGATGTCGGTAAGAAGCGCTCTCAGCGGATTGTGATGCGATACCACCTGCCAAGGCTTACGCGCGACGTTCATCGGCGCGAGTTCATTCCCCGGCTTTAAGGGCCTTAGGCGCGCCCCGGCGTTACTTGGCCCTTCACTCCGATAGGGATCACCATTCTTTAGAATGGTGATCCAAGGCCCATCCTGGGCACGCCAAAAGAAAGAGGCCGCGCAGTTCTTCGCTGGCGGCCTCTCCGTCCACTCCTGACGATCAGTTTGGTCCAGGAACGTTGAGCTTTATCGAAGCCACAGCATTCTTCATCATTGCGAAGAGCGTCTTCCGATCCGTCCCACCAAACGCGACATTCGAGAGACCCTCTCCCCCTGCCTGAAGCCCAATCTCACCAAGAGCAGCTCCATCCTTATCAAAAACCTTCACAGTCCCCGAGGTCACGTAAACGTTGCCTGCGCAATCCACCGTAAGGCCATCGGGATAAGCCACTCCCGCGGTTATGAAATCCATTCCGGGCCCAGTGGAACCATCCGCCTTGATCTCATATTTCGTGATCTTGCCGAAGTTGGGCCCACTGCCGCACATTGGTTGGGGCAAAGATGTCACGTAAAGCGTCTTGCCGTCCGGAGACATTGCGACGCCATTAGGGTTGTGAAGCTTGTCATCGACCAGCTCTACAGTCCCATCCGGCTTGGCGTGAAACACCTTTGTCATGCCTTCAGTGGGTTGGCACTCGTTTGGATCTCCGAGCAAGTGAGACTGCCACAGGGGATCGCTGAAGTAGACGTGGCCATCGGACCTTACGGCTAGATCGTTCGTCACTTTGAAGGAAGCGCCCATATACTTGTCGGCGACCTTCATCTTGGACTTGTCCGCCAAAGCGATCGCGGTAATCGACTGATCGGCGATGTGGGCCACTACGAGCTTCTTGAAGTCAGCTGACAAAGCCATACCATTCGCGCCGCCCCCAGGGAGCCACTCAACGGTCATGCTGTCCTCAGGCGTGTGCTTCCAAATCTTGGAACTGGAGGGCATCCGCCAATAAGTTCCTAGTTGAGCGGCAACTGGGGGTACAGCATCTCGTTGCAGATCGGAGAAGAACAAGGCCTTTTCTGACTCAACCCAGATCCCGCCCTCGCCCCCCTTAAGGCCGTCCTTCACGAGCGTCAGCTTCCTCATGGCCTCTGCAGGCAGGGGATCCCCCCATTGCATGCCAGCTGGGCACGTGAACTCAGACGCCACAGTCACAGCCGCGGCTTGGCCGCCGCTTCCTGCAGCGTTGCCGCCCATGCCTGCCGTGTTGTTGCCGCCCATGCCTGCCGTGTTGTTGCCGCCCGTGCCTGCGGTGTTGTTGCCGCCCGTGCCCGCGGTGTTGTTGCCGCCCGTGCCTGCGGTATTTTCTCCGCCGCCGCTGCCACCAGCGTTGTCGTCATCGTTATCACTCTTGGATGAGCAAGCCGAGCCCACTGCACCAGCCAGCACAAGTGCCATCAACGATTTCAATCTAACGTTCTTCATAATGTAGCCTCCTAATACGTTTCTGCTTGAAGCGGTAAACCGCTTCCCCCCTGAACAAACTTGAGTCATGGCTCCATCACCACGAGAACGGGATGGGTCAGATGAACCACGTCGTCCATTCCCGTAACTTGGGCAATCAGCGCGTGGGCACCTTTGGTTAAAGCCGGATAGGTGAACTTGGCTGCCGCCGGGCTTGCCACTTCGCCCACCTTCACGCCCATGTCGAAGAATTCGATCTTCTTCCACATGAAGCCTTCCGCGAATCCCACCTCTACTTCGCGGCTTTCACCCGCTTTGCCATGCAACGGCGCTGACGTGAAGTGCACCTTCTTCGGCAAGAAGCTTTGGCCCATCATCCGGTTGTAGTGAAAGGCCGAGAAGACCTTTGCGACGTCGGCGTTCAGAAGCCAACTCTTTGTCAAATCATCAGGAGCAGCGTAGGCGGTGACGGGCGACAAATCCGCAGGCGTCATCAGCAGGTGCTTGTGTTCGCCAAAAAATCCGTTGGCTTTGACCACAGGCTTCAAAGGCGCGGCGCCGTTGGTCATGCGCACTTCAATAAGCTCCTGCAAGAACGGCAAATAATACGCGTTGCTATCGACCGTCGCGTGGGTTTGGCCGCCGTGAGCCACCAGCGTCCAAACCGCACCCAGATCTCGTCCACCCTTAAACATGGTGGAGGCACCCGCAAGGTTGCTGACGATGGACAACGGGGCGTACGTGAACACACCCGGCACGTTCAAAAAGGGATCCGCAGCGCCCGTGGGCTTCGTGGCCGAGGCAAGGCTGTCGGTGGTCAATTTGTTTTGAAAGAACCCAATGGTCTTTTCCGGATGAGCCGCAGCGTAATCATTCGCGAAGCTGCCCAGCAAGCTCTCAACAAAGAGCGGAACGTCTTTGACTTCCGGATGTGCGCTCGCCGTCGCCAAAGCGATGAGGGCTGCGTCCAAACTCGCCACTGTGCCAGCACCCCGATGTCCCAACAGACCCCACCCGTGAGCCCGCGCGAACTTGCGCTGAATCTCAAACATCGCGTACTCACCGTTGCCCCCTGCTTCCAACGCCAAGGAAGGCGAGAAGTGAAGCAGCCCCTTGATGGCCGGCGTGTTCTCGGGCAGCCACAGTTGCCACGCAACCATGTCCTCGCCCTTGTGCTCGATCACTTTCAACTCGGGAATGGGTTTGGCCGCAACAACCTTGAAGTTGTCGATGAACAAATCACCGCCCTTGACGCTGCCGCCAAAACCGATCTCGCCCATCACCTGTGTCATCTCCGTGAACGTGTACGTCTGGTGATCGATAAGCTTATCGCCATCGAAGAAGGCGCCGTACACCAGGACGCTGGTGTCGCTTACCTTCTTGGTAGTGATCTCGAATGTGTAAACTTTGGGTCCGGACTCGGGGGCTGCAAACGTGTATGAGCTGCCCATTGGCGATTGGCACATGCTGTCCACCCGCGTCCAGTATTGAGGCGAACAATCTCTGGCCGTTGAAAAGCTATCTACGTCGGTGACACCCGGGGGCCCCGCTACGCCATTGTTGATCTGAAACCGCGCTTGGCGAGAATCAGACCGCTTGGTGTCGCCACCCAACAGGAAGTAAACATTGGCAACGCCCGTTGATTGAAACGTCAGCGAGGCTGTAAATTCCGTGAATGCAACGGTGCCCGTTTCATCAGGCGTGGTGTCGTAATAGGCTGCGCCCTGCTTGTCGGCCGCGATCTTGATTCGGCCGCCCATGCTGGTGTCATGGGTGATGACATCGCCTTCGCCGCGCTGGAAGGCTTTGAACTTACCCGTGAAATCCGCTGCAGCTGCAAAATCAATCTCGATGGGCAGCGTGCCCGCCGTGGTGATGGGCATGCCTATATCAAGCTCGAATGGGGGCAGGGGCATGCCTGCCATGCCTGCCATGCCTGCCATGCCTGCCATGCCGCCCATACCTGCCATGCCGCCAGCCGCACCACCCTGGGCACCGCTCATGCCACCGTTGGCGCCCGCCAAGCCGCCGGTGCCGCCATTGTCGCTTTGGCCGCCATCCCCGCCAGCCGCGTCATCGGTGTCGTCGTCACCGTTGCTGCCACTGCTGCAACCTATGACTGTCACCAACGACCACACAACAAACCCACGAGCACTCAAACTGCGCAGAGCCGCGCACGACAGATGCCTCATTCTCACTCCCCCTCGGCGTTGTGCCGGTTGTCAAACCGCTTGCGCGGATGTCCCAGCACAAGCGACGAGGGCGACCTTAACCACAACTAAGGCATAATTCACCAATAATCATATCTATGACCGGTAACCAACCGGGATTTCTGGGACTTTTTACGCCCTCGCCACCAATATGGGCATATCCAAGGCCTATGACAGTGCTTGTACCTAACGGCACCTGGGCCCAAAGGCTCCCCTTGGCTCGTGTTCGGATGAACAGCCGCGCGCAGCGCTAGCCCTAAAGCGACAATCCTGAAGCCCACAGGAGTGTAGAAAACACTGGAAGCACGCTTCTTTTCATGATCTTTTCGGTTTGCGACAACTGAAAACCTCAAGAAACGAAAGTGCACTTCCAGTGAGGATAGGAAAAC
>JBBSJE010000428.1:0-4261 GCA_038257535.1 Polyangia bacterium
CGCCGCCTCATCAGACGGAGCTGGATTGGTGTAATTGAGGTCTCTTAGGTGGTGGCTGCAACTGGCTCTGGGCGCAGCCTTGTCCGCTGGGCGAAAATCGCCGGTTTTTGCGAGCGTTCACCGCACATTGTTGGATCTCGGAGGTCCAATCGAGGGCCAGAATCTGGCCTTGTTCCCTCAAACCCTTCACCCTAGAAGCCAAAAACCCCCTTCGAAACGACTATTGGCCACCAATGAGGCAATGGTTCGCGGTTGCACCACGGCGTCAACGCGGGTGCCACCTACGTCATAGATGTCGTCGCGAAACGTGGACGCCAGCGGGGGCCGGCCTGCGGACACCTCCAGTTTCATGGCGGGCCGCCACGAGGCATCGGCAACGAAGCCCGGCTGATCCCATTTTTGCGGATGCAAGCGAGCGTCAAACTGCTCTTGCAGCGCGCGCAGGTACGAGCGGCGGTAGCGCCCCCCCTGCCAGGCACGGCTCAAATGACATTGCCACGATGGATCGGTGGCAAAACGAACCGGAGCGGCAGCGGCGAATTCCACGTTGCCAAACATCAGGAAGCCGGGTTTGCCCAGCACCCACGTGCCATCACCCACGCCGTAGAACAGAACCGTGGCCCCAATCACATTCTTGCCAGGCCCGAGATACGGCGCCAAATCTACCGGATCCACCTCAAGCTGGCGCGGATCGCAAGGTGCGGGGCCAAACTGCACCCGCTTGCCGTTCACCGTCAGAAGGTAGCGGCTATCTGCCGAGATCCACGCCGGCGCGCGCGTGGGCTTTGCGGGCAAGGTGATGTCTTTGCGGAACAACACGAAGCTGCTGGGCAATGCGCGTTCCGATGGGTACCAAAGCCATGCGGCATCAGCCATTCCATCTTGTGACCACAAAGGGCGAGCGATGGGCGCAGGCAAAACTTTGGCAACCAAGGGCGCTTGTGCATCGCTGGCTGCAACCTTGGCAGCGGCTTGCGGTTTGCCTGCCCCTGTTGCGATGCCAGGCGAGGCTGCGACCACGGCCACGCCACCCAGGAGGCGACGACGGGTGACGCCTTGCGAACGCAAAAGCGTGGGCTTTGATTTCATAGCTTCTCCAAGAGATACAACCGGGTCGCTTCGGTGGCCACCATAGCCAAAAGCCAGGTGGCATGCTGGCAGAACAGACTATACGGACAAGGCGTAGGGCGCACCCCGGTGAGCTCACGCTCAGATAACCTAATAGAGCCGCCTCAAGAATCGTTTGTCTTGTAAATACAGGGCATATCGTGCTTACGGCTCCCGACGGCACACAAACGGGCGGCGCTTTAACAATCTGCATTGTTGATTTTGCCCACTTGAGCCACTACACGATGCCAAGGCGCTGTTCGGGCCCTGCGGCGTAGGACCCTGCGCCCTGGCGAAGCAAGTTGCGGCGTGGCAGGCCTGACGGCGGCGAAACGCTTCTCAGCTAGACGCTCATGGTCGCAAAAAGCCGCGCGTGTAACTGATTGGCCACGGCGTGACAGTTCTGCGGGAAGAGAACTTGCGCGCCCGTTTCGTGGCAACACCCTTGGCGCACCTAGAGGTGTTGGTGAGCGGCGTCGAAATGCCCGCGCGGGCCCACCAAAGTTCACTCGGTGCCTCGGCGACTTGCGCCTTATCGCCTTGGTCAATGCAGAGGGCACCATGGCAAAAATCCTCGATTGCGCCGCATCTGGTCTTGGCACGTTTCATGCGACCATTGAACGTGAGGAGCACTGTGTTAAGGAGGTGGAGAAATGTCACAAGTTACAACCGATCACAATACGATAAGGCGGTGGGCTGAATCCCCAGGCAGCAAGCCCGCCGCGGTGAAGGCCACTCAACGACTTCCGATTGATTGGTCCAATCTGATCTTCTTGCTCGCCGTTCACGTCCTCGCGGTCGGCGGATTCGCGGCGTACGCCTGGTGGCATGGCATCACCTTGGCTGCCGTCGGCATCGGTGTGGTGTGGACCGTGCTCACCGTCTTCTCGATTTCCGCCGGCTACCACCGTCTGTTCTCGCATCGCACCTATGAAGCTCATCCTTTGTTCCGGCTCTTCCTGCTTGCTTTCGCTGCCGGCTCCTTTCAGAACTCGGCTCTGCTGTGGGCGGCCCAGCATCGGCGCCATCATGCACGGACCGATACGGATCTAGATCCGTACAACGCACGCAGGGGGTTGTGGTATTCGCACGTCGGTTGGGTGGTGGAAATAACGGACCCAGCCATTGCCGAGACGCCGGTACCGGACCTTGAGGCAGATCCTCTGATCCGTTGGCAGCACAAGCACTACGTGTGGATCGGCATTGCGATGGGCCTCGTGGCGCCGATGCTGCTCGGGTGGGCGTTCGGAGATATTTGGGGAGGCCTGGTGGTTGGCGGATTCATCCGGTTGGTTGTGGTGTACCAAGCCACGTTCGCGGTCAATTCGCTCTCACACACTTATGGTGTTCAACCCTACTCTGACAGGAACTCCTCGCGCGACAGTCTGCTTGGAGCGCTTGTCACCATGGGTGAGGGCTACCACAACTTTCATCACGCCTTCCCGGGTGATTACCGAAACGGCGTGCGGATGCACCACTTTGATCCAACCAAATGGATCGTGTACAGCCTGAGCTTTGTGGGCATGACCCGGAAGCTACGGCGGACGCCACCTGTGGCCGTCATCAGGGCGCAGGTGCGGATGCAGCAGCGGCGCCTTGAACAAAGGGTGGCCTCCGGATCGGCGGAGGGGACCCTGATCGAGAAGGTGGTCGCCGCCCGCGCCACCGTGGAAGAGGCGCTCACACAGTGGCAATCGCTGGTGAAACGCTACGAGGCCGCCCGCAATGAAGCAGGTCAACGATGTTCCGAAGCAATAGCGCGGCGGCGCGAGGAGTGCAGGAGCGCTCAGGCAAACGTTCGCCGGGCTTTGTCGGCGTGGCAGCGAGTGCTACGAATTTCATAGCGCTATGGCTTCGTCGCCGTGATCTTGCTCCTGGTAGGTCGCAGCAGAGGGGGAGAATATGTTCGGGCTTTGGAGACGTTGGCAGCGGCGTAGGTGGCGAGAGAAGCCCTTTCCCGAAGCATGGATCTCCATCCTGAACGAGCAGGTGCCCTTCTTTGAGAAGTTGTCGGGGGAACTCCGCCAGAGCTTCCTGGAGCGGCTCAAGGTCTTCGCGTGGGAAAAGGTCTGGATCCCGGCGGGCGGTCTCGAGATCACCGATGAAATTCGGGTCTTGATATCCGCTGCGGCGTGCCGGCTGATCCTGCACCTCGACCTGTCATATTACGATCGCCTGACGGAGATTGTGGTTTATCCTGCCACCTACAAGCACCCGGGGCAGGATGATGTTGCCGTGTTCGGCGAAGCCCACCAGTGGGGAACGCTGGTTCTGTCGTGGGATTCGGTCAAACGTGGACTTGCGAATCCTGAAGATGGCAAGGACACCGCCACCCACGAATTCGCGCATGTGCTGGATCGTGCAGGCGGAACTTATGACGGCACGCCGCCGCTACACGCCCGTCCCGACTATCGGCATTGGACATCCGTCATGGAACAGAACTTTCAAGCGCTGCGAAGCCGTGACAGGCGCCAGCGGCGAGTCTTGCGCCGCTATGGCGCCACCAATGAGGCCGAGTTCTTCGCCGTGGCCACGGAATCTTTTTTCGAGAAGCCGGCCGTGATGAAGGCAAAGACCCCCGATCTCTACAACGAGCTCAAGCGGTTCTACCGGCAGGATCCAGCGTCCGAAGCTTAGGGCAGCCACGCATGAGCAACCAGATGCGAACCGCCTCGTAACTCGCATTTCGGCGCGGCGTTACTCCCGCGTAAGCTCTGCGCGAAATGGCGTCACCCGCGGGTGAGACCCCAAGCGATCTTCGTGAAGGCCCTTCGTCGGGAACATCGCGCCTCACGTCGTAGTGATGTAGCCCGATATCAATCTGATTGAATTGCCGCTCGGCGGCGCGGGGCGATGCAACCGCGTGTCTCGCGTGCCGAACCGGCAGCGCAGCGCATAGCCGCTTCACGCTGGCGCTACCCGGACAGTCGAGCGGTCGCATGGCTGGCACGGTTCTCGCAATTGCCTATATGCCCAATACGGGAATATGGCATCCGGAGACAGCGCCGTCGCAGACCCTCGCGCGATGTTTGCACTCGTGGACAATACGGACGTTGTCCCGGTGGCGGAAGAGGCCGTTGCAAGCGCGCATGAGTCCTCCCAGATACATACACACCACCCAAGGAAACACGATGACGTCCCTCACGAAAGAATC
>JBBSJE010000429.1:0-4191 GCA_038257535.1 Polyangia bacterium
AGCGTAGGCAACCCCATGGCCCCGAGTATTTTGGCAATAGTCGCTTCTTCCTTCACCAAGGCGATGAGACGCAATGGGCCTTGGCAGCGCGTGCAGACAACATTGATGCCGAATGTTCTGCGAAGCAGGTCACTCCACGCGATGTATTTGGAGGTTCGGGGAGGTTTGGCGGCGGGGGCTTGCAGGTCTTGGGCGGGCGCTTCCGCTGGTTGCGCCGCAGGGGCGGCCGCGGTGGCGGCGGGCACAATGAGGGGTCGCAAGGCACTGTGCGACGACAGGGCACCGAAGTAGCGGGTCACGTGGCGCCGGGGCGGCGGCACAATGGCGGCAAGGCGTGCGATGAGAGCTTGGGCATCGAGCACAATGCAGCTTGTGCCATCGGACCACGGGCGCTTGAAGTCAAGTTGCACTTTGTCGCTCGGCAGAATGTGCGCCCTGCCGTTGCACCTGCAGCACTTTGCGAAGAAGTCCGCTGGGAGCAGCGGGCGCGGGCCGACTCACTACCACGTCGTCAGGAGCAAAACTGGGGGCCGGATCGCGGAACACCAAAGTGCCGTCGGGCTCGAATGCTACCAAGCTGGCGCGGCCCGCCTCGTCTAGCACCTTGGTCGCCTTCGTCAGCACCAGCGGTTCATCTTCAAATCCGCTGGCATCGGTCCCGGGGCTGTCGGTGGCGCTGTCGAGGGACGCCGCCGCGTCGCCAGCCGAAGCGTCACTTGTGGGGGAGCTCTCGGAACAGCCAAGCAAAGCCGCTGTGAGCAAGCAACACAACGCACAAACCTTCGACGACCCAAGCTGCAACATGCGCCCATAATACCCAGCACGGTGGTCATTGGTGACACAATCAGCCTTGTAAAACGACGAAAACCACGCTTTGCGTGTCGCGGGTGGCGACCGGGGCGGTCTTCATAGCGGGGAGTGCGGTTGCAGTCCCCAGGGGGGCGTTTGCTCACTCGTTGTTCAGGTGAAGAATGCAGCCAAAAAGATTTCCCGTCGTGTTCTGGCTTGTGGGGCTCAACGTCACCGTCCTCGGCGCCGGATGCACGGGGCAAGTTTCGTCTGCGGGGGCCGGCGGCACGGGCGAAGGGGCGGGCACAGTCGACGACACAGGAACCACCGGGGGCCCGGGGGGCGGTGGCGTCAATCCCGTAGCGCCAGCCAGCGTGGTTGTTAGACGCTTGAACCGCAGTGAGTACGACAACACGATTCGCGACCTGTTCGGCGTTGAATCGAGTGTAGCCCAGGACTTTCCAAGTGATGAGACCGCGCTTGGCTTTGACAACATTGCAGCCGCGTTGACAGTGCCAAACCTGCTGGCAGAGAGGTACGTCTCAGCGGGCGAAAGCGTGGCTCGCTCCGCCGTGGCGAAGGCTGAGGCGCTGGTCGATTGCGCACCTTCGGCCACTGACGCGTGCGCCGCAAAATTCATCAACCAGTTCGCAGAGCGCGCCTGGCGAAGACCGCTAGCCGCCGAGGAGAGCCAAACTCTGCAAGCGATCTACTTGAAAGGAAAACAGCGGGAGGGTTTCAAAACCGGCCTTGAGCTTGTGATTCGCTCGATACTGCTGGCGCCTGATTTCTTGTTTCGCATCGAAGTGGGTGACGTTGATGCGAAGAACAAGCGTATTGCGATTTTGAACCCTTGGGAAATCGCGAGTCGGCTGTCGTATTTCCTGTGGCAAAGCATGCCCGACGCAACTCTGTTTGAATCGGCGCGCAAAGGCTTGCTGGCCAATGCAAACGAAGTGAAGGCGCAAGCCGAACGCATGCTCGCTGATCCGAAGGCGCACGCTACCGTGAAGCACTTTCACGAACAGTGGCTCGGGTTGCAGCCCCTCGCGGCGGGCGCTCTTAACAAGGACAAAAGCATGTACCCGCAGTGGTCGCCCACGTTGGCCAAGGCCATGCATGACGACGTAACGCGGCTTATCGACGATGTGATCTTCGCGGGCGCGGGCGGTTTTGAGGCGTTGTTTCAATCGCGTGTCGGCTACGTGGATACGGGCCTCGAGGCGATTTACGAAACGAAAGGCCGAACGGGCCGCATAGAGTTAGGCGCCGAACGGGGTGCAGGGGTGTTGGCGCGCGCGGCGCTATTGGCCACCTATGCTCACCACAATCAATCGTCGCCTACACGCCGCGGGGTGTTCGTTCGCAAGCAGCTGTTGTGTCAGAACCTTCCACCACCGCCCCCCAACGTAAACAACGTACTTAGTGATCCCAACCCCTCGCAAACCACCCGGGAACGACTGGCACGCCACGCTTCGGATCCATCGTGTGCTGGTTGCCATCGGCTGGTGGATCCGATCGGCTTGGCGTTCGAGAACTTTGATGCAGTTGGTGCCTGGCGCGACCAAGAAAGCGGCAAGCCGATCGATGCTGGTGGCGAACTCGTTAACACTGTTGGCATCGACGGAACATTTGTTGGGCTGGCCGCGTTGGGGAAACAACTGTCCCAAAGTGAAATGGCGCAGGAGTGCCTTTCGCGCCAATGGCTGCGCTTCGCACATGGGCGCGAGGAAGGCGCCGATGACGTTGAGGTGATTGCATCGATGAAGGACTCACTGCGCGCGAGCAAAGGCAACGTTTTGCAACTACTTCTTGTACTAGCCACGTCCCCAGGTTTTGTGACTCGCCCCATGCAGGAGTCTTCACCATGAAGCCGTTTCAGCTCACACGCCGTGCCTTCTTGCACGGCACTGCCGGCGCGCTTGTGGCCCTACCCTGCCTTGCGGCTCAGCGCGCCTATGCGGCCGCGCCCAAACGCTTGTTGATTATGGCTGTGGGCAATGGCACCGCGCCAGAGCACTACTGGCCTACTGCGCCGGGCGCAACGCCGCCGCCGCTAAACAAGCCGCTTGAAGAATACGTCTATCGCAGTGCGAGTACCGCGCTCGATACGGGCGATCACGCGCTATCTCCGATACTAAAGCCGCTAGAGCTCTTCCGTAAGGACATCACGCTCGTTGAAGGCCTCGACAACTGCGACGGATTCGGAGGCCATCGCATGTATGGCGCGCTTTTGACCGGACGCTTTCCCACTGAAGGCAACGATGAAGGCCGATCCGCTCGCGGCATGAGCGTGGACCAGGTGCTGGCAGGACACATCGGCAAGGACACCCGTTTTCCTTCCTTGCAGTTTGGCTCTTACGCGCGTGATAACAGCAGCTTGTTCGGCGTTCTTAGTTGGTACGGGGATGGCAAAGGCGCACCCGCAGAAAACGACCCTTACAAAATGTTCGCACGCTTGTTTGCGGGGACGCCCCAAACACAGGACCGTTTGGCACAACTAGTACGCGACGAGAAGCGATCTGTGCTCGATTTTGCGACAACCAGAATCAAGACGCTGGAGCAACGGCTGGGCGGCGCCGACCGTGCCAAATTGCAAAACTACTTTGAAGCGCTTCGGTCTGTGGAAAAGCAGCTGGCGTTCGACGGCACAGGCGCCGCCGGATGCTCGCCTGCCAGCGTGGCGAAGGGCTTAGACATTAAATCCGACGACCATGTAGCGATGGTTACCAACGCGCAGGTGGATATGGTTGTGGCTGCGTTGGCCTGCGACATGACCCGGGTGATTACGCTTCAAGTGGGCCACGAAGGCAGCGACATGACACACCCTTGGCTGGGCGTGAACGAAGGCCATCACAGTGGATTAGGTCACAGCCCCGATAACAACTTTGCTCGTGTGGCCGACATGATCAAAGTGGGCCAATGGCACGCCGGTGTGGTGGCGGATCTCATCGGCAAGCTCAAGGCGGTGCCGGAAGGAAGCGGCACGTTGTTCGACAACACCTTGGTGGTGTGGGTCAACGGTATGACCAAAGGGAGTACCCATCTCAACCAGAACCAACCCACGCTTTTAGCGGGAGGCTTCGGCGGAGCCTTCAAAACCGGCAGATACATCCGCTTGGCCGAAAATGCCAAGCGCAGCTACGGTGACATGTGGTGGGAAGTTCTGCGTGCCGCTGGTGTGAACGTGCCCTCATTTGGTGAGGCGGCAGAGTTTCACAACGGTTTGCCGCAGATACGTTCGTAGCGCCCTGAGTTCGGCGACTGGCTAAAAACGTCCCTCACAATTCGTGTCGCCTCCCTGAATTTTGTCGTCAATGCGGCCAGGTGGCGCGCCACCTCTGTCATCGTCTTGGACAGGGGCGGATCGCGTCCCTGCATCGCATGCAAGTGATCGAGCAA
>JBBSJE010000430.1:0-4160 GCA_038257535.1 Polyangia bacterium
CCGGAGACAAACCCCCTTTGACGCTTTTCGCAAGTTTCTTAAGGGGGTTTGTGCTTTTCTCCCTCAAATATCGCGTTCGGTTTCGACCAAAAGCCCCTCAGGCCTTTTGCTCACGCTCAAGTGGCACTGCCATAAGGAAGCTTCATCGAATGCTTCGAGACTACCCGTCGGACGCGTTCGTGGGGGCAGTTTCCGCCGCTGCAAAGTACGGGCTCTTCGATCTTGATCGTCTCGAATCTCTCATCTTGCGCAACATCCACAATAGCTATTTTCCAAACCTACTGACCCAGGACGACCACGACCATGAGCGATGAACTTGATCAGCTGTTGCAGAACCTTCATCTTGGTTGCATCCGAGAGAACGTACAGAAGGAGCTTGGTTTAGCTGAGAAAAGCGACAGCTCGTATTCTGAATTCTTACTGCGCCTTCTGCGTGCACAGTGGCGCCATCGACAAGAAACATCCTTGGCGTCGCGCATTCGGGTGGCCAAAGTCCCTGACCAATGGTCGCTTGAATCTTTCCCTTGGAAAAAGCAGCCTGGCGTCACTCAACGTCAAATTCGTGAGCTCGCCGAATTACACTTCGTTCCCAATGCCGAGAACATCGTGCTTATGGTGATCGACGAGATGGGATATCTGAATCTTAAGCCCGAGCAAACGAACATTTTCTTCCGCCTCATGGAAGAGCGCTATGGTACCAAATCCACCATCACCACCAACCTCGAATTCGATGATTGGCATAACTTTCTAGGTAACGACCACCTTGTGAAGGCATTGCTGAGCCGCCTTTGCCACAAGTGCCACACCCTGCGAATCAACGGTCCGTCTTTGCGGACCGCACAGATCTAAACCTTAGCCATCCTGCTCACAAAGGCGCTCGCACCCCACCCGGTGTCGAGCGCCTTTGCTTTTCGAAGGTGTGGCCTCATCCCTAAACAGAGATTTCCGTCGGCACAAACACCGCAGTGGAGTCTAAGCCCGCCGACACTGATCTAAGCCTGGTCAACTTTGATCGAGCGCCTCTGGCTCTTTTATGACGAGCGCTGAAGCTATACGTCGGATCTGCGGCAACGCCGTTTAACAGCGCATGTCGAGGCCAGCGCACTGCTTCAAGCTTGGCCTGCTTTTCGAGAGCACACGTGGCTGGTTTCTGGCGAGCGCTGAAGAGGGGGCGCCTGATCCATAATCGGGGCGGCCTGTCCGGGTTGTTGGGGCATGGGGGTCATTTAATTAGTGGAGGTATCACCTAAAAACCTTTCTGGAGTTTGCGTTCTTGGGATCCTTTTGACTTTCTAGTAGAAAGTAGTAGTTTAAATGGATGGCCAATGTTTCGGTTACAGAGCTCAACCAGCAAACAGCCAAGGTGCTTGAGCGGGTCAAGGCAGGCGAGTCGCTTGAAGTTAGAGAGTACGGCCGCCCCATCGCTCGCATCGTCCCCGTTCTCTCCAATGCGTCAATCATCGACCGGCTGGTCAGCGAGGGGCGGGCCATTGCTGCAACCAGCACTACAGCGGCTCTGTTCACGCCACTTCCTCCCCCACCGGGCGCCGGCCCCTCGCTTTCTGAAGTGCTCGATCACGCGCGCCAGGCAGAGCGATCGTGATATATATCGACACCTCTGCGCTGGTAAAGCTCGTGGTGCGCGAGGCGGAAACCGTGTCGCTGCAAGCTTGGATCAGGTCGCGCGCAGGCGAGACGTTCTTCTCGTCGCAGCTCGCGCGTGTTGAGCTTGTTCGAGCTGTTAAGCGAGCGGCGCCGGATCATCTTGATCGTGCGCGCGGCGTTCTAGCGGCCGTTGCCCTACTTAGAATTGACGATCAGATCCTTGAGGCCGCGGAGAACCTGCCCCCAGACGTGCTGCGAAGCCTCGACGCCATACACCTTGCGACGGCCATTACACACCTGTCTCATGTCAGCGCCTTCGTGACTTATGACGGTCGTCTGGAGGAAGCCGCGAGATCGTTGGGGGTTCCCGTCGAATCTCCGTGCTGACAAGAGCACTGAGACGAAGTTCCCCGGTGCGCACGATATGCTTGGTGCGCCGGCACCAGCGTGAAGCAGGCAGCAGCCCGCGTACCAGGATTTGAGGGCTGGTCAGCTTCATGACAACGGTGGCCTCATCAATAGCTACTCCGGAGCCCACCGGCTCCAAGCCTTGCCCTCGTGCTGTGCAGGGAAAGCTTGCGGGTGCAGCATCTCAGCCAACAGATCGATCGTATCCAGCACGTGAGGGCCCGAGCGGCTGAAGTATCGATTGCCGTCGGCGAAAAACACGCCTCTGGTTGCGCGCGCGCGTAGCTCATTCCAACCAGGCGCGGCTTCGAGGGTGGGGCGCTCGGCCCGGGCGCGGGCCAGATCGAAACCGCAGGGAGCGATGACGATCACATCGGGCGCAGCGGCGTGCACGTCTTGCCATGACAGCGTGGCCGAGCGCTCTCCTGCACGGCCGAGCAGGCATGAGCCGCCCGCCAATTCGACGAGTTCGGGCCCCCAGTTGCCAAGCGCAAACGGTGGCTCCGTCCACTCCAGCACCAGCACACGCGGGCGCGGCAACAACGATGTGGCGTGGCGCCATTCGTCTTGCTTTCGCCGCAGTGCCGCACACAGCGCCTCGCCCTCCGCCAGCCGGCCTATCATCGTTGCCACGGCACGAAAACCTTCAAAGATGCCATCGAGTGTGCCCGCCTCAAGGGCAACCGCCTGCTTGCGTTGCAACGCTGGGGGGGCGCAAGCGGCAACATTTTCAGGAGTTGCGGCGCACGCCTCGCAATGAGTTTGGGTGATGATCACATCAGGCGCCAGGCGCGCCAACAAGGCTTCGTCAATCTCATAAAGCGGCTCGCCCGCGTGTAGCTTTTCGCGAACCCGCGCGTCCACCTCGGCGCTGGTGCCGTTGATGTCGAAGGTGGGGCGGCTGAGCTGCGGCAAGCGCTTGACCCAAGGCGGTTGGTCGCATTCGTGTGAACGGCCCACAAGTTGTTCGCCAGCTCCGAGTGCGCAAGCCAATTCCGTGCCGCTGGCGAGGAGGGATGCAACACGGGGTCGATGTGTACCTGCGGCTTTTAGATGGGGCAAAGAATAGTGACGAGCGTTGGATGTAGAGGTCATGGTCATCGCAAGCGTTGCAGTTTATCATGATGGCGAGAGATCGAAGCGCGTTGGTCAACTTGACCAACTAAGTTCCGTGCGCCACAATATCGTTATGCCGAAACATTCTTTGAATCTGTACGAAGCAAAAACTCGGCTGTCAGAACTGGTTGATCAGGCGTCAAAAGGTGAAACCATCGTCATTGCCAAAGATGGCAAGCCATTGGCCCGGCTAGGTCCTTTGCCGAGAAAGAAGCCTCATCGTAAACCCGGTGCGGGGCAGGGGAAAGTGTGGATCGCCGACGACTTTGATGCGCCTTTGCCCGAAGATGTCTTGGCGTCGTTTGAGGGTCGCGAGGAATGAGACTGCTGCTCGATACGCATACCTTCCTGTGGTGGTGGGTGGATGACAATCGATTGCCAACCAAGGTCCGGAACATTGTAAGTCGTGCCGAGGAGGTTTTTGTGAGCGCCGCTTCAACATGGGAGATGGCAATCAAGCAGAGGCTAGGCAAGCTGAAATTCGATGGGCGTTTTGATGAAGCAATTCTGACGTGCGGGTTTGGCGAACTACCTATCCGTTCCGCACACGCCGAGTTGGTGCGTGCGTTGCCCCACCATCATCGGGATCCATTCGACCGCATGCTTGTCTCGCAGGCTCTTTTGGAAGGATTGAGCCTGGTGTCTTGCGACTCAGCGATTAAGGCCTACGACGTTGCCGTTTTATGGGGCTAGCGCCGGCAGAATGTGAAAGGGGCCCCTACCCGGTGCTTTCCGGGCAGGGGCCCCAACTTGCGTTTCAAACGTGCGCGCTGGTTAGCTTGACGAACGCGCCAGCACCTTTTCGATCGTTTTGCCCGAGCTTGGGTACCCATCATCATTGCCCGAGACGTTGGTTTCAACCTGCCCCTGTTGCGACCCTGCCTTCCGAGCCTCGGCTTCAGCCTGCTGCACCAGGCCCACTGTAAGCGTTCAGGGGTAGGGTTGCGAATCAGCACATAGGGTGCGATTTGGGGGCATGAACAGCACAAATGCATCCCAGGGCTTGGGCGAAAAAATTGAGACAGTGATCC
>JBBSJE010000431.1:0-4150 GCA_038257535.1 Polyangia bacterium
GAATAACTACGACGGCCTCGCGTGGATCGCACTCATGCAGCCCGTAAGGGGTTTACGTTGCTATCGCTAACAACGCGCTCCTCGCCAAAGGCGTTGAATTCAAACGTCGACAGGCCGGTGGAGGGATCTTGAAGCTCGGTGCGCCTTCCCAACGCATCGTACTTAACCTTGGTTTCCTGCCCTGCGAACAAGATGCGCTCGATCAAGCCATGCGGAAGAGACTCGTACTCCGCTACAAGCGAAGCTCCTTCACTAGCAGGGCGACGTTCCAACCTTTCGACGACTTGATGAAGGGTATCCAAGGTGGTTTCGGTAACCCGCCCCAGTTCATCGGTGTCGAGGCGGTCGAAAACCGTCGGATATTCGGATTGACGAGTGGCCTCTACGACAATCTGATCTGAATCAAGGAAAAGCTGCCGATTCAGGAGCTCACTTGCGGTAAGCCTATCCAGAACATCGTACCTGCGACGGATGACCTTGTCTGGCGTAATCATGAGCCGCGGGCGTCCATGAGCATCGTAAAACGTTTGAAATCGATCGAATGCACCCGCACCGCGCCCATGTACAGGACGCCGCTCCTCCACCGAACGCCCCGCTCGATCCTCCCAAACTTCAGAGTAACCACCAGCGTTGTCAGTGGTGCGCGTAACCAGCCGACCACCTTCTGCTCCGAATCGAGTGACTTCGAAGCCGCTTTCGCTGGGTCCATCAAAGCTGTGAAGGTTCCCAAAGAGATCGTATTTTGCTCTGTATTCGAGGCCATTTTCATTCTTGGCCCACACAACAACGTCAAGCGCCGGATGAAACTTCTGCCGGCTCATATGGCCCATAGCATTCACCTGAATCTCTGGATATATGCCTTCCTCAACATCGTAGACCATGCGTTCCGTTCTGACTTCGCCGTAGTGGTCAGAGCTGGCCGCCATTTGCACCAATCCATCTTCGTTGTAGGTAAATGATGTCGACAGGGTCAGATCCGGTCCATTTGGCAGGTTTGGGTTTGCAGGCATCGCTGTGGTGGAAAGAACAACGCCCTTTTCGTAGTCATTGGTGAAGCCAACGTGCCGAATAGGAGCCTGTATGGCGACATCAAGCGGGTGGCGCTTCAGCCAAGCGGTTTCTGTTTCCTGGGTGGGCAGCCCCAAAGAGCCCCAAAAAACGCCCCGCAACGGCGAGCGAGATGCGGCGCTCGGTTTCAGCCATGGGCCTGCTTGCCGGCTGATGTGCGACGATATGTTGTAGAAGCCTTGGCCAACCTGTTGCCGTAGTCATCGTAGACGAACCTACCTTCTACCGAGCGCCCCACCCCGGTTGCCGTGTCAAAGAACTAAGATTCTTGCGCCTGCACAAACACACGTGCAATGCGGCGATTCTTATCATGGTGTTCCAGGAACGCCGCGACGAATGCTCACCGCGGATACGTCACGCCGTTGAACGTGACAGGCTTGATGAACTTATCCCACCTTACTCCCCAGAGGCTCGCGTTCCAGTCCTCGCTTCCCGAGCCTCTTGAAACAAGTACTGCACCATGCTGCCCCCTCAGTGATCCGGGTTTGACACTACTGAATAGACGATATCAACGTCCTTCCATCTTTTCTGATTTGCGAATACATCCGCAGGTTCATGGCGAACGCCAACAGAACGCGCCCCGGTCCATTGCGCCTCCACGTAGCGTCGTCCTTTCAGGGAGTGGACCCACTTCTGCCGCTCCAAACTTAATGGCTGATCCGCCGACCTAAGGCTAACAAGCGTACTGTAGTCTGTGGTCGCACCGCAGTTTCTTTCGACAACGCTCAGGACGTACTTCCGGTCGGGCGACATGCCCTCCCAGATAAGATCGTCAGAGCAGTCGCTGAACATTCCTGCTTTTCGGCAAGACATCAGCAACATGAACGCAAAAGCAACCTTACATTTTCTTGTCATGGCCCCTGCCCATATCGGTTTTCATAGTAGTTGATCCCTTGCCTTATCCAAAAAGCATCAGCAGGATCATCTCCATAGGGAGAGGTCCCCGCCCAGGGGTTCCATCGGTAACCCGGATCTCCCCAATCCGGTCGGGATGTGCCAGCAGCCTGCTGCGCACGACCAGCCTCTCGCAAGAGCAGGTTTTCCGAAATTCCAAGCGCACGCCCCGTCGCCCCATAATTGAAATTTCCGTACTCCTCGTACTGTGCACCTTTTTGCTTGAAGTCCCAAGGCGCTCTATTTTTGACCTGCTGGTAGAACCAAGTGAAGCGCTGCCACAGCTTCAGTTTGTCGCGAACCCTTTCGGTATTCTTGATATTCGCTTCGACATTTTCTTGCGGTGGGGCTAGAGGCACAACGAGAGGCCCTTGCGACTGGTAACCTTTCTCCTTCTCTTGACGTGGAGTCTGGTTTCCGGCGTCAGAGCTTGGAGAAGGCTGTGGCGCACCACGGGCCGTGTTGGCAGGCGGCGATCCCGCTTGAGCGCTGGGGTCCCCTCCACCCGAGACGATGCCCGTGCCACCGCTGTCACCCCGTTGTTCGACGGCTTGTACGCTTATGATGTAGACGGCCACGCCTGTCGAAGGACCGCAATTCTCAGGGCGGGTTCCTGGGTCACAAACGTGCTGCCCAGCCGCCTTCTGCGGGGCGCCTGGGGAGCGTGGTGAAAATCCAGAAGGGTCGTTGTAGTGCGTTGGGCGGTTTAGTACGTAGCTGTAGCGGTTCAGGCCTTGCGACAATTCGGGAAGCGGCATGTAGGGGTCGGGCTGTATGAAGCGTGTCAGCCGCGGGTCGTAATTGCGCCCGATCATATTCACGAGGCCAAGCTCATCATCCATCTCATGACTGGTGAAGCCTTTTGTCGAGCTCATGAAGCTGGCCGAAGACGAGGGCTTTTCCTTCAACCTAGCGTCTATCTGGTGGTCTCCCGTCAACAAAGCAGGCGCGCCAAAGGGATCCGCCCATTTCCGCGCGCTAGCCACGCCCAAACCATCGGTCAAGTGCTGGATAGTGCCTAGGTAATCACCATGCAGATATCGCACATCTTCGCTGCCTGGTTCCCAACCACCAGCCTCACCACGCGTTTCGGTCTGGACAACTTCAGCCACATTGGGAATGTGGTAAACGTGCGCAACGCTATCCCCTTCGCGCCGAAGCTCGTACAGGCCCTCCAGGTACGTCGTTGTCGTCCCTGCTACAACTTTCTGAACGCGATCGCCAAACGGGCCATATTTAAAACGGCCATCGATCCCTGTCTGAGCCCCTTCAGGCCGAATCGTAAGGGGCAAGTTGTCTTCCGAATACTCTAGCGTTCCTACTCCAGGATGGCGCGTAATGTTGCCTCTGCCATCGTAGCCAAAATCCTTCGTGCGCCCTTCATCGTCTTTCCACAAGCTCGCGTTTGCCAAGCGATTGCTGGCACCCGTTCCTTGATAGCCGTAGCTTATCGACTGAACCGTCGCACCTGACATAAGGCTTTGCCGTGACACCGTGTTGCCTCGATCGTCGTAACCATATCTTACGGCCCACGTGCCCAACGGATTGCCCGCCTCATCGCTTTCGTGCCAGCTCTTCAGCCTCTGCAATGAGTCGTAAGCAAAGCCTTCGCGGACACTCGCAACATGGTCGAATCTCGTCCGCAGATCTCCGTCTGCTTGAAACGAGTAGGATATGTCTTGGAACACTGAGTGGGTAGCCGTCTTCGACGTCAAGCGACTTAGGCGCCCAACTTTCTCGTCGAATGCTCTCGTGGTTCGCACGCCATTGCCATATCGCTCGCTGTGAATTCGACCAAGCGCGTCTGACGCCTCCAGCGCCCAATAGGCACCGCCTGAGTTGAGGTCAGCCACCGCTATCGTTTGCCCGGTAACGGGTGAATGCTGCATCTTCACGCCAAAGCGATTGAACGCACCAGCGCTAGGATAGTGAATCTCTTCGGTGCGGCCAAAAGCATCGATCACAAAATCGACTTGGGACGCCTCGTTTCCTACCCATTGCTGCGCACGTGTCTTTTCCCCAAACACACTGTCATACGCATACGACGCCGTCACGCCATCAGGACTCAGCGCTGACGCCAACATTCCAATACCATGGGCAGCGCTATCCCACTTGTAGAGGGTTTCGCGCGGCGCTCCCCATGAGCCCCCCGTTGACCTCTTCTTTGTCGCACGCCCCAGCAAATCAA
>JBBSJE010000432.1:0-4134 GCA_038257535.1 Polyangia bacterium
GAGTCGCATGTTTTGAGGAAATCAGCGCGAAAAAACGCCGAGTCTGTCCGGACCTCAACGATGCCTGCGTGTGCGAATCTGTCGCGTACGCGCTGCACAGTCTTGCGCAAGAATGCGGCGCTACCGTGGCTGTCATGTACTAGGCTTGGGTTTGAACATTGCGCGGTCGCTTGTGAACGCGCATGGCGGCTCTCTCACCGCCCATAGCGCCGGTTTAGGGCAGGGGAGCCAGTTCGTCGTTCGAATTCCAGGGCCCATGCAGATGGACGAGGCACACGTTGAGATGAACGGCTCGTCCTCGGCCAGTTTGCCTTTGGTAGCGCGGCCGGCGCGTCGTCGGGTCTTGGTGGTTGACGACAACCGCGACGCCGCCGATATGTTGGCTGATCTGTTGCGAGAGTTGGGGCATACCGTAGAGGTGGCTTATGACGGGCCTTCGGCGGTATCGGCGGCAGCGCGGTTTGAACCCGATGTTGCGCTGGTGGACATCGGCCTGCCTGTGATGGATGGGCATCAAGTGGCTGGCCACATCCGGCAGGATCCGTCCACCACCAAAGTGCGCTTGATTGCGCTTACAGGGTACGGGCAAGAGGCGGACAAACGGCGCGCTCTGGATGCTGGCTTCGATGCCCACTTTGTCAAACCCATAGACTTACATCGCCTAACCAGCATCATCGCGGGCGATGCCGGTTAGGCAATGTGTTTGTACAACGCTACGGCGTGACGAGTTTGCGAAATCGCACGCACGACAGCATGTAAACCGCGTAAGCCACGAAGCCTAAGGCCACAATGGTCAGAAGCCCGGTTCCCCAATCGGACGCACCAATGTCTTTCAAAGCCTCGCCAATGCCTTTGGATTGTCCGGGTGAATGATTGATGGCGGCGCGGGTGATGGCCACGCCAATGATCGTGAACACCACGCCCCGAGCAGCCAGCCCCAACTTGCCAACCTTTTCAGTCCACGAACGCTGCCTTGGACTCATTTCACCAGTCTTCAGGTCGTCCATATAGCGTTCCTTGTAAGCCTGGTAGAACTGGGCAAAGGCTGCGAGCACAATGGCCACCCCCAGGGCGCCCACCAGGAACTGTCCAAAAGGCGCCGACATCACCTGTGAGATCACTGATTCCTGGCTACGCCCAGGCCGCCCGGCGAAAACCATCTGGAAAGCCGTAAAGGCGAGGGCTCCGTTGACAACGCCGCTTGCGGCATACCCAATGCGTTTGGCGATGCCCTTGCCGTCGGTGCCCACCCCGCGGGGATCGCGGATGGCTTCAACAAACCGCCAAAGCGCGTAACCCGCCAACCCAATGCCCACCAGGGTCACCACGACTGCGCCAAAGGGGCCTGAGCCCATGACCTTCAGCGAGCCTTGGGGATCTGTGATGCCGCCACCCTCACCCCAAGCCGCCATCAACGCCAAAACGCCCAGCAAGGCATAAACCACGCCTTTGCTCAAAAAGCCGAAGCGGGCCAGCGCCTTAAGGGCGTCGCTGCTCTCCGGATGCTTGGCCTGCTCCGCCATGTTACGACCGTGAATACCTATCGTTGCCATCTGTTCCTCCTCGGGATCGCGCGGCTGAACGCCGCATGCGACAAATTGCTTTGCAGCGTGGCTCTTGCAGCTGTGGTGCCAACTCGCCGCCTCCCTGGCCCTTCACGCGTGCGCAAAGCGCAGAAACAGGCTGGCTAAGACATCGGAGCCGGCGAGGACGTGCTGGCCGTCACTGGGCGTCGCTTGCCGCGGTTTGCCGGGCGGGGCGTGGCATGAGCGTGTGTTCGTAAAGCAATTCCAGATCGGGCGCGATGAACCGCACCCGCAGCCGTTTGGCGTCGATGTCCAGCACAGAAAACCCATGGCTGGACTTCGCCCAAACGGTGTGTGGTCCAACTTGCACGGGCCGCAAGCCAGCACCTCCGCCACCGACGATAAACAGCGGCAGTCCCGAGTCAGAGGTTAAGTGCTGCAGATCATGTTCGTGCCCACAAAAATACGCGTCTACGCGGCCCTCAAGCAGCGGCAACAGGCGTCGCACAAGATCGGGCGTGTCGCCATGCCGCCCGCTGGAAAAGATGGGATGGTGGCCGTACACGATCTTCCATGCGGCTTGGCTTGCCGCAAGTTGATCTTCAAGCCACAGAAGCTGCGCTTCTGACATGCGATCTGTGTCCAGTGCGAAAAACTGCGCAGGCCCAGCGGTAAATGTGTAGTAGGGCGCTGGCATTCGCCACGTGCGGCTGTGAAGGGCATAGATCAGTTCGGCGGCGGGGCTATCTGGGTGGCCCCAGTCATGATTTCCCAGAACCGCATAAATGGGCACGCGCAGGCGCGGGTAAAGGGCTTCCCATTCGGTTTTCCATCGCGGGTCATCAGGCCGTGACAACCCTGTGTTGTAGAAGTTGTCGCCCACGGTGATGCCCAAGTCGAATCGCTCGCGCCCAGAAAATCGTTTCATGGCGGCGGCCACGCGCTTTTGATCTTTTGAGCCGTTGCCAAAATCGCCAAAGGCCAAAACACGGAGGCGCCTCTGCGGTGCAGTTGACCTACCCAAGGGTGGTTCCGCTTGGAAAACAGGGGGCGGCGTACGTAGAAAGCCAGGCAGCGCGGCACCGTTGCGGCTATGCAACACACGCTCGTGTTCTGCGGCGAACACGCGGGCGTCTTCGATCTTGCCAGCTGCGCGCGCCTGCGCCACCCGGTCGCTTAGCAGCGCTATGGTGTCTTGCGCTTGCAGCTTTTGCAGCCATTGCACAGCCCTAATGACGATTGCGGGATCTCCATCAGCGCTTGCCACGCGTTTCAATACGGCTTGCACGTCGGGGTGTTTGTGTGCGCCCACGCGCGGCAGCGCGGCGGCGCGTATGATGGGCGAAGAATCGTGCTCAAGCACCCAGATCAACACGGGCAACACTGCGGCGGTGGGCCCCGTGGCCAACGCCGCCAGCGCGGGCACACGCGTCGCATCGGGCGCCTGTGACAGTAACAAGTCCGCGTGGCTGCGTAGTTCAGTGGGCACCTCCCGCAAGGAAGGTGGCGCGGTCGCTGCCGCGGACGGAACGGCTAAGCAAAGCAGGGCGGCCAATAGGCAAAGCCAATGCTTGCTGGCACATATCCGTCGTCCCTCTGACTCCATACGACGTTTATACTCTAGCTGCGCCTCGATCTTAGTTTGCCCAGGCCCACCTTACCGCGGCCTCGAACAGATCAAGTGCCTCGACTGTAAAAGCATCGAACTCCACAAAGCTTGCGAACAGCCCAACCCGGGCGGCTAGCGCGGGACCGCTTAGAGTTCTTGCACCCGTGGGGTAGGCAAAGATGGCAACTTTGGATGGGTCATCGGTTAACACGGCGATCGGGATGGCGCCGGCAGCAGGCTTGCCCCATGAAACCCACTGCGTGACGGAAATGATGCGTACGACACCGCTAAGTTCTGCTGCGATGGGATGGGTGGGGTCCGCGATTTGAATGCTGTGGCCCAACTGGAGGCCATAATCAACATTCTCGATGGCCCCTGTCCGGCCCAAACGATCAGCCTTCGGGCAAGCGCGGGCGCAATCGTCGTTCGGTCCTGCCGCCCCGGGTGGCGTTCTGAAGATCGGGCGTAGATGGGTGGCATCCGACCCTAATCATCAGCGGGAGCTGGGGTAAACTTGATGCGGAGCGGCCGACGGCGCGTTTCTTTGTAGCCTTCTCACTGCGTTAGCGCAATGCGTCGCGGGCCCAAGCGGCCGTTCGGACGCACGCGCTAGTTTTGCTACGGTCGTTGCGCATGAAAACAGGTTTGGCCGCTCTTGTTCACCCCCGCTCTGTTGCGGAGTTTTTTGATTTCCACCGGCAAGGGCAACCCTTCGTTGTTCATAAACAAGATAATCATCTCAAGGCCCTTACCGAGCTTCCGCTGTTGGCGTCGCTCGAAGCGCTGTTAGGAGCTTGGCCGGCTCCCGTGCAGGTGCATCTGCCTGACGTTCGCGATGAAGCCAGTGCCATCGACACGACCCCCACGAACGCACGCAAGCTGTTCGACGCCGGCATGGGGCTTCTGTTCAACGAGGCACAGCTTGTTTCACCAGTGCTTCTCGAATGGTTAGACGAAATACGACGCAACCTAGGCGTGTCGGCTTTAACTTGCGGGCGC
>JBBSJE010000433.1:0-4129 GCA_038257535.1 Polyangia bacterium
GAAAACGCTCAACGTCTCTACACTGAAAAAATCGCATGCGTAAAGCGTATCCCAATGGCGTTTCAGAAACTTCGCCCAGGTCCTTTTTCTTCTTCGTTCTGGCCCTGGCTCGATGCCTGCTTCCGCCAGAATGTTGGCCACAGTCGTGCGGCCAACCTCAAACTTGAGGCCACACAAAGCATCGCGAATCTTGGTGTAGCCCCACCCCAAGTTGTCATTGGCCATGCGTAACACCATTTTACGAATCTCGTCGGCCTTGCGTGGGCGGCCACAACCGCGCGCCTTCGAACCATCGTATTTTCGCGCGGCAAGTTGCCGATACCACGCAAGAATCGTTTCGGGGCGAACGAGCTGACAACATGCTGCTCGCTCTTTGGTGGTCAACTCCCTACCCTTCAAGGCCAAGCGACGCCGCTGGCCTGCTGTGAAGGCTATACGCTTCTTGCCAGTGGCGGCTTCAAGCAGCTCTTTCAGGACACGAACTTCTTCCTGCGTATATGTCAGCTTGCGTGCCATGCGATCCATGATCGCTGACGCGATCATGGCGATGATGAATTGCACCGTTGTGGGCAACATGGTTGGTGTCCAGAATCACTGCGTTCGCCGAGCTTTTCAAGCCTACGAATCTGCTCGGAATCATGGGATAATTTCCGCGATGGGTTTCTGGACAGCACGAGGTCCAGATCTGCCCAGGTCCATGGCCCCCGGTTGCCCGGGTTCTGGGACCGAAACGATTCTTAAAGAAAGCCGCAGCCATAATGCGGCCCCAACACGAGACCCCGTTTACGTGTTCGATGCTGGGATCACCGCGACGCTGAACTCGCCGTCTTCACTCGACACGAACAACTTTCAAAACCTGCCTGTCCCCCTTTGCAGTGAGCGCGAAGAGGCGTTGTTCAAGAAACTGTTCTGACTCTGCGTCCAGGTTGATGATGGAGATCAACATGTCATCGATGCCGTCGCCATCCACGTCTGCAAAGGCGAGGAACCTGCCAAGGATCACGCTGTTTGCATCCAGGTCCTCGATCCTAAAGAATCGTTCCCCTTCGAGTTCTTTGCGGATTCGCTCGAACTTCGCAGCCGGACGAAACTGTTTGAACGAAAGCCTCTTTTCGCTCGCTTCTCGGATTCGTTCCCGATCCTCGGGGGACGTAGCTGGGTGAATGTCGGGCGGAAGAACCTCAAAAATCGAGGCGTCCCAATCGATCTTGCGAACGTGGCTCAACCTCGCCGGCTGCGCCTTTTCGAGCAGTTCCAGCGCTTCGCAGAAAACCTTCGCGCCGTCATCGACCTCCTGAGCGAGGTCTGAGAGGGGCAAGTAGCCCTTCGACTTGATCCCCCGCCACTCCCGGCAGTTGGTGGGCTTCTCCCGCTTTGCGGCGCTTCCGGAAGCGCCGTTGCCTAGCTCGGTGAAAAGATCTCGATCTTCCTGCGCCAATTTTGCCGTTGCTTCTTGTGGCGTTTTTACGCCGAGGAAGGCTGCGGTTGAGATTTCGAATCGCGACGGCGGCGAAGGCTCTGTGTTGCCAGCGTCCTCCCTTGTGGCCGATACAGCATTAGCGGTCGTAAGCTCTTTGTGGGTTTCGGGATGCTGGCGCTTACAGCCAGTAATCGGCAGAAGCATTAGCACCACGAGCAGACGGGCCTTGGGCAGCATGTCGATCGAAGGCTGCCGGAAGTATGAGCTAAGGTCAAGGTCAGCAGCTCAGACATGTTATGTTGCCGCAGTGTCAGACTTGAGGACCCATCCCAGACTCACGGAACTTTTGGATCACCTTCGAGAAAAGGAGGACGCGGTCGGCCACTTCTACTGCGATCACAACGGGCTGGTGACGATTGGCGTTGGCCATCTAGTTGACGTCAGAGGGGCCGCTGACGTCATCGCTGTAGGGCAGGCAACAGCCTTGGCAAGACGCAACGGTGTTCGCTTCTATGCGACCGGACAAGCCAACGCCCGACAAGCGTCCATTCGAGATGTGGAAGCCGACTGGCAAAGAGTGAAAACGGCCGGCCGCCAACACCCCGAATGGCGAGCGCCGCGATTCGCCAACATTGCACAATTGCGACTGGACAACGACTCGGTCAATGCGCTTCTTAACGATCGGGTCCAGGATTTTCTCAATCAGCTTTACGAAAGACGACCATTCGTCTTGCGGATGCATGTTGCCATTGCGATGGCGCTGGTCGATGTCCGCTACAATCCCGCTAGAGTCGTGCTTTACGGCACCGATCCCGACATTCAAACGATGTGGAATACGCTGGACCCATCCAGCGATGCGTTCGACCTGAACACTGCTGTCCCGCTTTTCGAGAGAATCTGGGCAAACCGCGGAAGGGAGCGGTATGGGCTGCGGCACTACGAGCGAACGCGATGGTTACGAGAAGGAATCGCGGCGATGGGGGGAGCCGATGGTATGCGACGCTCGTTCAGATGAACGAATCACTCACACGCCACGACCCTCTTAGAGCCCAGCCCCACACATAGGTCCCGCCGCCCCGCACGACACAAAGTTGCATGCAGGCGCGATCTCGATACCCACGTTGCCACTGGCCCGAACACCTTGAGCATCATCACCCGCCGAGCAAGCAACGCCAGTGTTCTTATTATCCAACACACTCACCCTCTCAAGCCGCGTGCCCGCCCCCGCCGCATTCAAAAGCACGCCACCCCATGCCGTTGCCCCCAAGAAGCCCGGCCCGTTGCCCGACACAAGGCTGTTGAACACAACCAGCGTACCGCCATCTGCCAGAACGCCGCCTCCGGGGTTGTTGATGACCGTTGCTTGTTCAACAGAAAGCTTCGCGCCATTGGTCACTTGCAACCCCGGCCTGCTGGCCTCAACGGTGATGCCGCGCAGGTATACTTCGCCACCGCTTACGTGAAATCCAGGGCCAGCGCCGCCGCTGATCAAAGCCTCCGCTTTGCCAATGACGGCCAGCTTGCCGGAGCCGTTGTAGCTTGCTCTGTCTACCGCGGCTGGTCCTTTAAGCACCACCACCGCTTTGTTCCCCGATTTTGCTGCGTCCACCGCCGACTGAAACGCGCAGAACGGCGTGGCCACGGTGCCGGCTTGTGGTGTGTTCATGCATTTGCCAGCAACATTCTCGGCAAAAACAGCATCGGCCAAACCTGCGCACCGACCATCATCATGCTTCATGCATACCCCTGGCTCAGCGCCCAGTTTGGCGACGCATTCTGCATCAGCATCACACGCCCTACACGCGTTCGACGCGCAGATGGGCTTGCTACTTACGGCGCATTCGTTGCTGCTGGTACACTCAACGCACAGGCCTGTTACTGCCGAACATGCAGGTTTCCCAGCGCCGCGTGCAGCACAAGCCTGGGCTGGCGCTTCCTGCGCGTTGCAAAGGCCACAAACGCCGCTCAAACAAGTAGGTGTGGTTTCAGGACAATCGCTGTGAGTCTTGCATGCCACGCAAGCGCCCGATGGCACGTCACAGAACGGCGTGCTTGCCTTGGCCGCACACTGTTCATCTAAGGCGCACGCAACGCAGATCGCATCGGCGCACACCGGCCGAGCGCCAGAGCAGTTTGCAGACTCAACACATCCACCCATCGCGTCGCCTCCCAATCCGTCTACGAGGGCGTCTGTGCCCATTCCGTCTGCATCAGTGGCATCCGGGCCTGCGTCAAAACCCGGGGGCATTGCGCAGGTGTTGGTGAGCAGATCGCACAAGCCGGGAGCGCATTCCAGATCGGTGGCGCACGTAGATGCACGATCTCGAGTGCAGGCCGTAGTCAAAAGAGGTGCAACAAGCAGGATGATGAAAGAGGCAAGCGCCTTGACGTTTTTCATTTTTAGTAAATGCCCAGCAACTGAATGCCGCTCAAGGAAGGCAGCACGTGCAAACTCACCTCGTGGCGATCAGCAGGTTGCTTCAACCACAACGCAGAAGCTCCGATGGCACAAGCTGCATCGTGCTTGATGCCCAGGCCCTCATTGCACGCCTTGCCGCCATCGTGCCCCCGCCCAGACGCCACGTGACCCGCTACTTTGGTGTCCTGTCGTCGCACAGCGGCTTGCGCCGCCTCATTGTGCCCACAGCAGCCACGGAGCCTCCGCAAACGGCAGCGCCCGAAGAGGCCGATGACGACGCCGATGCCAGC
>JBBSJE010000434.1:0-4125 GCA_038257535.1 Polyangia bacterium
CATGAACGTCAAGCGCGCTTTCGTCAAAGCCAACATCACAAATCCCGTGTTCGTGGCGAGCAACGGCATTGAGGCG
The DNA here is from genome assembly GCA_038257535.1 of Polyangia bacterium. GTDB lineage: Bacteria > Myxococcota_A > Polyangia > Fen-1088 > Fen-1088 > JAGTJU01. Next base: position 77 of record JBBSJE010000434.1, read on the forward strand.
TTGGAGAAACTTCGCGATGGCAGCATGCCAGGCACGCGTCGCCTCATTCTTTTGGATTTGAACATGCCGAAGATGAACGGCATCGAGTTTCTTCGCGAGCTTAGAGCGGACCCGGAGCTCAAAGGAACATCCGTCGTCGTCCTCACCACGTCGAATGAAGACAAGGACAAAGTTGATGCTTACGACCTCAACGTCGCGGGCTATTTGCTCAAGCCCGTAACCTTCATCAACTTCGCTGATGTCATGATCACGCTCAACAAATATTGGACACTCGTAGAGTTGCCATGACAACGGCGCCGCCGCAAACGCTTGAGCTGTTGCTGGTTGACGACGACGAAGTCGATCGGATGGCTCTGCGCCGGGCCGCACAGCAGCTTGAGGGCTTGACCGTGAAGATCACGGAAGCGGCTGACGCGAGCGAGGCGCTGCAAGCCTTAAAAACCGGCGCCTTCGGATGTGCCATCTTGGACCTCAACCTGCCAGGCCGCGACGGCGGTTGGTTGTTGCAGGCAGCGCGAGAAGCTGGCGTGGATATACCGCTTGTCATGATGACCGGGCAAGGCGATGAACAAACCGCCGTCAACCTCATGAAAGCGGGTGCGTCCGATTACTTGCCAAAGGCGCTGCTCACTCCCGAGCGTCTTGGGCGAACCATCCGCCAAGCCCTGCATCTTCATTGGGCGGACCATGAGGCGAAACGGGTGGCGCAGGCCCTTGCTGAAAGTGAAGAGCGGCTGCGCCTCGCCCTTTCCGTGACAGGCATGGGTTCGTGGGACGGCAATTTTGAAACAGGACACATCTCCTGGGATCTGCGTTTCCGTGAACTTCTGAATATTCCCGCCGAAGCGCAAGCCAGTTACGAGTTGGTCATGGAGCACGTGCACCCCGAAGATCGTGCGCACGTGGAATCAGGTTATCAAGCGTGCCTTTCGTCAACGCAGGACTGCGGCTACGAGGTTGAATTTCGCGTCGGTGGGCCGGCGGCCGCGCAAACGGGCGAACGTTGGCTGCGGGCAAATGGCAGATTGTTCGTGCGCAACGGCACGCCGGTCCGGATGACGGGTACGATTTTGGACATCACAGACCAAAAGCGGCAGCAAGAGCAGGCCGAGCGGCAACGAGAATTTGATCAGCAACTGCTGGGCATCGTGAGCCACGATCTACGCAATCCCATCGCCGCGATGATGATGGCGGCTTCCTTGCTGATGCGCCAGGAAGAAACCGGCGGGCGGATGCTCAAACCGCTGGGGCGCATCGTCTCAAGCGGCGAGCGGGCCAGCCGCATGATACGTGACTTGCTTGATTTTACACAGGCCCGTGTTGGCGGGGGCATTCCCGTCCACTGTGCAGAAGCGGACTGGCACCAGATTGCCCAGCACACCATCGAGGAAGTCGAGATGAACCACCCGCAAAGGGAGGTGGTGTTGACCTGCGAAGGCGATGGCCTTGGCTCGTGGGATGTGGATCGCATTGCGCAGATCCTCACGAATCTCGTGGCCAATGCCCTCACCTACAGCGCACCGGGGTCTCCCGTGCGCGTGAAGGCATTTGGTGACGACCGCAACGTTTGCCTGGAGGTAAAGAACAGCGGCGCACCGATCCCGCAAGAGCTGTTACTGGGATTGTTCCAACCCTTCAAGCGTGGCAAACACAACCACGACCCCAACCGGAGCATTGGGCTGGGCTTGTACATCGTCAAAGAACTGGTGGACGCGCACGGGGGACGCGTGGAGGTTCACTCCACCGCTGAAGACGGCACAACCTTCACGGTGCTTTTGCCACGCCACGGTGTCGTACGCAGGGAATCCGAATAGCAGACGTTTAAGCGTTGCACTCACTCATCCAGCAAGTCTCGCACGCTTTGCAGGAGCTGGCGAAACGAATAGGGTTTCTGCAAAAAGCGCGTGCCATTGGCAGAATCCACGGCCGTGCCCGCCACGTCGGCGGAGTAGCCCGAAGTGAAGAGCACTGGCAATTTGCCCTGTTGCCTCTGCAGCTGCTCGGCAAGTTGCCACCCACTCACGCCGCCCGGCATAACCAGATCCGTTAGCAGCATATGAATGGGAGCGTCCCGGTTGCTCCACAATTCAAGCGCTTCGGGACCGCTCTGCGCGGTGAGGATGCGGTAGCCGTGGTGTGCGAGAATGCGTTGTACGATGTCAAGCACCTGGGGATTGTCCTCTACAATCAAAATGGTCTCATTGCCTCGTAGGGCCGCCGGTACACTCTCAGACGGCGAAGGTGAAGCGTTGGGCAGCTCTTGATAGCTGGGGAAGAAGACTTTGAAGGTTGTTCCTTGTCCTTGGCTCGTTTCAAGCTCGATCCACCCCTGGTGTTGCTTGACAATCCCGTGCACGGTTGCAAGTCCCAATCCAGTGCCGCGCCCAACCTCTTTCGTCGTGAAGAACGGCTCAAAGATGTGCTGACGCACCTCAGGTTGCATGCCTTGACCGGTATCGCTAACGCTGAGACAAACGAACCTGCCGGGGCGCGCTTCGGGATTTGGCTGCGGAGCATGGCCATCAAGCACAACCGTACTTACACTGATCTGCAAAGTGCCTCCTGCCGGCATCGCATCCTTCGCGTTGACAACAAGGTTCATGAGCACTTGGTCGATCATGCCCGGATCGGCCCAAACCGCCGCCGTTTCGGCATCGCCGACAATCTTCAACGAAATGTTTTCACCCAGCACGCGATTGAGCATGCGCGCAAGTTCATTGACAAGGACATTCAGATTGACGGGGCGAAGCTGCATGACCTTCTTGCGGCTGAGCAAGAGCATCTGCTGTGTTAAATCAGCAGCGCGATCGGCGGCCTTCGCAACTTGAAGCAGGGGCTCACGAACGTTGTTTGATAAGCTGGCGTCCAGCAACAACATCTCCAGGTGTGACTTTTGCACTGTCAAAATGTTGTTGAAGTCATGCGCAATTCCGGCCGCCAGCCTGCCAATGCTCTCCAGCTTTTGGCTTTGCCTAAGGTTTTCTTCAAGACGCAGTCGTTCTGTGATGTTCCGCCCTATGGCCAGCACACCCACAGGTTGACCATCTTGACGCTGGGGCGCGAGCGTAAACTCGGTGGAAACAAAGAGACCATCTGATGAGATCACCCGAGCCTCTTGTGTGCAGGATTCGCCTGTGGCGAGCACCTGGCTGAAAGCTTCCTTCATCCGGTCTCGGTCGTCTTGATGAATGAAGGCGAAGAAAGATTGACCGTGGCTTTGGCTTCGCGTCCGTTTCGAGACTTCTTCGAATGCCAGGTTCACAGAGTTCACGCACCCATCCGCGGACATGGCCAAAATGCTGTCTCTTGCGCTTTCCACAAAACTGCGAAAGCGCTCCTCAGCTTGCAGGCGTTCGGTGATGTCGAAAGCCAGACCGCCCACGCATCGACCTTCCTTGGCGTCCTCGAAGGGAAACTTCCAAATGTGCCAAGTCCGCATACGGCCTTGTCCGTCGGGGATTGCCTCATTGGTAGAGATAGGCTGCCACGTCGTTAGAACCTGCTGGTCGTGGGCTCGTAGTTGCTGCGCCACTTGCGCGGGAAGCAGGTCAAAATCCGTGCGGCCCAAGATGCCGTTTAGTGGCACGTTGTAGACTTTGGTCAACGTCTCGTTCACATAAACGTAGCGGCCACTTTGGTTCTTCATCCAAGCCACTGCGGGGTTTCCATGCATGAAAGCCGTAAACCTCGCCTCACTTTCGCGAAGCGCATCGGCGGCCTGTTTTGGCGAAGAAGCAATGGCAACCCTTGCGCTTGGCTCAACATCGAGAGGGGGCTTTGCGGAGCAGATCGCGAAGCTGCGGGCCAGCTCATCCTGGTTCAAACCAAAACCAATCACCACGATGCGAGAGTGTCGAGGGTCATCGCCCCAAGGAGTTCCCCACGTCACCTCCATGCGATCGGCCACGCCCTGCAAGATCGTTTTCCGATCGACGCCCGCGATCGCAACAATTCCTTTCGCCCGCAGGAGCTGGCCCGCGTGCTGACCTAAATCCTTCTCCATCCAATCGCCGAAGCGCTCTTCGTCAAGCTCGCCCTCCCCGGCAAGA
>JBBSJE010000435.1:0-4119 GCA_038257535.1 Polyangia bacterium
GCGAGCGAATGGGGCTCTTGGCGCCGATGCGTTCAGCAACGAACTGGTCCACCGACATGGTTGCCGGCCACCCACTTGTCAGCACGCCCGTTCCCGTAAAAGCGATTCCCGAACCCAAGCCGTGCTTCGTCGTATTGAGTGTACAGCGCTTCATGGCGTGATGGTTTAACTGGCTAAACAGAATCGTTTCGCTCTTGAAAGGCTCCAGGGGCTTTGCAATGCGCAACAGATCGAAATCGGTGTCTGTGCGACGGGTGGCCCACTGGCCCGTGCGGTGGCCATTGCCATGAAACAGCAGCACCATTCGCGAAGGGGCCTCCGCGGCGCGGCTGGTCAGCGTGTGAACAAAGGGCGCGGCCACAGCCAGCAACCCCGTGTTCTGCAAAAAGCGCCTTCGGTTTGTAAAACTCGTGCTCATGGGCGCACACTCCGTTGCAGGAACAGTGGAGAGGTTGCCGTAAGCCTGACCAAGTCTTTGAGCTTTGACCCTGATTCCACAAACGACTTTTCAAGCGCCGCCAGTCTGCAGGCGTCTGTTTCAACGTCAAGTCGTCCCATGGCGTAGCGGAAGTACTGCCGTGCAAGGCAAGTATGCAAGCGCTGGCTTTTCGCAAGCCTGCTCGCCAGCTCAACGCCACCCGAAAACGGACCATCTTGATCCTCGGTGCCCGTTAACTCGCCCTTGGCATCAATCATCTTGCCGTTCTCTTCGGTGCGGTAACGACCAATGCCATCGTAGTTTTCCAACCCGAAGCCAATGGGATCCAAAAGTTGGTGACAACTGCGGCATTCCGGGCGCACCACGTGCAACTCAAACCGCTGTCGCGTGGTCATTTCACGTGAAGCTTCGTCGTCGGGAATTTGCAATTCTTCTTGGTCGGGTAGCGGTGGTAGATCCACACACAGCAGTCGTTCAAGCACGAAGGCGCCGCGTTTGACCGGCTTGGTGCCCTCACGAGGCGATGTGAAAGCCAAGAACCCCGCTTGCGTGAGCAAGCCGGCGCGCTCACCGTTTGGCAGCGGTGTTTTGGCCTTGGGATCAGCCCCCGCGCCGGCCTCATAAACCGTCGCCAATCGCGGGCCGAAGTACGAGTAGGAGGCCGTGAACAAATCCGCGGCGGTGCCATCGCCATCGAACGCCACGCTGCGAATGAACGCACGCAGCTCTGCCTTCATATCTTCAATCAACGCGGCGCTAAATTGTGGATGTTCCTCTGCGTCTTTGTCCATTTGCCCATACTTGGGGTGGTCAAAGAGCTGTTCAAAGAACTGCACCATGCCCACGTGCGCGCGCGGCGACGACAACATGCGGTCCACTTGCGTTTCAATCTGCTGGCGCGTGGCCAACGCACCAAGGCCTGCGGCGGTCAACAACTCATTATCAGGAGTTGACGCCCACAGAAGGTAGGAAAGCTGCGTCGCCAGCTGATACTGCGCCTGCGCCGCAGTGGTGCCACCCTTTGTTTGCGCGCCCACTAGGGTCTCGTCGCGATATAGAAAATCGGGGGATAGCAGCATCGCTTGCAGCATCGCACCCACGCGTTCGGTCAACGGCGCTTGCATGGGTTGTTGCGCGAACAGCGACGCATACCTTTCTACGTCCGCTTCGAGCACAGGCTTACGAAACAACCGCTCGCCAAATCCGCGCACAAAGTCTTCCGCACAAGCGCGAGCCTGGGAGCCCTGCCAATCGCAAGGATGCAGCTTCGCAATCTGTGCCGCTGCCGCGTTCGCCACAGCTTGCGCGAGCGGCAAATACTTTTGGAGAAAGGGGCCATCAGCCCATAGGCTGTCGAGGTTGTTGTAGAACACGCCGGATTGCGGCTCGAGATCAAGGGCGCGATTTGCGCTGGCCCCCGTCTCGCCGAAGAGGTCGGTAAAGGTGTTTTCCAATTCGACGCGGGTCAAACGACGGAGGCGGCCTTCGGCCAGGGGCTGCGTTGAGCAGGCGCCACTGGCTCCGTTGCCTGCCGTGCCCCCTTTGCCGCCCGTAGGCTGTCCAGGCTTTGAGGGATCGTCTTGATCGGTCGTAATGCTGCCGGTGCAGGCGCAAAATGCCGCTGCGCATATAAAAAGCGGGGTATTGAACTTCAAGGCCAGGCCTCCAACCCGACAAAGAGAATAACACCCAAGGGCATGAAGCGGGGTGATTTTGTTAACTCACGACGCCCGCGTCGTTCGCTGATGGGAGGCGTTCGGCCTCCCGTGGCTATAGCCACCCGGCGGAGCTCAGGTGCGCGATACGATCCTTTGTACGTATTGGCACCTGCGCTCTTGAGCAAGCTTTTTCGCTAAGCCGTCCGTACCGATTGGCCGATGTGTTCGTCACAATTAATGACACCGTCGCTTATGACGACGGCTCATTTGTCTACGCTTGCGTCCATAGCAACGAAAGGCTTTCTTATGCCGGTAGTTTCGACATGCTCGTGGAGCCGCCACCTGCTGCCACTGTTCACTCTCGCGGTTGCTGGGGCCATTTCATGTTCCGGGCAAGTGAGCGACGGGCCATCTAAGCCAGGCGGGGCTGGCGGCCGCAACGGTGGAAGTGGTCCCGACGATGACGGGGCAGGGGAGCCCGGAGTTGATCCGGGCACCAAAGGCGCCCACCGCCTCAACGCAGCGGAATACAACGCCACGGTGGCCGACGTGCTTGGCACAACCCTTCAGCCTGCCGATGCATCTTGGCTCGGGGGGCAAATTGGCGTGTTCGACAACATGGCGGATGTCCTTCACGTCGACGAAGATCAATTCAAACGCTACATGCGCGCGGCTGGGCAGATCGCGGATGACGTTTTTGCATCCAACGAGCTGAAGTCGAAGCTGTTGATTTGCAGCGGCGAGGATGGCGCCTGCGTCAAGGACATCATTGCAAAGATGGGGCTGCGGATCTTTCGGCGCCCGCTCGAAGACGACGAGCTGGGAACGTTCAATAAGTTGTACGGCGCGGCGCGAACGCTAGGCGAAGACCGGGACGGCGGGATCCGCCAAGTTTTGCGTGCGTTGCTGTCCAGTGCAGATTTTCTCTATCGCCTCGAGACGGACCCCGACCCTGCATCCACCGAAAAGCACCAGCTAAACGCGTACGAATTGGCCTCGCGGCTGTCGTACTTCTTGTGGAGCAGCGCTCCCGACGAAGAACTGCTGGCGGCCGCCGCGGACGGCTCGCTGCTGAAAGAGGAAACCCTCATCGAAACAATCGACCGTATGTTGGACGATCCGCGCAAAAGCTCGCGTCTGGCTCACAACTTTGCGGGGCAATGGCTGGGGGCCCGTGAGCTGCCGCGACACGCCGTGGACAAGGCTGTGTTTCCCGATTGGTCCCCCCAGTTGGCAGCGTCGTTGTCCGAAGAGGTCTATCAATACTTCTCTGAGTTTTTGGCCTCCGACCGGTCATGGCTGGACTTCCTCAAGGCTGACATCAACTTTGTCGATGCCAATGTGGCCAAGCTTTATGGCCGGCAGGGTGGCGCCCTAGACAGCATGAAGCGTATGGAGATCACAGATGACAATCGCTTCGGGTTTGCCGGACTGGGAGGTTTTTTGGCAATCACGTCGCAGGCCAAACGCACTTCCCCCACCAAGCGGGGCCACTGGATTATGACCCATCTGCTCTGCACCGTAATACCCCCGCCCCCACCCGATGCGGCCAATCCCGAATCCAACGGATTCGATCCAACGAAAAACGTACGCCTGACGTTGAGTGAGCATCGGGAAAACCCATCCTGCGCTGGGTGCCACGCTGCCTTCGACCCTTATGGCTTGTCTCTAGAACACTTCGATGCCATTGGAAAGTACCGGACAAATTACGTTGACGGCACCCCAGTGGACGCGTCCGCTGACCTAGAAGACGTTTCGTTTTCGGGCCTTGAAGGTCTTGCGGACACTGTCACCGCTGACCCCCAATTTTCGCGATGCCTACCAGAGTTCCTCCTGAACTATGGACTAGGCCGGCCGATTACCGAAACGGATAAGCCTTACCTTGACGCCGTTCACGATGAGTGGATGCAGGAGACGCCATCGATCAGGCGGTTACTCCATACGTTGGTGTTGTCCGAACCTTTCAGGTATCGCCGGGGCGCGGCGTCCAGCAGCACAGGGAGCCTATAATGAAGCCTCTAA
>JBBSJE010000436.1:0-4114 GCA_038257535.1 Polyangia bacterium
ACACTTGGTTTTTCTCCCCGCAGGTCCCCAAAGCGCGTTTTACCTCCGGGTAAGCAAGGCAGGCTTTGGCGTTGTGGCGCTTAAGGACCACGTCAAGCGTGCGTTCGATGCGCGAGCGAATCAACAATGGATGGCGCGAGTGGTACGCGCATATATGGAAGCGAAAAGACTCTGGCGCGCCCGCGTTGCTTAAGGCTTCGACAAAGCTTACAAGGGGCCCGATGTTCGCAAAGCGGATCAATCCGAAGCTCACCAGATTCTGCCGGGCTTCGTCGACAATGTAGTTTTGTGAATGCAACGCAACAATTCGGGGTATTAAGGTTTTAACGAGCTCGTCCGATTGATCCGGCTTGGCCGTGACTGGAACAAGTTCAGCGACCCGTCGCCGCTCTTCGTTTTTGAGGCTCGCGACTCGACTCTCCACGAAGTTTAGATGCGATTGATAGAAGGAGTCGACGGTTGGCGTTAACGCGGCGTGGCTTTGGAACTCATCGAACCACGCGCACCATATGTTTGATGATTGGCTCTCCCTTCCGCGATGCTTCTCGAACACACTTCGACCTTCGGAGTAAGCCCAGTACAAGCCACGCACCATTGAAGGCGGCAGCGTCGCTGAGGACAAGAGGACACGCGACCCCAACATCCCGGCCCAATGCACAAGGCGACTTAACGCGTATAAATCATCGACGTCGAAATCATCTGGCTCATCCAGGACTAAGTCTGAAGAAAGTAGCCGTAGCATCGGCGCGATTTGCTGGCCTCCTCGTGTTCCCTCCGTGGCGGGTATGAGGTGATCAATTGTGCAAACCAACAGGGGTGCGTTGATAAGGTTGTTTGCGCGAGGATTTTGCCCGAGCCATCGGGTCAGGGGGCCATCCCCAAGGGCCGCGTCGAAATGAACATAAGAGTTGTCGGGCAGAAGATCCCCTGCGGACTCGCTTCCATGGGCACGAAGCTCCAATTCCTTGGCCGTAATCCGATCCTCACCATTGTCCTTTACGGTGAGCTGGTGAAGTTCCCTCACTGCACCGCCGCCAACTAGAACAGCCAGATCATCGCTGCCAAGTCCTAGCTTTTCGCGATATGCGTCTCCTGTTTGTAAGGTCAGCGTGCGCAGGCCGAGCGCAATCGTGAACCGCGTCCCGCGGTTTGGATCGGAGAGGGCGTACATGATCTTGCCGTTTGCGAGCGTCTTTCCACGGCCCGTTGATGCCAGATTTACGCCGAAGAAGCCGTGTTCGCGTGAACCCGAGCCAATCGTCAAAGCCTGATCAAACGCTCGGTCCTGCCAGCGGAATTCCTCCGACGAAGCACGCCTTTTAAAGCCCTTATGGCGAACAATTCGAGGAAGGTCGCGCTCAATGCGCGGCAGAGCGCCCACGATCCGTCTGGCCTCGGTCGATACACCGATGAGATGCTCATCGAGGCGCTGTTTAAGCGCACCCGTCTTGCGGTCGGTGTTAGCGTAAAGAGCAAAGCCCGAGTCTCCATACCGGGGTGTCGCGGGGCAGCTCGAATAGTAGTGGTCCGCAAGCATCAAGGAAAGCCGCGAGAGGTGCATCACATACGGATCATCGAGAAGGGTCGGCGCGCTCGCCAAAAGGTTGGGTTTCGACAAAATCGAACGTGCACATACGGAAGCCTTCTTGCGCCAATCGCGGCTCGAATACGGAAGAGCATGGTCGAATTTCCAGCAGTCGCGCTTTTCCTTTTCTGTGGCTTCTGGTCGGTGCCCGTTCCACAGCGCGGTGATTCTTCTCGGCAAATGGGTCAGATCACGAATGCTCGGGGCTGTTTCAGATGGTGCCGGCAGGCGATGATGACTGACTACAAGCCAGCCAACAACTTGTGCGAGCGGCGGCATGACATCCGGCGAGAAGGGCGAGGCTTGGTTGCCGTCAACATCGCAAAAGATCTGTTGAGCGCTATCGCTGCAGTCACCTTCTTCAGCGAGATCCTGGAGCCAATCCACATCTGTTCTTCCTCGAACAAGAGATTCGAATAGCCGGAGCGATATCCACTCATGTCGGTAGGCATCGGCGACCGGTTGATTGCCAACCAGCTTTGCCTGAAAAGCCCGACTTGCCTTGCCAAAGTCATGAAAGAGGGAGGCCATGACTGAGAGCAGCTTGATGTCATCGGCAGAGTGCCAATCGTTTTCGTCTTTTGTCCGAAGAACGTCCGTCTTTGTTGTGTTCGTTGGCGTGGCTCCCGTGACATTGAACTGACTCGCGTCGCCGACAATCCACATGAGCTCGGTATGATCAATTCCCCTGATCCAATGGCATGCGACGGCTGTGTTTTTTCGCGCGGTCTTGCGCAACATCCTCCGCAATGTTTGCAGACCACTATCCGTGATGGATGTTTGCCAGGTTCGGTCACCACGGCGCTCGGCGAACTGGTCTAGAATTCTCCTTGATTCAGTTAGTGCTCGTTTGTCGCACTGGCTTACGATGACGACGTTCATGATTCAGTGCCGCCTGAAAGGGCAACCGCCTTCAGCGTTTCAATCATGAAATCCAGGCTCTCTGTTCTAGACAAACGCTCAATGCATGCACCGCGAAAGGTGGATTCGTCATCGCCACTTGCTGCGGAAAGAAAGGCCTGGGGCAGAATCACGGCGTCTTTCACGAGATCGGCAACGTCAAAGACCAACCCGCCGCGCCTTGTTTTCCCGTGCAGAACTGCAAGGCCTGCAGGGATACCGAGCACCCAGGTTGCCGTGGCCGCTAGTCCGTAAGCGAGATAGTTTCCGTGGTCCAGCAGCCGGTTGGCCGGGTCAGTTCCTTCGCCCCTCTTCGCGCGAGTGAATGTCCCGTAGTTCACGGCTCGGCAGGCAAGCTTGTAAAGTTGTTTAGTAAGGCGAGCTTCCTCCGTTAGTAGGGATGCAGTGTCCGCGCAGCCTCTGATAAGTGCCTCGGACTGCTCAAGCATCAATTCAAAGGATCGCGGCTCATGGACGAATCCTGCAAGCCTAAGCAGCTTGTTGTCGACCCAGCTCGACCTAAGTCGGTGCAATCTCGCAACCTGAAATGATTTGGCCGCACCGAGGCGTCGAGTATCATCGAACCAAAACCTCATCCACGCTTGCAGATACTCGGTGGGGCGATACTCGCTTTGCGGCAAGAACCAAGCGGCTTCGACGTCCACTTCGTTGGCTGAAAACAGCGGGGTGCCGCCGCCACCGCAGAATCCGACGATGACTCCAGCCTTCGCCAACTCGCGCATCGCCGCCTGCGTAATCGACGTGCCTGTTCCTAGAAGTATAGTCGTGGTGTTCGCTATCGGAATGTTCCAATAGTTGGACTTAGAGCCTTCTTCGGTCAGATATTCAACCCGCCCGCCCTTCACCAGCACGCGACAATGCTCGAGGTAGTAGAGGTTCGCCCGCTTGGAGTGAAGAATGGATTTCAGGTCAGTAGGCGAAATATTTTCCATCTGCTCCCCAGTGAAATCGCGGCGGCAGCCCTCATTAAGCTTCCTGACCGTTGCTAAAAGTCCGCCATCAGCAAATTTATGCCAGCGCATGTTTGCCTAGTTGCGCCCAGGGAACAAGCACAAATGTCTTAGAGAGCAGGCCTACGTTCCCTCCACTTATCGCACCTTAAGTGCGGGCGGAGAGCACCTCAAGCACCTCCTATCGGCTTGAAGGCCGCGCTGGGCCGCCTCTAGCGGCCAAAACGTCAACCACAACACGCGCCGGGTTGGGCGTGTGTCCAAACAAGCGCGCCCCGCCAAGTCCAAGTGTTTCGGGCGTCGCTCACCATTCGTGGGCGTGAGTTGAAACACGATCTTAGGCGTGGTCGCTTCCTGCGGGCGGCCGCTCGCAATGCGCGGGCGTGACCTTCGCGATCTAACACGAACAAAAAGCACAAGGGCGCAGCCAGCGCACGAGCACCACCGGTGGAAGCGATTGGTCAGCTTCAGTTTGCGCGCGAGATTCTAACGATCTTTGGGCGAGTGACTGCAACTACGGGTGAATAAGTGATTCAAAGGGTGTTTTGGGGAGTGGCGGGCCGGAGAGTCCGCGGGAACAAGCCCTTCAAGCCCTGAAATTGGGGAGGAGCGAGGGGTGAAAAGGCGGCGGAAACGGGCGAAAAGGCAGCTGTTTGGC
>JBBSJE010000437.1:0-4103 GCA_038257535.1 Polyangia bacterium
CTCAGCGCTCAAAAGCTGTTGCAGTATGTGCTGGCCAAATCGGCACACACTTCGGGTGATGGCGCGGCCGACGATCGCACCGTGTTTGTGCTCAAGCGCGCGCCCGCCAGATTGCGTCCTTAAGCCTTTTTCAAGCCCTTGCCCACGCAGGCCCAGCGCCGCGCTACACTGCCGCCACGTCAGCATGATTCCATTTCTCCGCGCTCGTCTTCGCCCTTTTCTTCGTTCTCTTCTTGGCTTTTGGGGCGCCTACGTTTCGCCCGGCTTGGCCGCCCTGGTGCTTGCCTTGATAGGCTTTTCGGCAACGCCGGTCGCCGCTGAGGATGAAACCACAGCCGCTGAACCACCGGGTTTGACCCAGTTGCAGCGAGGTGAAGCGGCACTTAAGCAGATGCGGTTCAAAGCCGCGCGCCAAGATCTGCAGGCGGCACGTACGCAGTTTCGAGAAAACGAAGACGCCGCTCATGAACTTGAGGCGTTGATGCTGCTGGGGCAACTAGAAACAGCCGTGAAAAACCATCGTCTGGCCACCCATTATCTGGCACAGGCGCGCGCGCTGCTGGAGCGGGCGCCCGCTTTGAATCCCAACGCCCAACCGCGTTCGCCGGATGAAACCTTGCCACCTGCAGACGATCCGGAGTTGGCGCCAACGACGCAAGCGGCAGAACCAAACCTGCAAGCGGCTGAGGCGCCGGCAACGTCACCAGACGCGGCGATTCCCCCTGCAGGGGCAAACGCGGCCGCAGTCGTCCGCCCTTTGTTGTCGCCCACCCAAGCAGGAAGTCATACCGAAGTGGCGGCCTCGCCTAGCGCCACAAGCGAAGTCGATGCAGGCGTTGACGCTTTGCTGGGCCCCCCCTTGCAGCCAGCTGTGCAAGAAGCCACCCAGCTCCCGTCACCGCAAACCGAAGTTGCCCCACTGACTGCACCAGCCCCCACCGATTTGCCCACCGCCGAATCGGATCAAAGCCCCAGCCTCATGGAAGTGCTTTTGACGGGGTTGTTTGTCCTCGCGATGGGCGGCTTGGGTCTGGTTGTGGGCTTAGTGCGCCGCAAACGTGGGGTTTAATTGCGAACAAATCGCCCGGCGTCGATCAGCGCCTTGCCTACCGAGATGACCTCCTCCCGACCACCTGACACCCGGTAGAGCCAACGTTTGAAGGTTCGGCCCTCGGGGGCAAACTCGATCTCAATGCGATTGGATTCCGTCCACCACACACGGAAGTCTTTGGCGCTCGCGTCGCTGGGGGCTTGGGTGCCTGGATCGATCGGCAAAAGGTACACAGCCCCCACGCCGTAGCCCGTGGCTTTGTTGATGAAACCGTAGATGAAGTGCTGCTTATAAAGACACTGCTGCACGGTTGAACCATTGGCTTCGATGAACGTATCGCCATAGTTGATTTTTTGGCCGTACTTTGTGTACGCACGCAGGGCTGAGTCGGCCCACACTTGCTTGCCGTGGGTTACGCCCACGATGTCATTCATCCCGTACATCACGAACGCAATGTCGTTCGCGGCACCCGCCACATGATGAAAGTCTTCCGTCCATTCCGAGGTGTTTTCCAGATATTCGATTTCAATGCCGGGAAAGCCGTAATACACGCGGTCGATTTTTTTTGTTAGGCCGGTGGTAACAGGGATCTCGAGGTAGTCTGCGTGCTCGGTGACCGCACCAAAGCTCACGGGCACCTTGCTCCAGGCGTAGTTTTTGTAAACGGCATCAAAACCACCTGAATAATCTTCCTGCGTCTGGGGATCGATGAACTCGCGAATCGCGTAGCCGTCGCTATCGTGAAGATAGCCGTAAGCGTAGCGCCAGCGAATGTCGGACGTTGTCACGCTGGTTTCGGTTGCCGAAACGGTGAACCATCCCGGCGGAGGGGGTGCGGCGTCAAGGTGGGCTGGCGCGTCCAGCTTGGGTGGCGCGTCCAGCTTGGGTGGCGCGTCCAGCTTGGGTGGGGCGTCCATCCTGGGGGGCGCGTCCAAGTTGACCATGGCGTCGGGCGGAACTTCTGGCTCATCGCCTGGCGGGCCATCGGGCGAACCCACCGGGGCATCGAGTGGCGCCACCTCAGCATCCACAGGTTGCGGCGATAGCGGCGCATCGGCAAGAGGCAATGGCACGGCCGCGTCGCCAGCGGCATCAAGCTCACCCAAGGGATCGGCGTCAAAGGTTTCGTCGAGGGACTCACCACAGGCGCTGAACGTGAGGGATGCCAACAACACCGCGGTGGCTGCAAGCCAAAGGCGAGATGAGCCTAGCCTCAGGCGCCCAGCTTTACTGTCCCGGGAATCCGTTTGCATCGACCAACGCTTTGCCCATATAGATGATCTCATCGCGCCCCTTGGTCACTCGAAACAACCACCGTGTGCCCGTTGTACCGCCGGGAGCAAACTCGATCTCCATGCGATTGGCCTCGGTCCACCACATTCGGAAATCTTTCGGGCTGATTTGCATCGGATAAACGGCGCCCATCCCGCGTCCCGTTCGCTTGTTGATGAAGCCATAAATAAGGTGGTTCTTGTAAAGGCAATCTTGCAGCTTTCCACCATTGGCTTCGATAAAGGTGTCACCGTAATTGACTTTCTGCCCGTATTTCTCGTACGCCAAGGCAGCCGACGCCTGCCATAGGCGTTTGCCTTCGCTAACACCCACAATGTCGTTCATGCCCCGCACCACGAATGCGATGTCCTCGGGCTGGCCGGCGACGTGGAAAAAGTCTTCGATCCATTCGGCGTCGCTCCGCACATACCTGAGCTCAACACCGGCAAACCCGTAATACAGGCGATCCACCTTCTGGCCCAAGCCCGTGGTCACGGAAATGTCAACGTAGCGGTCCATGGGCACGATGGAGGTGAAGGCAGCGGGCGCTTTGTCCCAAGCGTAATTTTTAAACGCCGCGTCGAATCCGCCGGAATAATCCTCCTTGGTGTCCGGGTCGATAAATGAGCGCATCGACACGCCATCGGTTTCGTGGAGATAGCCCAGCTTGTATTGCCAGCTGACCGAGGGGGATTGCACCTTCAAGCTGTCCTCGGACACGCTGAACCAGTCCGCGGGCGGGGCACCAACCCGAAAATCGAAGGGTTCCATTCCTGGAGGAAACACGGGGTCAGGTGTAGGCGCGTAGACGTCTACCGCCGACATTGCATCGCCTTGCGCCCCAGGACCTGCGTCCGGGTTGCTGGCGACATCCGTCCCCTCGCCCGCCGCGTCCGATCCCATCGCGGCGTCGGCTTTGTCTTCTCCGCAAAAGACCGCTTCATCATCCCCGGAACCGCAGGCCGTCGCCGCGGCGCCCAACGCAAGCGCTGCGAAGCGCAAGGCGCACAATGAACCACCAACGCTTGAGAGAGATAGTCTGGACATGCGTAGATCAAATTATCACAAACGCCCAGGCCGCCGCGATTGCGTTGAGTCACGTGCAGCTTGCCAAAGTGAAGGCCAGGATTTAGATCGCTTGGTCCACTGGCCCACAAAAGCTAAACTCCGCGCTTCGGTTTTCATGGCAGGGATCATCATCCACGGCGCACGGCCCTTCGGCCGATTCCCCATCTCCAAACCCCAAATTACGATAGGGCGGGGAGAGGAATGCGACATCTTTTTTCCAGACCGGCATTTGTCCCGCCTACACGCCGAGGTCCGCCGCAGCGAGGAAGGCTGCGCGTTGGTGGACTTGCGCAGCAAAAACGGCACGTTCCTCAACGGCGTGCGCGTGACCAAGCCCATGCCGCTGCAGGCTGGCGATGTGATCGAGGTGGGCCGCAACCGAATGACCTTCGAGGGCGACGAAGAGCGCGAGGCGGAAAGTAAGCGCTCCAGCGCCCCCGAATTTTCGCTGCGCGATTTGGTGGAACGAAAAACCGCTGATTTGGCTGACAGCGCCGCCACCGACCGCATAGGGTCACTGACCGGGCGAGTGCCAGATGTGCTCAATGGTTTAAAGAGTGAACCCTTGCTATGCGATCGGGTGCTTGAGCTCTTGGTGGAAGAGCTATCGCTCAAGCACGGGGCGATCTTGGTGTGGAACCCAAAAGCAGGCGCCTTCGATGTGCGCGCAGGCCGGGGGCGCTTCGCAGAGCTTGGCCGCGTGGCGCTTGAC
>JBBSJE010000438.1:0-4083 GCA_038257535.1 Polyangia bacterium
GCTCGGGGACGACGCTGTCTATCGCGCGCAGGTGGGCAACGGTATCATCGACGTGAGTCTCGAAGCCGTTCGCCTGGGTTTTCCCGCACGCACCCGATTTCGCGGGCGGCTCAAGGAGCGAACCGACAATTGGTGGTATCAGGCAACCCCGGATCTACGTTTCCACGGCGTACCAGCCGGCCGCTACGAGCTGCAAGTGGCCGCATCAAACGGATTCGGTTCGTGGAGCGAAACGCGGTCGTATGCGCTCGAACTGAAACCGGCTTGGGTGCAAACCCGTCTTTTTTGGGTGCTCGTGCTCACGGCCCTGGCCTCCTTGGGTTTGACTATGCACTTCGTCCGGCTAAAGCGTGTCACGAAGGCGGCCCTTCTGGTTCAAACGGAACGAGAACGCATTGCACGAGATCTGCATGATGGCCTTGCCCAGGGCTTCGCCACGCTCGGTCTTCAGCTTGAATCCATTGAGCGCGAAATTGGCACAAGCAACCCGGGCGCGTTGAAAATATCGGTTCAAACGAAGGCGATGCTTTCCGGCTGGCATTCCGGCGTAAGGCAAATGATCTGGAACCTGCGCATGAATCAACTCGAGCTCCCGCCGCTCGACGTCGCCATCACAACTGCCATAAAAAACGCTCTTGCAGTCACCGAGGGACATCCCGACCGGGCCAAGATCGAACTTAACACTGTCGGCACGAAGCGTGCCGCGTCGGGACTGGCCGGTCACGAAGCCCCGCTCATCATTCAGGAAGCCGTCACCAATGCCCTGCGCCACTCGAAGGCGCATGTGGTGAAGGTTCGCGTGGATGCCAGTGGTGACGTCCTGCTTGCGTTCATCGAGGACGACGGTGTGGGAATGCCCACCAACTCGGACGCGCAATCGCTTGCGGCCGACGGTCACTTTGGACTCATAGGGATGCACGAGCGCGCCCGCCGCGCGGGTGGCCAACTTACAGTGGTGAGCGATGGAAAAACCGGCACGCGCCTGCTCGTCGCTATACCGATGGGCGACAACAAGGACGAAGGGCCATGACCGACGATCAAACAGAATCCCCACCTCTGCGCATTCTGGTTGTCGAGGACAGCCCCTTCACCCGGGCGGGCATTGCCACGCTGTTGCGCACCGAACCCGGGATTGCCGTGGTGGGTGAAGCCAACGGTGGGCACGAAGCACTCAAGATGCTGGCCGGTGCCCGTCCCGACATCGTGTTGACCGACATCCGCATGCACGAGATCGACGGCGTGGAGCTGACGCGAAGACTGCAGGCTATGGATCCTCCGTATCGCGTGATGATCCTAAGTGACTACGATGGCGAAGAGATGGTGTTTCAGGCCTTGCGGGCAGGGGCGTCGGGATACCTTACGAAAGGCTCGTCCGGCGCTGACCTCATCATCGCACTGCGAACCATCGCTAGGGGCCGCAAATACATCCCTCCCGCCATTTCCGAACGGCTAGCCGAACGCATGCTTCACCCCACGCTGAGCCCGCGGGAGATGCAAGTGCTTGGTGGACTCTCAAGAGGGTTGACCAACGAACAGATCGCAATTGAACTCGCCATCGGCAAGCGCACCGTGACGATGTTCGTGAGCACGCTGTTGTTCAAGCTCGAGGTCAAAACGCGGGGAGAAGCGGTGGCCGTGGCGGCCAGGCGCGGGTTGATTGCGTCACGTTGATCACCGTACCGGGGATAATAAGATCTGATGATAAAGTCGGTCGTGATGCAACCTCAACGCACGATTTTAATCACCTTGGTGGCCGCGCTTGCGCTTTTGGGGTGCGGGCGGGACAGCTTGGTGGAACAAACGTGTACGGATTCATGGGCGCGACGCACTTCGGGCTTGGCCAGGTGTGATCCCGGAAAATTGTGTACCCAGCTTGAGGGACAGCCCGAGCGCGAGGTATCGGTTGTGATCAACTTGCTAGCCGATCACCTATCCGAGGCTCATCGTCTTGAAAACTGGAACTGCATGACAAGCACGTTGCGCGTGCGTGGGGTCACAAAGATCGAGCCCCGCACGTCATCATTCGATGTGTTTGTGACGGCCAAATGGCCGCAGGTTCGGGATCTTTTGCAGCTTGAGCTTGTAAATGGCATTGAGCTGGGCTGCCGCACCGGGGACGTTTGCAACCACTGTGATGGGTTAAGTCTTGAAGCCTGCGCACAAGATGCCCTATGTGTCGTGGTTCATGGGGTGCCAGTTAATGTTGACAGGATGTGCGTGAAACCACCAACGCCTGTGGCATGCATATCAGCTGGCAGTGCCTGTACCGACGCAATTTCCTTCGCAAGAGATCCGCAGGGGCAATGTTGGCAGTTTGGCAGCGGCTGTAGGCTTGGCGAGGGCTGGCACGCCGATGCGCCTGAATGCAGGCCGGAGGACACGGGGCAGTTTGAGCCGTGCCGTTGAGCGCATAAGAGCGTAGTGGCCAACTGAATCGAAGCGCATGCAGTGCACATACTGGGGTCATCGCTCCAACGCGTCCTGCTTCACCGGGGGCGGCTCGTGCTGGCGATCAGCGACGCAAAGGCGGGATACGCTTGCGCCAGTTCCGCTCCCTCGGCCAATTCGAAATCTTGAAATTCAAAACCGGGCGCGACCGTACAACCAAAGAGGCAATAATCTACACCCGCCGGCAACGCCGTTCCAAACCAGGTGCCGGCCGGGATGACAATCTGCGGCCGGTCATTGGCCTGCAAATTTAGCCCAAGCCGCTTTTCCTCCCCCTCACCGTTGGAGCCCAGCATCAGAACGTCCAAGGGTCCCCCTTCGTAGAGGTGAAATATCTCATCAGATACCAGCCGATGCAGATAGGTGCTTCCGTGTTCGGCGGTAATTAGGAAATAGATGGCGGTGCTTGCACTTCGAGGTCCCCCGTGCGCAAGGCTCTTTACCGTGGCCGCGGCACGGAAGGTCTCGGCGTAATACCCGCGTTCAGGATGTGGCTGCAAGCCCAGAACGTCGATGAGTGTTTGTGCGCGGCTCATGACTGAGATCTTATCAGCGCAGCGGGCTCTGCCGACGTAGAAACTCGGGAAGATGGATGGACGCTGGTGACCAAAGACCGGCAATGGAGCGCGCAATTCGAGCACACCGTTCTCGTGACCCCCGATGGTTGCGACGTGCTGACGCGTTAGCAGTGCAACGGCTTTTAACCTGTGCTGGGAAAGTCCAGTTTAAGCCCAGCCAACGCGGCGTGCCTGTCGCCTGTAGTCCTAGTTTCCAGTGCGCGAGCGTGCGCGGTGCTCTGATGCGACAAGGCAAGTATTGCCCGCGCAGAAGCTGTTATGCTGTTAGGCACCCATGAGCGAGACAGCCAAGCCCAAGTCCAACTCTACGATCACGGACTGGCTCGCACAGCCACAGGCGGCGCGTTTGGAACTTTTCGCAGGCACGTTCGTGCAGAAAGCCCTGCCCGATTTCCGCCACGCAGCTGCTCAATTTGGGCTGGCCACCATCTTGCGACCTCGCTTTCATCGCAGAGGTGGGGGGGACCATCCCGGCGGCTGGTGGATCGTCGGAGAGGTCGATATCCAGCTTGGCGATGATGGCTTCCGTCCAGACCTTGCCGGCTGGCGCCGCGATCGCGCCCCCGAACCGCCCCAGGGGCGCCCCATTACCTTACGCCCGGACTGGGTTTGCGAAACGCTTTCCCGTTCGAACGCCTCGAACGAGACGATCTTGAAGATGTGGCGCTACCACAATGCCGGCGTACCGCACTATTGGATCGTGGATCCCGATACGCAGACCTTGGCGGTGTATCGCAACTCGGCCGAAGGGTACGTGAACGTGATGGTTGTTCAGGCCCACGAGCACGTCCGAGCCGAGCCATTCGACGCCATCGAGTTCAACGTGGGCCTGCTCTTCGGCGCCGATCTTGACGACGTGACCTAAGACTGCAGCAAATTTAGCCCGAGCCGCTTTACCTCCCCCCTGGCCCGTTCCTGAGTTGCCGTTTTGCTTCGGCAACGTCTTGCAGGATCGCCCGTGCTCGCGGCAACAATTGCTCGCCGATCGGCAGCGGGCGGTCATCGTAGGCGCGGTGACGCACCTCCAAGGGCACAAATTCGTGACGAGGAACTCTAC
>JBBSJE010000439.1:0-4068 GCA_038257535.1 Polyangia bacterium
CCGGCCGCGATGGTGCCCACGCCCACTTCGGCCACCAGCTTCACGCTGATGCGGGCTTTGTTGTTGGCGCACTTCAAGTCATGGATCAGCTGGGCCAGATCCTCGATGGAGTAGATGTCGTGGTGGGGTGGCGGCGAGATCAAACCCACGCCCGGCGTTGAATGCCGCACCTTTGCGATCCAAGGGTAGACCTTGGTGCCAGGAAGCTGACCGCCCTCACCGGGCTTGGCCCCCTGAGCCATCTTGATTTGAATCTCGTCTGAGTTAACCAGGTAATCGCTGGTGACCCCAAAACGCCCCGAAGCCACTTGCTTGATGGCGCTGCGCTTCGAGTCCCCATTGGCCATGGGCTTGTAGCGTTCCGGATCTTCGCCGCCCTCACCGGTGTTGCTGCGACCGCCCAGACGGTTCATGGCCACCGCCAAAGCTTCATGAGCTTCGCTGCTGATCGAGCCGTACGACATCGCGCCGGTTTTGAAGCGCTTGACGATGGTCTCTACCGTTTCGACCTCTTCGATCGGCACCGGCTTGCGCGCCTGACGGAACTGCATCAGCCCACGCAGCGTGCACAGCGTGCGGGATTGGTCGTTGATCAGCGCCGCGTATTCTTTGTAGGCCTCGTAATTGCCCGTGCGAACCGCGTACTGCAGCTTGTGAATCGTTTGCGGGTTGGTGAGGTGGTACTCACCGTCCTTGCGCCATTGGTATTCGCCCCCGGGGGCCAACCCCAAGCGCACAACTTTGCGCCCGGGAACGAAACCGCGGGCGTGGCGCCGCCGCACTTCTTCGGCCACCACGTCGATCGCAATGCCGCCCACGCGCGACGCGGTTCCGGCAAAGTACTTTTCGATCAGATCAGACGACAGCCCAATGGCCTCGAAAACCTGAGCGCCGTGATAGCTTTGCACGGTGCTGATGCCCATTTTCGACAGCACCTTGGTGACGCCCTTGTTCACCGCCTTAATGAAGTTTTTCTCGGCGTACGCAGGTTCGGTTTTCAAACGCCCAGCGCGCGCCAGGTCGTGCAGGCTCTCAAACGCCAGGTAAGGGTTGATGGCGCTGGCGCCGTAGCCTATCAGCAAGCAGAAGTGGTGAACTTCGCGTGGCTCTCCGCTTTCCACCACAAGCGACGTGCGCGTTCGGGTGCCCTTGCGCAGCAGATGATGATGGACCGCGCCCACAGCCAGCAGGGCGGGAATGGGTGCATTGGTTTCATCGTGCTTGCGGTCCGACAAGATGATGATGTCGTGTCCGTCGTCCACGGCTTTTTCGGCCTCGCGAGACAGCGTTTCCAGCGTTTTTTCCAACGCCTTGCCGCCGCCCAACACGGGGTAAATCATGTTCAACGTGGTTGACTTGAAGCCCCGGCTGGCTGCCGAGCCGTCGAGCGCGCGAAGCGTTTCAAGCTCGTGGTTCAAGACAATGGCGCTGTCGAGTTCGATCTGATGGGCCGATTCGGGCTTGGGATCAAACAGGTTGCGTTCGGCGCCAATGCTGGTGCCGATGTCCATAATCAGCTCTTCGCGAATGGCATCCACCGGTGGGTTGGTGACCTGCGCGAACAGCTGCTTGAAGTAGTCGTAAAGTGGGCGCGGCTTGTTCGAAAGCACCGCCAGTGGGGTGTCGGTTCCCATGGAACCAATGGCCTCTTGCCCGAGCTCAGCCATGGGCGTGATCAGCTTGAGGCTTTCGGTTGTGTAGCCGAAAACCTCTTGCCGAAGCTCAACTGTTTCGTGATCGGGCTCGATCGCCGGCGCGCCTTGCGGCAGCGATGACAAGGCCACCAAATTTTCCTCCATCCACTTTCCGTAGGGATGCTGGGAGGCGTACTTGGTTTTGATCTCGTCGTCGGGAATGATTCGGTGCTCTTTGGTGTCCACCAAGAACATGCGGCCGGGCTGAATGCGGCCCTTTTGCACCACGTCTTCAGGCGCGATGCTGGGAATCACGCCCGCTTCGGAGGCCATCACCACCAAACCATCTTTGGTGACGTAATAGCGCAAGGGGCGCAAGCCGTTGCGGTCAAGCACCGAGCCAATCATGCTGCCATCGGTGAAGCAAATGGCGGCGGGTCCGTCCCACGGCTCCATCATGCAGCTGTGGAAGCGGTAGAAGTCTTTCTTCTGTGCCGTCATGGCGTCATCGCCACGCCAGGGCTCAGGCACCATCATCATTACGGCGTGCGACAGCGGGCGGCCACCCATCCACAGCAATTCCAGGGCGTTGTCGAGCATGCCCGAGTCGCTGCCGCTTTCGTCGATCACGGGATGCAGCTTCTGGACGTCGTCGCCAAATAGCGGCGATTCCAGCACGCTTTCGCGCGCGCGCATCCAGTTGACATTGCCGCGCAAAGTGTTGATTTCACCGTTGTGCGCCACCACCCGGTAAGGATGGGCGCGGGCCCAACTGGGGAAGGTGTTGGTGGAAAAGCGCGAGTGCACCAACGCCAATGCCGACTCCATGTCGGGCGAAATCAGATCGGGGTAGTACTGTGGCAGCTGATCTGAAGTCAGCATGCCCTTGTACACCATGGTTTTGGACGACAGGCTGCAGATGTAGAAGATCTCGCGGTGAATCAGGTGGCTTTCGCGCACCAGCTTTTCCGCGGTCTTGCGAATCAAGAACAGTTTGCGCTCGAACGCCTCTTGATCAGGAACATCGCCACCACGTCCAATGAAGAACTGGCGCACGGTGGGCTCAGACGCCTTGGCCGAGTTGCCGATCATCGAATTGTCGGTGGGCACCACACGCCAGCCCAAAAAGTGCTGGTGCTCAGTGCCTACGGCTTGCTCAATGAAGCGTTCACACAAGTCGCGCTCGGCGTCGTCGGCGGGCAAAAACACCATGCCCACGCCGTACTGAGACTCGGCAGGCAAGTTGATGCCGGTGAGGTCGGATTGTGCACGGAAGAATTTATCGGGGACCTGCAACAAAATGCCCGCGCCATCGCCTGTGTTCTCTTCACAGCCACAAGCACCGCGGTGGCCTAGGTTCTTCAGAACCTCGCAGGCGTTTTCAATGATCTTGTGGGACTTACGCGCATGCATGTCCACGACAAAGCCAACGCCACAGGCGTCGTGCTCGTTTGCGGGATCGTACAGGCCTTGCTTTTCGGGAGTGCTGTTCATCTGAAATGGGGAGAAAACGAAAGCCGTTTATGACGGCCTACGTCAAAGAGGGTTGGGGAGTTGAACAAGCTAGCACCTACAAATCTCACCTGTAAATCAGCTTAGGACCCCAGCCTGCGATTTTTCTGGTGCGAAACACACTGGCAACATTCCGTTAACCTATCGGACCATTGTTTCGTTACGAAACATGAAATCTTCCTTGAGGCCTGAAATTACACTTGATTTCGCCGTCAACTTTGCGATGTTTCATACATGAGAGCGGTCGTTGTCACCTCAAAACCGTCCGATGCCTTCAAAGAGGAACATTCCCCAGCCGCCGCACTGCGCGAGTTAGGCTGCGATGTGGTCCCGGTGGGTTTCGATCTCGACGAACTTCCCGACGACATCGAGCAGGTGCGCCCGTCGGTGGTGGTCATCGACGCCGGTGCCCACTTGGAGATCGGGCGCGCGGCCGTAAAACACGTCCGCCAAACCAGCTCTGTGGCTGACGTGCCCGTGCTCCTATGCATAGAGGTGTCACGTCTGCCAGGGCTCGACCCCGAGCTGGGCATTGACGATTTCGTATTGTCCCCCATCGTGGGGCCTGAGCTCTACGCCCGGGTTCGTCAGCTGGATTGGCGCCTGTCGTCCTTCCGAGCTGCTGGTCGCATCAAGTTGGGCGACTTGATGATCGACACTGTGGCTGTGGAGGTGAATTACCGTGGACGCCCCTTGAAGCTGCCGCGGCAAGAGTTTCAGTTGTTGAAGTTTTTGGCCACGGGCGCGGGCCGCGTGTTCACGCGCGAACAGCTGCTGTCGCGTGTCTGGGGCTACCGCTACACAGGCAACACACGCACGGTGGACATCCACATTCGGCGTTTGCGGTCGAAACTGGGTCCCGGCGCGGACATGATCGAAACGGTTCGGCATGTGGGCTACAAGATGCGCTCGCCTGCATAAA
>JBBSJE010000440.1:0-4023 GCA_038257535.1 Polyangia bacterium
CCCAGCAGACGCGCGTCGAACGCCAGCGGGAAGCGCAGCGCGAAGGGCAAGGTGAGCACCCATTGGCGAATGGCAACGTCCGTGGGCAGCACGTGGTCTACCAGGTTGGCGGCGCCTTCGTTCATGCGCCGGCCCCCACAGGCGGCAAAGTGGCGGCGTGCTGTGGCTTGCTCCACCCAGGGACATCGGCGCCAGCAGCACGGTGGTTGCGCGGAATCGCCTTAGGCTTTCGGATATCAGTGCGTCCAGCGAAGGCTGGCATGTTCAGCGGGAGGCAAACCCGCCGGGGAAAAGGCTAGCGACCCCGTAGCTTGAATCGCAGGCAGCCAACGATTTGGCGGTACCGAGGCTTGCTGAAGGGGGGCCAGCGTGTGCCCGATCCTCGATGCGCTCGACGAGCAGGAGGGTGCACATGGCGACCGTTGACTTCATCTACGATGCTGAGCATCGTCCTGCCACGTCTGCAAGAAGGTGCGAAGGTGAGCTTGCATCACCTTGTAAAGCGCCGTGTCTTGGGGCTGGCGCGGGGCGTATCCCGATGAACGCGTGGGCGTTGACGGGAGGCCGATCAAGACGAATTTCACGTACGTCTAGATGTTCAAGGGTCTGCAGCATGCTTCCGTGGCCTCGAGACAATAGTCAAATCAAAGGGTGTTTTTGGACTCACGAGGAAAGGGTTTGAGGGAACAAGGGCCGCTTGTTTCTGCGCTGCAAAACGGCCAACTGCTGGCGAAGCGCAAGGTTTTCCAGGGCCAGTTCACGTTGAGGCTTGAGGCTCGACCTTGCTGTGGCAAGCAGTGCGAAAATGAGATTCAGCATGGGGCCGGAGGAGCTTGACGGCCTTGCTGAAAAATTCAATCATTCGTGGAGCATGGGATTTAGAGGCCCCACAGCCGTTGCGGGCGGCATCGCCTGGCGTTCAGCATCACAGCTTTAACGGTGTTCAAAACAGATGCGCCGAGCGAGGATCTGCAGATCAAAGCCCCAGGATGCCACCGCTCGCGGCCACTTTGGTGCCCGCAGATACGCTGAACTCAGATAGGCCCACCGTGGTGGTGTCCAAACCAAACAGACGTGCAAGGCTTACCAAAGCCTGATTGTGTGGTGGCCCCGCCATTTGCTCGCTGCCACCTTCGTTCACCAAGTGGGTTTGCGCCAACTGAAGGTACCGGCCCGTGTTCAACCCCATGCCCTTGCCACCCACAAGCACCAAATGCCAAGGAATGCTTCGGTGGCCGGGTTGCCCCTCCTGGCTCATCCAGGCGATCAAGCTGTGGTCCAACAATGTTGCCTGCTTTTCAGGCACAGCCTCAAGGGCATTGGCAATTCTTGCTACCTGCTCTGCCAAGTAGGCATTGTACTTCGCCATAGCCTCGCGGGCGCGAAGGTGAACTTGGTTGGTTGTGCCTGGTGGCCCCACCCGATCCGCGAAGTCCTGGTCCAAGCTTCCAGGGCCAATACCAAGTTCCTCGTTTGAAGGCAATGGTGGCGCCAAGGTAAACACGCGTGTCCGGTCGCATCGGAAAGCACTTGTTAGCACAGGGATCATGCGATCAACCCATTCTCCCAGCGGCCGCAGGGATGACACTGAAACTGCCGCTGGCAACGACCCCGCTTGGCAAGCTGCCGCTAAGGTCCCGTTCGGAAACAACTCAACATATGCCGCCTGAGGCGACTCCTTTGCGGGAATCATTGTTCCCTGTGCATCGAAGGAAAAAGATCCTGAAGGCGGGCGACCGACAACCACGAGAGGCACGCCGGATTCGGATTTGTTGTGCTGGGCAACTAACCAATCCATCGAGGGGCCACTTGCCTTAAACATTCGATCCGAATAGACCGACTGCTTCTGGCCGGTCAGCAGCATATCTGGCCGCATGCCGTTGGCTGCAAAGTTTGTGTACATTGCCATGCCCGCAACAACCGTTAGATGATCTCGAAGCGCGGCAAGGGGTTGCAACGTGCGGCTTAACGGTCCGGCACCTGCAGTTAGGTCGATTGACCAGCCCTGTTCGCTGGTGGCTTCGATGGTTGGCTTTGCGAGTGTGAAAGCCTCATCAAGCATCCCGAAGGGGTGGACAAAAACGATTAACCGCGAAGGCGCTGCAGCAGTCCCTTGGAGGCTATCGATATTACCAGCATCAACCCCCGAAAAGGCAATGTCACCTGCCCCGCTCGCGTCGATTGAAGGCTGCGGCATTGATGCTGCATCGCTTCCGCTCTGTGTCTCAGAGGCGCAGCTTAATGCCAAAGGCAAACTGGCCGTGGCACCGATAAATACAAATCTCCGCAATGGCAAGAACATGATACGCCTCCTGACATGCACGCAGCTAACCTGGTCAAGCTTACCGCCGGCTCATTGCGCCACTAAAAGAATGATGTGCAAAAACCACCACTGCAAGTCGAAGAGCAGCATTCAGAGTTCGTCGAGCACTCGATTCCTACCATCAAGCATACGCAGTGGTTGCCAGTTGGATTTTCACAGTTGTGATGAACTTGTGCGCTTGCGTCGCCAAACGTTGATCGTTCATCCGAGTCGGGCCCACAGTACATTTGAGCTTTTGGGCCGCCACTCGAACCATTGTTGCTCTCTAAACAGTCATTTCCAGATTGGCCATCCAGATACCTATCCCCCCCAAGAAACATCGAATTCCAGGCGCGCAATCCGTCAGCTCCTGTGCCGCCATGCAAACTAGCTCGCTCATTGGTAGACATCAGCGAGTCGGTGCCATCACCTCCGAATATGTGATTGGGAAGCCCGTACCAAGTCACGATGTAGTCGTCCCCCCCAAGACCATCAGCTTGAAGGTAAAATCCACCCCGATCAATCTCGTCAAAGGATAGAGGCCAGGTTACATTGCCACAAGTCACCGAGCCGCCACGCGAGACACTGATTATGTCGGCACCGCCCGCCCCGTTGACACGAACATGATCAGCTAGGGGCGGATCAGTCCCAGCTCCTTTCGGCAATTGGACCACGCTACAGCTGCCGTTGACGCGGTTCTTGTATACCACCAGCGGAACCTGCGTTTTCCCTACGAACTTTCCTACCAAAGCAATAACGCCATCTGAACCCCAACTGGATGGAGGGTTTACGACGGTGAGTGCATGACCTTCAGTGGCGAAAAAAAGGCTACCTGCGAGAACACCTAGGAGAATACATTTCTTGTTGTTCATCTTCTGTTCCTTGGTGATCAATGTGCGTTGATGACGCGGTCAACTGTCATCGCTCTGGAAAATTCCGCAGACTCGTGTGCTGACAACAAACGGATATGCGTACGGGTGTCTTTGGCGTGGGCAGCTAGACTCTTGACTTGATCGGTAAGCGGCATCCCAGAACTTTGCCATGCTTCAAGCGCATCCCAGGTGGCCACGTCTTCGAGATCCTCCTCGCCTATCAGGCAATCAATCAAAGCAGGCGTCAGTATCGTCCCATCAAGAAGGGTCGCAGCGAATGCGAGGGCAGCCACTTCGCTTCTAGGGCGTCTTAAGCAAGCAGCATCCTCAAAATCACGAGACAGATCGCTCAATGTGTTTTTTTCGCGATCGGGCCTAAGCCTCCGAACCAGATCACGAATTGCTGCACGAGATTGAAATTCCGCCTTCCCTGCATCCTGTAACAAGTGGCCATCAGTGCCTTGAACAACCGACAGCACGCTGTCTACGAATTTGTCTGCATTTGCAGCCGACCCATCGTTAGACGCAATGCTAAAAGATGAGGCTGAAGCGGCCACCAGCAAGCAACCAGCAAAAGAAAGTTTGAAATTCATTCCAGGTCCTCCCACAGAGACATAATTTCCAGAAGAAACGTAACCAAGACGAGGCGTGTTGTATGTCACCCCTGGGGGGTGCACTTATTTAAGTCATAGACAAGCTAATCTCACCCAAGGACAAAAGTCAAATCAGAGCACCTCGGGTAGCCCTGGGCACTTACGCACCCAGGGCCCCCACAGATCCGGGCGTGCGGGATTACCGCACCCGGCTCTTCAAGAATGCAGTTTCGCTGATGGACTTGGCCGCGAGGGC
>JBBSJE010000441.1:0-3991 GCA_038257535.1 Polyangia bacterium
GTCGATGATCGGGATCAGCAGCACAAACACAGGCACAGCCAACATCGCCACAACGTTTCTTCGGATGCCGGGCGCAGTGGTAGCCATCCCCATACTGCCCAAGATGAACCCCATGAACAGGGAGCCACAATCACCCATGAAGATTGAGGCCGGGTTGACGTTCCAAACCAAGAAGCCCAGCGCTGCACCACTGAGGGCAGCAGCAAGCAGCGCAGCTTCATGTTGACCGGCCGCGTGACAAAAATACACCAGAAAGCCCCCCGCAATGGCCGCTACGCCGCTTGCCAGACCGTCCAGATTGTCCAGCAGGTTGAACGCATTGGTGATGGCCACCAGCCAAAACACGCTGAAGATTTGATCTAGGAACTCAGGCTGCAGGAAGTGAAGCCGCATGCCTCCGGTGGTAAGCGCAGTGGAAATAACGATCTGACCCACCAGCTTGGCGTAGGGCTTAAGAGGAAAGAAGTCGTCTATCAGGCCCAACCCAAACATGCTGGCGCCACAGATCACAATGAGCGCATCGCCATCCAATTGCGCCGGTCTGCGTATCAAATATGAAAGCAAAAATGCCGCAAAAATGGCGATGCCGCCCGACAGCGCCGTGGGCCTTCTGTGCCACCTGTCAGGGCGCGGGTTCGCCACCCAACCGCGCCAACGCGCAAGCTGCCGCACCACCCAGGTGAGCGGCACAACCGCGAGCAGCGCCAAACCGAAGCTAAGCGCGTAACCTGCCAACAGTAGACTCCAGGTCCTGCTTCATGAACACCACCACGTCGTCCAAAAGCTGGTCCAGGCCGATGTGTGGCTTCCAACCAATGGCGGCCTCGATCTTGGAAATGTCTGGAACCCGCCGCCGCATGTCCTCAAACCCTTCTTCGTAAGCCTCGTGGTAAGGCACGTACACAATCTCGGAAGGTGAATCGCAAGCGTTGCGCACTTTTTCGGCCAAAGTCCGCATGCTGACCTCCTGAGTGTTGCCTACGTTGAACACCTCGCCGTAGCAAGCCTCATTGGCCATCAAACCCATCAAGGCTCCAACAACCTCGCGGACGTGAGTGAAACACCGCGATTGCTCCCCGTCGCCGAAAACCGAAATGGGTCTTCTCATCAGCGCCGAGCGAACAAAGTTAGGAATCACCATTCCATAGGCACCCGTTTGCCGTGGCCCCACCGTGTTGAACAGCCTTACCACCACGGTGGGCAAGCGCTTTTCTTTGAAGTAGGCGATGGCAAGAAACTCGTCGATGGCTTTCGAACAGGCATAAGACCATCGACCTTTCGAGGTGGCACCCAACACGAGATCTCCGTCTTCACGAAACGGAATGCGCTCGCTCTTACCGTAAACTTCGCTCGTGGAGGCCACGAGTATGGGCCGTTTTTTCTTGCTGGCCAAAGTCAGCAAGATCTCGGTAAGCCGCACGTTCGTCTCGATCGTGCGCACCGGGGATTCGATGATCAACTTCACGCCCACCGCGGCGGCAAGGTGAAAGATCTGATCACAAGAGTCAACCAGCTCGGCCATCAAAGAATAGTTGGAGCACGTGTCGATCACATATTCAAAACCCGGCTTTCCTTTGAGCGGAGCCAGGTTGCGCATGCTTCCCGTCGATAGATCATCAACAACGCAAACTTCGTCCCCGCGTGCGAGCAAGGCTTCCGCCAGATGCGATCCAATGAACCCAGCGCCCCCGGTGATTAGATATTTCATGAGCCTTCCAACCTCTAGTTCGTGCAGTCACGAGGCGAAGGCTGAACGCCTTACGCCATCCCACGAATGAGGACATCGGCGAAAACAGGCGCAAACTTTCGCAACGACCAATCACAAACCGCAGTGGTTCGGCCCACCGCACCCATGCGACGACGATGGTCAGTGTCCTCCAAGAGAAGCCCAAGCAGCCTAACCCAGTCATCGTCTGACTTTGCAAGATACCCATTTTGGCCAGCGTCGATGATTCCCAACACACTGCCGACAGGCGACGCCACAACCGGGACCCCACAGGCCATGTACTGCACGGCTTTGAAGCCCGACTTCCCACGTGACCAAGCGTCATCAACCATGGGATAGAGGCCGATGTCGAGGGATTGGAAGTCGGCGACCTCGCGCTCTAAGCTCCATGACCGGACCTCAGTGGTCACGCCGGGTATAGCCACATCACCGCCAACCACACGCAGGACAAATGCGTGCTTGCGTGCAAGCCGTTGCAAAGCGGGCGCGAGATTCTGTAGGTAGGGTGCTGTGGAGTGGGTGCCTATCCAGCCTATCACCGGAACCTGATTGGCTTTGGCGCCGGGCTCGAATATGTCGGTGTTAACGACCGTGGGCACAATCGTCACGTTGGCATTGTAGCGGCGGGCGTACGCGGCTAGATGTTCGTTGCCCGCAACCACCTGTCGGGCCACCCGCAGCGTATAGTTGGTTTTCTGCGGCATTTTCACCAAACGAGGCAGCCAACGCCCGTAGGTTGGCGATACGTAGGGTTCCCAGATGGCGTCGTCGAAATCGAAAACCATGGGCACACGCAGCGCCCGGGTCATAGCCCATTCAATCACTGGGGGGCCCACCAATGCGGCCTCGCGCTGAATGACGACAAGATCGCATTGGTTGGCCGTGACGAGGTCGTCTAGCCTTCGCCATAAGGCCGCGCAGGCCATCTTTGCCATCGCAACCGGCTGCTGAGGTGCATAAAGCATAGATAACTCGCTCGCATTAAGAAATGGCCTGATGGTGGCGGCAATGCCTACGTCGTTCAAATAGGGCACAAACTGCTGCAAGCGAAATCGCGTGGCCGCCGCGGTGGCAGGAACCGGACAAAGCATCAAAACACGCTTCATTTTTTTGCCAAATCTGACGTGAACTTACATGAGGCCTTGTGAAGAGGACCCATGGCCTCATGTTACGCTGGAACGGGGTTCCTCCAAGAGTTTCCATAAACGCAACATGTTTCGTCTGCCACTCAACGTGCTCTTCTTGGTCGTGCTGGTGAGCACAAGCTCGCAAGCTATGGCCGCGCCAGGAGCGTTGGCCCCGCTAAGAGAGCGGGCCGTGAAGAAGGTTGAGCTGAAGCCCATCATCAAAAAGAAACCCAACGTCAAGCGCAGGCGGAAGCCTCCCAAGCCACCTGCACAACCGTTTGCACCCGAGGTTGTGAAGGAGCGGCCCCATCTTTCGCCAGATGAACTGGTTTCGGTCGCCTTCGAATACCACGCCAAGATTGAGGCGCTGTTGACCCAGGTGCGCGGCTTGGTTTCGGAGGCGCAAAAGCGATCGGATCCCTTTCGGCTGAACTGCCTCATGGACAAGCTGTTTCAGGTTCAGAACCACAGGCTGCTGGCAGGCAGCGCCATGGGACGTTTTAACGCCGCGGTGATCGCCAAAGAGACCGCTTCCGCCTTTCGTAACTTTGGCCTGCTTGCGAACGCCCATCAGGCAGCTTTGCACTACAGCGAAGAGGCCGCTGGCTGCCCCACACAGGCCGATTTTCAAGGGCCCAACAGTGTTTTGGTCACGGACAAGCCAATTCCCAACAGCGATATGCCTGTCCAGCCAGCGTTCCCCGTTCCCGAGCGACCGCCAGGGGCATCACCGGTCATCTGACTCATGCAGAAAACCTTGTCAAAGCTCCCAAAGTTCGCAGCGGTTTTTGCAATGGCCCTGGTGTCGTGGGGGTGTACCCATTCACCCGCGCAAAAAGAAAACCCCTCTCACTTCGCCGAAACACCTAAGGCCGACAATCGCCTGCGCTCCGACGACGTCATCGAGGTCCGCGTGGTGGGGGAAGAGGAGATCTCGGGCGAGTACCGCGTGGGCCCGGATGGCAACATACAATTTCCGTTTGCGGGAAGCCTCCGAATCGCCGGGCTGCTGGTGGAAGAAGTCCATGAGTTGATTACAAGCCGCTTGCGCGAAGAGTACCTGCGCAACCCACAGGTTGCCATTCACGTCAAAGAATGGAACAGCCGTCGCCTGGCGGTGTTGGGCGAGGTGAACAAA
>JBBSJE010000442.1:0-3945 GCA_038257535.1 Polyangia bacterium
CCCGTCTTCGGATTGCCAGTCGAGAAGCACGCCAAAGAAGCCTGCGAAACCTCGAGTTTCTATCTGAGCTGACTGGGCTTCCAGATGCCGCCGGAAGACCTCGGACCGCACATCAATGCAGAACACCGCCTGAAGCGAAGGCCGCTGCGGGCTGGATTCCGCGTTGCCTTCAAGGAAAGCACGCGCCACCCGCTTCTGATAGGCGATTTCAACCGCCCGCTGCAGGATCCAGTCCTTGTCCTGCGCACCCGCCTTGGTTCCCTCGTTTTTGGTCCACGCCACTTTCGCGTTTCGCCAATGCGCCAAAACCTTGGGCTCTGCCGCGCGGAACAACAGCCACTCCCAGGCCAGCCGAATGGCCAAAAGTTCGACTATGTTGTCGTCGTCACTTTGCGCCAAGCGGCTTTGCCAGCGCAAGTAGGCGCACCAGGCGGCCCAGCCACCCACGTCAAGGAGCAAGCTGGCCAGGTAAGCTTCCTGGTCAAGGGGCTCCACATCCAACTCCGCAAGCGCCAATGCGATCGCAAGTTCGGGGTGCTGCGGAAGCTGCTTCGCAATCTCACGCAGATTGGACAAGCCCATCAGCAGTCCTGCGCCTCGGTCGATGATCGCGTGGTCACGCCAGGCGGCGTAAAGCCCTTGCGTCTTCGGGGCAGGCGCTTGTGATTGTCCGTTGTCGAAATGCGTGGCGCAATGCTGGCTGATGTTTTGCACAACGAAGTCCCGCCATGAGGGCTGTGTTGTCAGGTTGCGATGCGCGTCCATCACGTCGACAAAGCGTGCGCGCACGCTAGGCGCTGGATCATCGGCGTCGGCAATCGCCTCGACCGCCTGCGTGCTTATCCTTTCGCCCCGTTCGTCGATGGCCGCTTCGATGTCGGTTGCACCGAAGGTGCCATCGTCACAGCGCGCTTTGTACCAGCTTCGGGGCATGAGCATGCGCGAACCACACAGCCCTGCGAGCACACTTGCTGCCTGTTGCAGTGGCATGTCAGTGAAGCCCCACAAGGGATTTACCGCGATGAATCGGTCAAGCGGCCACGTAGGCGCGATGCGCGCCGAAGCGCGATCGAGGGACTGCTGTAACGAGGGCACGTCTTTGCTGATGGCGTTCGACTTCATGGCTCAAACTCCCAAGGGGTCCACAATACGGGTGGTTTCGAGGTTGACGTTGCGCGCTGGCAACTTTGCCGGCCACAAACGAAAGGTCATGCGGGTGAACAACTCATCGAGAAAGAAGCCCGCGTTGACGTATGGATAAATTCGCTGACCTAAGCTTCCAAAGCGGCGATCAAGCAGCAGCAGCTGCACCACAAACAGGCCGCAGAAGCTCGTGACCACCAGCGCCACCTGCCACAGCGCCGGCGCGGTAACCTCCGTCACCACATGAGCGAAAAGCTTGTGCAATTGAAAGTAGATGAGGCTGATGACGATCGCGCTCAAGAGCAGCTTCGCAAACGCGCGTTGTCCGCGTTGAACCGCGCGCACGACAAGCGGCGCCAGCGCAAAGCCCAGCACCGTGAACATCACCCACGTCACAGGTTGATGCGAAAGGGAGACGCCGACCGCCATTGCCGTGAGCGCCACCAACCCCACCCCGGCGAGCCCCGCTAGCCCCAGCGATGCTGCCGTCAAAGCGCGCGCCGGTTGAACGAGCGTTCGCGCGCGCCAGGATTCCACCGTGCTGCCGGAGCCCAAGAACGCATGCGCCTTATACAGCGAGTGGGCCAAAAGGTGCAGAAGCGCCATGTGATAGGCCCCCAAACCGCACTGCACCAACATGAAGCCCATCTGCGCACACGTGGACCAAGCCAACGCCACTTTGATGCTTCCGCGCGTGGTTGTCACAAGAGCACCCAAGGCAGCGCTGGCACAACCCACGACGATGAGCAGGGTTTGCGCGGCTGTCGCGTGCGACATCAAGGCGCCGAGCCTGATCATCAAGAAACCGCCTATGTTCACCACGCCGGCGTGCAAAAGCGCAGAGACCGGCGTTGGCGCCTCCATCACCTGA
This sequence comes from Polyangia bacterium, assembly GCA_038257535.1. GTDB lineage: Bacteria > Myxococcota_A > Polyangia > Fen-1088 > Fen-1088 > JAGTJU01. Next base: position 2,015 of record JBBSJE010000442.1, read on the forward strand.
ATCAGCCAGCCATGAAATGGCAGCTGGGCACAGCGCAAACATGTGGCAATCGCCAACAAGAGGCAGGCCATGTGCACCTGGACAGGCAAGGCCGAGGAGGTCTGCGCATACGCCTCCAGATCATGAAATTCGAGGCTGCCCACGCTTGCCGAGAGCCACAGCAGCGCCCCCGCCAGACACACGTCTGCAAGCCGGCTAATCAGGAACTTCTTGTGTGCGGCTATCAACGCCTGCGGCCGTTGCTGATAAAGCGTCAGCAGTTGGTGCAAGCTAAGGCTCATTGCCGTCCACGCGAGCACAAGCACGAAAAGGTTGTTGGTGACAATCACGGCCGTGGCCGCCGCCAGCGTGGCCAGCATCCAGCGTGCATGGCGTGCTTGTTGCGGGTCGCCTGCCAAATACGCCTCTGCATAACGAGCGATGCACAAGCCAATGAAGCACACCAGCATCAGCATCACGGCGGTGACGAGGTCGAGCCGCAGGTTTAGGGAAAAAGCGTTCACAAGGCGCAGCTTCAAAGGCGAGGCCGCCGCACCAACTGCCACCAGCACCGCGAGCCCTAGGGCCACCCGCGAGACTTGCTGTGGCAGACCGCGCACCCTCTTGGCAGGTGCCAAAGCCGCGCTGACCGCCGCCAGGGCCAGCATCAAAGGAATTGCGGGCAACGCCAACTCGGCCAGCGTCACCCACCAGTTCGCCAAGGCAAGAAAGTCCATGCGGCAGAAGTACACCTTGCAAAGGTTCTTGAAAAATTCAAAAGTGTGGTGCTATCGTTCTGTTTTAGAGAACTAACGTGCACCTGAATTACCACCACCTCCGACACTTCTGGGCGGTTGCCAAAGAGGGCAATTTGACGCGCGCGGCCCAAAAGCTCGCCGTCTCGCAATCGGCTTTGTCAACGCAGATCCGGCAACTTGAAGATCAGCTTGGACATCGCGTGTTCGAGCGCGAGGGTCGGGCCTTGCGCCTCACCGAAGCTGGGCACGTGGTGCTTGGCTTCGCAGACGACATCTTCACGACAGGCGCCGCGCTTGTGGCAACGTTTCGCGCAGGGCCAGCAAGGACGCAGTTGTTGCGGCTAGGCGCTGTAGCCACATTGTCGCGCAACTTCCAAGAAAGCTTCATCGCGCCGCTGTTGAATCAACCCGACGTTAGCCTGCGGCTGGTCTCCGGCAGTCTTGATGATCTGCTGGGTCGGCTTGAGAGCCACACGCTGGATGTGGTGCTCACAAATAAGCCAGTGCCCCGCGACAAGAAGCGTGGCTGGCGGTGCCGTCGCATTGCCCGGCAAGAGGTCAGCCTGGTGGGCAAGCCTCGCGCGCGTCCGTTTTGTTTTCCCGACGATCTGGCCAAGGTGTCGTTGCTGCTTCCCACCAGCAACAACGAGATCCGCACAGGCTTCGACGCCCTTTGCGATGAAATGGATCTTAAAGTGCACGTGGCTGCCGAGGTGGACGACATGGCCATGATGCGTCTGCTCGCCCGTGACACGCAGGCCGTGGCCCTCTTGCCCTCGGTGGTGGTTCGGGACGAATTGCAGACTGGCACGCTGCACGAGTACTGCGTGGTGCCGGACCTTTACGAAACCTTTTATGCCGTCACCGTAGAGCGACAGTTTGCACACCCGCTCGTGAACGAGCTGCTCAAACGCAACCCCCAAGAGCTTCTCGCCATGCGACCTGCTGATCCAGCTGCTCGTTGACTAGGACGCGCCGACTACCGCCCCGGCGACTCCTACGCTACATTGCCCGCCCCGTGACCATGAATCGATCAAATCGAGAGTCCCTCGGAGTGAATAAGTGATTCAAAGGGTGTTTTGGGGAGTGGCGGGCCGGAGAGTCCGCGGGAACAAGCCCTTCAAGCCCTGAAATTGGGGAGGAGCGAGGGGTGAAAAGGCGGCGGAAACGGGCGAAAAGGCAGCTGTTTGGCGC